>NZ_CP128606.1:2762500-3087500 GCF_051132405.1 Tabrizicola sp. M-4
CGCCTTCGCGATCAACGTGAACGCCTCTTCTGGCGTGTCCGGCTTCGTCTATCCGGGCAATTTCGTCGATGTCTACTGGACCGGCAATGACGGCACGCGCGAGATCACGCGCCTGATCGAAAGCAGCGTCAATGTCATCGCCATCGACCAGACAGCGGTCGGCGATGCGACGGTGGGCGCCACGGTCGCCCAGACCGTCACCGTGCAGGTCAGCCAGGAACAGGTGGCCCGCCTCGCGCAGGCCCAGGCGACCGGGAATCTGACCCTCTCGCTCGTCGGCTCGAACACCGAGACAGGCGCCGAAAAGATCGAGGTGGACAGCGCCTCGCTGCTCGGGATCGAACAGCAGGAGGTCATCGAGGTCGAGGCCGAAAAGGTCTGCACCATCCGCAACCGCAAGGGAAGCGAAGTGGTGGAGATCCCGATCCCCTGCACGAACTGACCGAAAGCCTCACTCCGGCGTGATCCGGGGCAAGGGGGCGCAACCACCGGATATGGTGTTTGCGCCCCTTCCTGTTCCTAAGGCTTGCGACAAATTTACCATTGTTGCCAGTTATCCACATAAGGAACGGCACCTAAGGCAATGATTCTTGCAATAAAATGCCATCTCGGGCATTTTGGGCGACGGAGCGGGCAACAAAGATCCGCGATCAGAGGTGTGATCGAAAGGGCAGGTCACCGATGCAGATGCGACAGCTGGCGGCAGCTTGCGCGATGGGCTTTGCCCTCGCGACTGCCACGACAGATGCGGCCTCGGCCGAAGTGCTGAAGGTGGTGAAGGGCACGGCGGCGCAGGCGCTCGAGGTGCCGATGAACCGCGCCGTCGTCCTTGAAAGCGAAACGCCTTTCGCCGAACTCTCCATTGCAAATCCGGGAATAGCCGACATCTCGACCCTGTCGGACAGGTCGATCTATGTTCTTGGCAAGACGCCGGGGCGCACGACGCTGACGCTCTTCAACGCCGACGGCCAACTGATCACCAATGTCGAGGTGCAGGTCACCACCGACATCGCGGAATTCAAGGAACGTCTGAACCAGATCCTCCCCGGCGAGAAGATCGAGGTGCGCACGGCGAATGACGGCATCGTGCTTTCCGGCACTGCCTCCTCGACCCAGCGCCTCGCCCGCGCCCTCGACCTTGCCGAACGCTATGCACCGGGGCGCGTGTCGAACCTCATGTCCGTCGGAGGCACGCAGCAGGTGATGCTGAAGGTCCGCTTTGCCGAGATGCAGCGGTCGGTGTCAAAGAACCTGTCCGCGTCGCTTGCCATAGACGGAACCAACGACGCCGTGGAAACCGGCACATGGCTGCAGGGCACAAACACGCTCGGAAGTGCTGTCACGGTTCGCGACGGCACTGTCGGCGCGGGCCTTCTCGGCTTCACAACCGGCTCCCTGCAAATCGGCATCCTGCTTGAGGCGCTTGAATCCAAGGGCGTCGTCCGCACCCTTGCCGAACCGAACCTCACCGCCCTTTCAGGGCAAGAGGCGAAATTCCTCGCCGGTGGCGAATACCCCGTCCCCGTCTCGGATGACGGCACGATCACGGTCGAATACAAACCCTTCGGTGTCGAGATGAAGTTCACCCCCACCGTGGTGGATGGTGACCTGATCAACCTGCAGATCAATGCCTCCGTCTCCTCCATCGACGGGACAGTGTCGCAGGAAAGCCAAGGCATCCAGCTTGCCGCCTTCAAGCGCCGCGAAACCTCCACCACTGTGGAAATGCGCGACGGCGAAAGCTTTGCCATCGCGGGCCTTCTGCAGGACGACTTTCGCGATGTCAGCGGTCAGGTGCCGTGGCTGGGCGACATCCCCGTCCTCGGCGCGCTCTTCCGGTCCGCCGAATACGAACGCGGCCAATCCGAACTCGTGATCATCGTCACCCCCCACCTCGTCTCGCCCACCCGGGGCGAGGCGCTGGCCCTGCCCACCGACCGCGTCCGTCTGCCGACCGAAGCAGAACTCTTCCTCTTCGGCGAAGTCGGCAAGGCGGCGACCTCCGGGCCTGCTGGCGAAGTGGCCCGGCAGGATTTCACCGGCTCCTATGGCTATGTGATGGAATAAAGGGGGAATGGACATGAAATCCGCGACCATCGCCCTGACCCTTCTCGCCTCCCTCGCTCTCGCCGGCTGCGCCGACAAGACGATCAGCGCCGATATCGACGAAGGCGGCTTCGGCAATCCATCGATGAACAACTTCCTTCTCCAGACCGGCCAGATCGACCCGATCCAGGCGCTTGGGGAACGTTTCGCCCGCGAGATACCCACTACCATCAACTTCGACTTCAACAGCGCCCAGCTCACCCCCGAGGCGCAGATGGTTCTGGACGAACAGGCAAACTTCATCCGGCAATTCCCCGAAGTGCGCTTCCGTGTCTACGGCCACACCGATCTCGTCGGCTCCAACGCCTATAACAAGCGTCTGGGTCAGCGCCGCGCCGAGGCCGTCGTCGCCTATTTCGCCACCCGCGGCATATCGCGGTCCCGGCTCGAGGCGCTGGTCTCCTTCGGCGAGACGCGCCCCGTCATCCAGACGCAGGAACCCGAATACGAGAACCGCCGCACGGTGACGGAAGTGTCAGGCTTCCTCAAGCGTCACCCGAACATCCTCGACGGCAAATATGCCGAGGTGATCTACCGCGAATACATAACCAGCGCGACGCCCCGCGCGGCAGGCGGCGGCACGACGGGCGGGGCGGCCCCGGCCCCCGGAGAGGCGGCTCCCGCGCCCTGATCCTTCGACGGCATCGAACCAGAAACACGGGCCGGGCAAAGACTGTTGCCCGGCCCTTCAAATTCCGTGCCTCTGCGCGACACTGGCCCATCCAGCCCCGCTAAAGTCGCCAGATTTCAAACAATCACGCGTTTCTAGCCCAAGAATCGCCACCATTGACCTCCAGCTTCCACCCTGACTGGGAACAATCTCATGGCGTCACGTCGTGAGGGGGGTGCCCGGTGGCCCTGCCCGCCCGTCCGCATCCCGGACGGACGGCCTCCCGCCATCGTCATCCCTGACCACAAAGGACCAAAAGGCGATGAGCACTGCTGCCAACATGATGCCCGATCCGGCGCCGATCCTGGCCTGCACAATCTCGCGGGACATCCAGGAATTCGACCTCCTGATCGACGACATGGAACTGGAACTGGGCGAAAGCTGGGGCGACCTCACCTTCGAGGATGCCCGCGACTTCCTCGCTCAACCCGACGCGGGCAGCCTCGAATTCGTAGCCATCGCCGTGAATGCCGAAGACGAGGGCGACCTCACCCGCATCACCGACATCATCAAGGCCGCCACCGAACGCAAGATCAAGGTCATCCTCATCGCCGACCAGATCAGCCCCGCCGGTCTGCATCAGCTCCTCCGTCTGGGCGCGGACGACTTCGTCCCCTACCCCCTGCCCGAAGGCGCGCTGAAAGAGGCGATCGAACGCGTCCGCCGTCCTGCGCCCGCCCCGGTCCAGACCGCCGCCAGCATCACCCACCTGCACGCCGTCCCCGATGCCCCGCCCCAGACGCCCAGCTTCAAGGCCAAGGGCGACCGCGACGGGGTCGTCCTGCCCGTCCACGGCCTTTCCGGCGGCTCGGGCGCGTCAACCTTCGCGGCCAACCTCGCATGGGAACTGGCCACGATCGAAAAGGAGGACGCGCCGCGCGTCTGCCTGCTCGACTTCGATTTCCAGTACGGCTCGGTCGCGACCTATCTCGACCTGCCCCGCAAGGAGGCGGTCTTCGAACTCCTCTCCGACACCGCCGCCGCCGACAGCGACGCCTTCCTCGCGGCGATGCTCACCTACAACGACAAGCTTCACGTCCTCACCGCGCCGGCCGACATGCTGCCGCTCGACATCGTCGCGCCCGAGGACATCGCCCGCATCATCGACATGGCCCAGTCAAACTTCGACTTCGTCATCATCGACATGCCCAAGACCATCGTGGCATGGACGGAAACCGTCCTGACCCGCGCGCATGTCTATTTCGCGATGATGGATCTCGACCTGCGCTCGGCCCAGAACGTCCTGCGCCTCGTGCGCGCGCTCAAGGCCGAAACCCTGCCGCATGAGAAACTCCGCTATATCCTGAACCGCGCCCCGAAATTCACCGACCTCTCTGCCAAGAGCCGGGTGAAGCGCATGTCCGAAAGCCTCGACATCCGGCTGGAGGTCCAGATCCCGGACGGCGGGCCGCAGGTGACACAGGCCAATGACCACGGTCATCCCCTGTCGCACAGCGCGCCGAAAAACCCGGTCCGCAAGGAAATCCAGAAACTCGCCAAATCACTGCATGACCTGAACCGCGCCGCTGCCACCGGTCGCAAGTAACCTTAACCCGATCAGACTGCCTGGCCTGGGGGGCCAATCTGATGTTTTCACGTTTCAAAAAGCCTGACGGCTCCGACGCCAAACCCGCGCTTCGTCCTGTCACCCCGGCACCCGCCGCGCCCGCAGCCGGTGCTCCGGCCCCTGCCAGCGTTCCGCGCCCCGCGGCCCCGCCGCCCAAGCCCATGCTGGGCCAGCGCCCGAACACCGTTCCCGCCACACCCGAAGCCGCCGCAGCGGAAAAGGAGAAGAAGCGCAAGGAACGCCTGATGGAGTTGAAGGTGGAGCTTCACAAGAAGCTTCTGGAAAGCCTCAACCTCTCGGCTCTGGAACACGCAACCGAAGCGCAGCTTCGCTCCGAGATCGCCGAGATCACCTCCGAAACCCTGTCCGACATGTCCGTCGCCCTGAACAAGGACGACCGCGCCACGCTCAATCAGGAACTCTATGACGAGGTGATGGGCCTCGGCCCGCTGGAACCGCTGCTGAAGGACGAAACCGTCTCCGACATCCTCGTGAACGGCCCGCACCGCATCTTCGTCGAACGCGGCGGGAAACTCACCCTGACCGACGTGACGTTCAAAGACGAACGCCACCTGCTGCGGATCATCGACAAGATCGTCTCCGCCGTGGGCCGCCGCGTCGATGAATCCAACCCCTATTGCGACGCCCGTCTCGCCGACGGCTCGCGCTTCAACTGCATGGTGCCTCCGGTCGCAGTGGACGGCTCGCTCGTCTCCATCCGGAAGTTCAAGAAGGAAAAGCTCGGCGTCGCCGACCTCGTCCGCTTCGGCGCCTTCACCGAAGAAATGGCCGCCTATCTTCAGGCCGCCGTGTCCACCCGCCTCAACATCATCGTCTCGGGCGGCACGGGGTCGGGGAAAACCACCACGCTCAACGCGCTCTCTTCCTTCATCGACAACACCGAACGCGTGCTGACGATCGAGGACACCGCCGAACTCCAACTCCAGCAGGTCCATGTGGGCCGCATGGAAAGCCGCCCGCCGAACGTCGAAGGCAAGGGCGCCGTGACCCAGCGCGACTGCCTCCGCAACGCGCTCCGGATGCGCCCCGACCGCATCATCGTCGGCGAAACGCGCGGCGAGGAAGTCATCGACATGCTTCAGGCCATGAACACCGGCCATGACGGGTCCATGACCACGATCCACGCCAACAACGCCCGCGACGGCATCTCGCGCCTTGAAAACATGGTCGCCATGGCCGGAATTGAAATGCCGCTCAAGGCGGTGCGCAGCCAGATCTCTTCCGCCGTCAACCTCATCGTGCAGGCCTCCCGCCTGCAGGATGGTTCGCGCCGCATGGTCTCCATCACCGAAATCACCGGCATGGAAGGCGACGTCATCTCCATGCAGGAAATCTTCCGCTACGAACGGCTCGGCGTCGAACCCTCGGGCAAGATCATCGGCCGCTTCAACGCCACCGGCGTGCGCTCGCATTATTCCGAACGCTTCCGCCAGTGGGGCTATGACCTGCCCGCCTCCATCTACGAACCGATCATCTGACCCCCACCACCAGATCAGGCCCGCCCCACATGGAATTCAGCGCAGCCCCCGTCATCTACATCGTCATCTTCGTCGCCGTCGTGGTGCTCGTCGAAGGTCTGTATCTGACGGTCTTCGGCAAATCGATCAGCCTCAACTCCAAGGTCAGCCGCCGCCTCGCCCTTCTGGAAAAGAACCAGAACCGCGAACAGGTGCTGGAACAACTCCGCAAGGAGATGTCCCAGCACATGAACGCCAAGGGCATCCCGCTCTACAAGATGCTCGCCTCCAAGGCGCAAAAGGCCAACATCGCCTTCTCGCCCCGGCAACTTATCGGGATCATGGGCCTCCTCGGCATCGTCGCCTATGTCGGCCTCACCCTCATGACCGAGGCGCAGACCACCGTCCGCGTCGGCATCGCCGCCGTAATGGGCGTGGGGGGCGTCTATGTCTGGGTGGCCCGCAAGGCGAAAAAGCGCATGGCTCTGCTCGAGGAGCAGCTTCCCGATGCCGTGGAACTCATGGTCCGCTCGCTCCGCGTCGGCCACCCCTTCTCCAACGCCGTGGCCATCGTCTCGAAAGAGGTGGCCGATCCGCTGGGAACCGAATTCGGCCTCATCGCCGACGAAGCGACCTATGGCCGCGACATCGCCGAAAGCCTGCGCGCCTTCGCCAACCGGATGGAGAATCAGGACCTCCACTTCCTCGCCGTCGCCGTCTCCATCCAGCAGCAGTCGGGCGGCAACCTCGCCGAAATCCTCGACGGTCTGGCCAAGGTGATCCGCTCGCGTTTCAAACTCTTCCGGCGCGTCAAGGCCATCACGGCCGAGGCGAAATGGTCCGGCATGTTCCTGTCGGGCTTCCCGATCGCAGCGCTTCTGATGATCCAGATGCTCAAGCCCGACTATTACGATGGCGTCAAGGAAACCCAGTATTTCGTTCCGGCCGCGCTCTTCGTCGTCGCCTTCCTCATAGTGAACGTGATCTTCATGAAGATCATGGTCAACATCAAGGTCTGACCCATGTTCTCTTCCATCAACGATCTCATCGTCGCGAAGATGGGCGACCTCGGCCCCCTGCTCGTTCTGGGGGGACTCGGCCTCTTGCTGATCCTCGTCACCCTGCCCTTCCTCCTGAAGAAAGAGCCGGAACCCTTCGACAAGCTCAAGCAGCAGGCCCGCGGGATGGAACGCGGCAAGGCCCGCGATCCCCGCGATGCCGACCTGCGCCGCTCCTCCGATCGCAACGACAAGCTGAACCGTTTCGCCCATTTCCTCGAACCGCAGGACAAGGAGCAGATGTCGGCGGCGCGGCTCAAGATGCTGCGCGCGGGCTACAGGGGCAAGAATTCCGTCCGCATGTTCCATGCCATGCAGTTCCTGCTCGGGATCGGCTTCCTCGTGCTCGGCATGGCCTATACCTTCGCCGTCAGCCGCTCGCAGGAACTCGACATGCAGGCGATGGCCATGTCCACCCTGATGCCCGCGGCGGCCGGATATTACCTGCCCGTCTACTGGGTCCAGCGCCGCCTTCAGACACGCCAGCAACTCATCACCGACGGCTTCCCCGACGCGCTCGACATGATGCTCGTCTGCGTCGAGGCAGGGCAGTCGCTCGACCAGTCCATCGCCCGCGTCGCCCGCGAGATCGCCCCCGCCTATCCCGACCTTGCCGAGGAATTCGACATCGTGAGCCAGGAGGTCCGCGCCGGCAAGGAACGCGTCACCGTCCTGCGCGACATGGCCGAACGCGTGGGCCTGCCCGACATCACCTCTTTCGTCACCACGATGATTCAATCCGCCACCTTCGGTACCTCCATCGCCGAGGCGCTGCGCGTCTACTCCGCCGAAATGCGTGACAAACGCGTGATGCGCGCTGAAGAAAAGGCAAACACCTTGCCGACGAAGCTCACCCTCGGCACAATGCTCTTCACCGTGCCGCCGCTGATGGTGATCCTGATCGGGCCCTCCATCCACGGCGTCATGAAGGCATTCGGAGGCTGAGGCCGGGGTGGGGCCAATTTGAAGACTGCGATACCGGCGGCCCTCTCGGGCCTCTGCCTTCTGGCCGCCTGTCAATCGACCGGCGGCCTTGGCACATCCGACACGCGCACGCCCCCCGGCATCGACCGGCGCGCCTCTGCCGAGGACGGCCTTCTTGTGGGGCATCGTCTGATGGAGGCGGGCGAATACGAACTCGCCCTGCGGGCCTATATGCGCGCCGCGGGTCAAAGGGGGATCAATATCGACACCCTCTCCGCCATCGGATCGGCCAATCTCAGGCTGGGCCGCCTCGGGCAGGCAGAAAAGGTCCTGCGTCAGGCCCTGCGCGAGGATCCGACCTTCGTGCCTGCCCTCAACAACCTTGGCGTCGTTCTCATGGAACAGGGCAAGCCCGACGAGGCCCGCCTGATCTTCCAGCAGGCCTTCGCCCTCGACAGTGGCCAAACGGACTCCATCCGCGAAAATCTGCGCCTCGCTATCGCGCAAAGCGAAGCTTCGGTATATGATGGGTCGCAAGAAGAACCGACTTTCTCCCTCGTGCGGCGGGGTCAGGGCGAATTCGTCCTTCTCTCGCAGCTCTAGGGTCAACGGGACCGAGCAGCAAAAGGACGCAGGAACATGCGCCACCCAGTCTTTCTCGCCCTGTGCCTCACCGGCACGGTGGCCCTCGCCGCCTGTCAGAAATCCTCGGATGCCGAGGTGCAGCGCGCGCTGAAAAGCGTGAATGTCATCGACGAGACGAACCTCAACGACATCATGCTGACAGTTGGCGACCCGGACGAAGCCGTGGCCTATTTCACCAAGGCCTCGACGGAAAACCCCGACCGGATCGACCTCAAGCGCGGCCTTGGCCAGTCCCTCATCCGCGCCGGACGCGCTGCCGAAGCCGCCACCGTCTGGGCCTCCATCGCCAATTCCCCGCAGGGCCAGCCCGAGGATCGCGTCGCCTTGGCCGATGCGCTGATCCGGCAGAACGAATGGGAAAAGGCCGCCGCCGAACTCAATCGCATCCCGCCCACCTACGAAACCTTCGAACGCTACCGGCTTGAGGCCATGGTCGCCGACAGCCGCAAGGACTGGAAGCGGGCCGACAGCTTCTATGAGATCGCGGCGGGCATGACGACCAAACCCGCAAGCATCTACAACAACTGGGGTTTCTCGAAACTCTCGCGGCAGGATTTCGCTGGGGCGGAACGACTCTTCGTGCAGGCCATCACCTTTGACGACAGCCTCTTCACCGCCAAGAACAACCTCGTCATGGCGCGCGGTGCGCAGCGAAAATACGACCTGCCCGTGGTCCCGATGAACCAGACTGAAAAGGCCGAACTCCTCTATACCCTCGCGCTCACCGCCATCAAGAAAGGCGATGTCGCCGTGGGCAAGGCCCTGTTGCAGGATGCCATCTCCACCCATCCCCAGCATTTCGAGGCCGCCGTCCGCAGCCTCGCCGCGCTCGAGGCCTGACAGGGATGCGCATTTCGGATCTGCCGTCCGACTGGACGGCCTGGTGGTTCATCCTGCCTGTCGTCGCCATCGGCCTCTGGGTCGCTTGGTCGGACATGAAGTTCATGAAGATCCCGAACACCTCCGTCCTCGCCTTGGCGGCGGTGTTCATCGTCATCGGCCCCATCGCCCTGCCCTTCGAGGCTTGGCTCTGGGGCCTCGCCCTCGGCATGATCACGCTGGTGGCGGGTTTCATCATCTCCACCCTCCGGCTGGTGGGGGCGGGCGATGCCAAATTCGCCGCAGCCATGGCCCCCTTCTTCACCGGCTCCTCCCCCGCCTTCGTCTTCACCCTTTTCGCTGGCTGCCTGCTGGCCGCCTTCGCCGCCCATCGCCTCCTGCGCCTGACACCGTTCCGCAGCGCTACCCCTGAATGGGTAAGTTGGACCAGCCGCAAGTTTCCCATGGGCCTCGCGCTTTCCGGGACGCTGATCTTCTACTTTCTCCTCGGTCTCCTCATCTCTGCCTGAATTTCTCCATGAATTGCGGATAGCCCGTCCGGAACCGCACCGTTCCCGACCGGAGTCCCGCAGGCATGAACGCCCCGACCGCACCGCTCTCGCAGGCCCCTGCCACTGCCGCCCCCGCCCCTTCCGTCACCCCGCCGCCGCAGCCTAGGTCGCTGGCGGAAACGGGCCTGTCGCATGTCATGCTGCGCGACCTGCTGCTCAAGACGATGTTCCGCATGAACCTCGAATACGTGTCGGAACTCTCGCGCGTCATCGCCCTGCCCATCACCCTGATCCAAGAGATGATCGACACCGCCCGCACCCAGCGCTTCATCGAGGCGACGGGCACGCTGCATGCCACCTCGGGCAACGAGATGGGCTATCAACTGACCGACGCCGGCAAGGCCCGCGCGCTGGATGCCCTGTCGCAATCCGAATATTACGGCGCCGCCCCCGTGCCGCTGGAGATGTACAAGGAACAGGTGAAACGCCAATCCGTCCGCAACATTACCCTGACACGGCAGGAGTTGATGAAGGGCATGGGCCACCTGATCCTGCCCCCCGACCTGATCGACAATCTGGGCCCCGCCGTCACCTCGGGGCGGTCGATCCTGATGTATGGCCCGCCCGGCAACGGGAAATCCTCCATCTCCAACGGCATCCGCGACGCGCTGGGGGACAAGATCTATGTCCCCCGCGCCATCGAATATGCCGGTCAGATCATCACGGTCTATGACCCCATCGTCCATTCCGCCGCCGAAGAGCAGGTCGACGATCCGAACGCCCTGCGCCGCACCGGCAACCGCTTCGATGCCCGCTATGTCCGCTGCGAGCGCCCCACCGTCATCACGGGGGGCGAACTCACACTCGACATGCTCGACCTGAAATACAACCCCACCGCCCGCACCTACAACGCATCCCTGCAGCTCAAGGCCACGGGCGGCATCTTCATCATCGACGACTTGGGCCGTCAGGCCGAACCCCCGCAGAAGATCGTCAACCGCTGGATCGTGCCTCTCGAAGAGGCCCGCGACATCCTCGCCCTGCAATCGGGCGAGAAATTCACCGTCCCCTTCGACACGCTGGTCATCTTCTCCACCAACTTCCACCCGAACGAAATCTTCGACGGCGCGGCCCTGCGGCGTATTTTCTTCAAGATCAAGATCGACGGCCCCAATCAGGAGAACTTCCTGAAGATCTTCGCCCTCGTCGCGCGCAAGAAGAAGATGCCGCTGGATGAAAAGGCGCTCGTCCACCTGCTGAAGGTCAAGTATCCGACCATCAACAACAACTATGCCAACTACCAACCCGTCTTCCTGATCGACCAGATGATTTCCATCTGCGAATTCGAGGGCATCCCCTACCAGATGACCCCCGACCTGATCGACCGCGCCTGGAACAACATGTTCGTCCGCGACGAGAAGATCGCCAAGTAGACGAATTTTCTGCGAAAATTCCGGGACGCGTCGCGCGGGTCGATGCTGCGGGACCGGGGGCCAGCCCCCGGACCCCCGGGATATTTGAAGAACGGATGAAGCAGGCCTAAGGGAAGTGGCGGATGCCCTGTTCCGTGACGATCACGTCCAGCCGCTGGTCATATTGGTCGATGGGCACCTCGGGCAATTCCTGCGCCGCGAAGGCAAATCCCACCGCGAGAACACCATGCCGCGCGCGCAGGCCCGCCAGAGTGCGATCATAGAACCCGCCGCCATAGCCCAGCCGATAGCCCCGCGCATCGAAGCCCACGAGGGGAACGATCACCACCTCCGGCTCCACCCATGCGCCATCTGCGGGGATAAAGGCTCCGAACTCTCCTGCCACCATGGCACAACCGGGCGACCATTCGCGAAACCGCAAGGCCTGCCCTGCCCCGAGGATGACCGGCACGCCCACCGGCCCCTGATGCGCCGCCATCGCCGCCGTCGGATCGATCTCGGTCCGCATCGCCATATATCCGGCCAGCACCTTGCCTCGATGGGGCGCCAGCACATCGGCCAGCAATTCCGCCGCCTGCCCCTGTCCGCGCGCGAATGCCTCTTTCCGGGCTGCGAAAGCCGCCTTCCGCGCCACCGCCTTGGCCTCGTCGACGCTCATAGCAGCACCACGGTCGCAAGGCCGAGGAAGGCCAGAAACCCCATCACATCCGTCAGCGTGGTGACGAAGGTGCCGGAGGCCAGCGCCGGGTCCAGCCCCATCCGCTCCAGCGTCAGCGGCACCAGCACCCCGCCCAGCGCCGCCACGATCTGGTTCACCACCATCGCCATCGCCAGCACCCCCCCGATCCACGGGTCGCCAAAGATGGCCCATCCCGCCAGCCCGATGATCGCCGCCAGCGCAAGCCCGTTCAGCGCCCCCGCCGCCAGTTCCCGCAGCACCACCCGCCGCGCGTTCGCCGCCGTCAGGTCCCGCGTCGCCAGCGCCCGCACCGCCACGGCCAAAGATTGCGTCCCCGCAATCCCCCCGGTTGACGCAACGATCGGCATCAGCGCCGCCAGCGCCACGATGGCCGTGATCGTCGCCTCGAAACGCGAGATGACAAAGGCCGAGAGTGACGCCGTGAACAGGTTCACCACCAGCCAGGGCAAGCGCTGCCGCACCGTGGCAAGGGGTCCGTCCAGAACGCTCGCCTCCTCGCCCACGCCCGCCAGACGCAGCATGTCCTCCTCATGCTCCTCGTCCAGCACGTTCATCGCGTCATCGATGGTGATCACCCCCACCAACCGCCCGCCCGCATCCACCACGGGGCAGGAAATCAGGTGATACTGGTTGAAGATATAGGCGACCTCTTCCTCTTCCTCCGTCGCCTCCACCGTGCGGAAACTCTCCTCCGTCAGGTCCTTCAGGGCCACCTCGCGCCGCGCCGAAAGGATGCGCCCCAGCGTGACATAGCCCAGAGGCCGCATCCGAGGATCGACGAGGATCACGTGATAGAACTGATCGGGCAATGCCTCCGCCCTGCGCAGGAAATCGATCGCCTCGCCCACCGTCCAATGTTCGGGCGCGACCACCACCTCACGCTGCATCAGGCGCCCCGCCGATCCCTCGGGATAGGCCATCGCCTGTTCGACGGCCACCCGGTCCGCCACATCCAGCGCGTCAAGGATCCGCCCCTGCGCCGATGCCTCCAGATCCTCAAGGATGTCGACAACGTCATCGGTATCCAGATCGCGCACCGCCTCGGCCACCACCTCGGCGGGCAGGCTCTCGATCACCTCCTCGCGGATCGTCTCGTCGATCTCGGACAGCAGGTCCCCGTCGATCTCGCCGGAATAGAGCGCAAGGAACTCCTGCCGCTCGCTGGCATCGATCTGCTCCAGAAAGTCGGCGATATCGGCAGCATGCAGCGGCCCGACCAGACCAAGGACCAGCGCGCGGTCTCCTGCCTCCACCGCCGCGCGGATCGCCTCCACGCGGTCATCGTCCAGTTCGATCTCTTCGACCGCTGCCTCGTTTTCCGCCATGCCGCACCCTGCCCGATTACCCCCAGCCTAACGAAAGCTGTTTCTGCGAAACAGGGGGCACGGGGAAATTTACCCATGCGCCAAAAGACCATAGGCTTGCAAGAGACGCATGACGCGCCGGATGCGGCGCAGGACGGGGGCAAGACATGGCCGATCTCCTCTTGGGACAGGTGCTGTCCTTCACCGCCGACCCGTTCGAGGCAGGCGAGGCCGCCGCCCGCCACGAACCCCATGGCGCCGTTCTGGTGGAAGGCGGCCGCATCACCGCCACCGGCCCCGCCGACACGCTGCGCGCCCGCCACCCGCAGGCCCGCCTCCACGACTACGGGCAATGCCTCATCACGGCAGGCTTCATCGACGCCCATGTCCATTACCCGCAGACCGCCATCATCGCCTCATGGGGCAAACGGCTGATCGACTGGCTGAACAGCTATACCTTCCCCGAAGAGATGCGCTTCGCCGACCCCACCTATGCGGAGATGATCGCCAACCGCTACCTCGACCTCGCCACCGCCCACGGCACGACCACCGTCTGCACCTATGCCACCATCCACCCGGCCTCCGTGGATGCCATCTTCACCGCAGCCCGGTCCCGCGGCATGCGCCTCTACGCCGGCAAGACATGCATGGACCGCAACGCCCCCGAAGGCCTCCGCGACACCGCACAATCGGCCTATGACGACAGCAAGTCGCTTCTTGAAAAATGGCACGGGCAAGACCGCCTCTCCTATGTGATCACCCCCCGCTTCTCCCCCACCTCAAGCCCCGAACAACTCGCTGCCTTGGGCGCGCTCTGGCGCGAATATCCCGATTGCCTCATGCAGACCCACCTCTCCGAACAGACGGATGAAATCGACTGGGTCCGCGACCTCTTCCCGCAATCCCGCGACTATCTGGATACCTACGAATCGCAGGGCCTCCTGCGCGAGGGTGCCGTCTACGGCCACGCCATCCACCTGACCGACCGCGAACGCGCCCGCCTGACAGAGGCCGGTGCCAGCCTCGTCCATTGCCCGACCTCCAACACCTTCATCGGCTCAGGGCTTTTCGACATGAACCTCGCCCGCCAACTCCGCGTGGGCCTCGCCACCGATACCGGGGGCGGCTCCTCCTTCTCCATGCTGCATACCATGGCCGCCGCCTATGAGGTGGCCCAGTTGCGCGGTCAGGCGCTCCATCCCTCGCAACTGATCTGGCTCGCCACCGTCGGCTCCGCCCGCGCACTCCGCGCAGAAGACCGCATCGGCAACATCGCCCCCGGCATGGAGGCCGACCTGACAATCCTCGACCTCGCCTCCACGCCCGCCATCGCCCAAGCCACGGCCCGCGCCGAAACGATCTGGGAATCGCTCTTTCCCACCATCATGATGGGCGACGACCGCGCCATCCGCACGGTCTGGATCGGCGGCAAACCCCTGCGCTGACGGCCTGCGCCCCCTTCGACCCGGAGACAAATACCCTCAGGGGGTGAATTGGCGCGGCACGCGCCAAGAGGGGGCGGAACGCCCCTTTCCCTTGCCTCCCGCAACCCGACACCAAGGGCGAGGTCCCAAACTCCCTCCCCCGCCTTCGGGGGAGGGCCGGGGAGGGGGTCATCCCGCGCGGATATCCGCAAGGCCGCGCTACCGCCCCGCCATCGCCGGATAGGCAAAGCGATAGGCCAAGGCCACGCCCCCCGCCCCGCCGATCACATTGCCAAGGCTCACCCAGAACAGGTTCCCCAGTGCCCCCGCAAGCCCAACCTCACCCCCGGCCAGCCAGCCCAGCGGCAAAAGGAACATGTTCGCCACCGAATGTTCCAGCCCCAGCGCCACGAACCCCATGACCGGCCACAGAACCGCCAGCACGCGGTCCGTCACCGACCGCGCCGCGAAACTCAACCAGACCGCCAGACAGACCAGCGCATTGCACAGCGCCCCGCGCAGCACCGCCTCCAGCGGCGAAAGCGCGGCCTTCCCCTCCGCCGCCCGCGCCAACACCGCCCCCATCGGCCCCTCGGTCAGCCCCGCCATGCCGAAGGCCAGCGCCAGCCCCACCGCCCCGATCAGGTTGCCCGTCCACACGATTCCCCAGTTCCGCAACAACGGGGCCAAGGTGATCCGGCCATCCACCGCCGCCATCACCATCAGCGCATTCCCGGTGAACAGTTCCGCACCGCCCACCACCACAAGGATCAAGCCCAGCGCAAAGACCACGCCCCCCAGCACCCGCGCCGGGCCGAAACCGGGGTCCACCCCCGCCATGGCCACGCCCCAGACCGCCGCGCCGAACCCGATGAAACACCCCGCCAGCACCGCCAGAACCAGCATCCGCCCCGCGGGCAGCGCGGCCTTCGCGACCCCCGCCCCCTCGATCAGCGCGGCAATCTCCGCCGGTCTGTAGGCATCTCCCTGCATCGCATTCCCTCCCGGCTTCCCGGCAGGCAAGATGCACCGGCCACCCCGGAACCCGCCTTGCGTCAGATCAATCGCGGCGCAGGTGCGGCCTATTCGGCCAATTCCCAGCCATCGGGATAGAAATCATGCTTCAACGCGATCTCGGTCGCCACCCGCTCGCGGTCCCACACCGCCTCGGGCGTCAGCGGGATCATGCCCGACACGGCCGCCAGCGTCTCGCCATCCTCCAGCCGCCGCGTCCGAAACCCCTTGGCCTTCAACGCCTTCTCGAACGCGCCCCAATCCGCGTCCAATTCCTCGATGAAAAACAGGAACTCCACCCGCGCCTGCGCAGGCAGGCCCTTGGCCCCCTTGAAGGTGGCGAATGTCTCGCGTCTCTGGGCTTCGAAATTATGCGACATGCCCCCCGCCTATCACCCCATCAACCGCGCCGCCAGACGGTTCTGGCGTTCCACCACGCGGGGCAGGTCGATCGTCACCATCGCGCCATCCCGCACCACCTGCCGCCCCTCGACGAACAGATGCCGCACCCGGCTCGGCCCGCACAAAAGCAGCGCCCCCACCGGATCCCAACTCCCCGCCGCCTCCACACCCCGCATGTCCCAGATCGCCACATCCGCCCGCTTGCCCGGCTCCAGCGACCCGCAATCGTCCCGCCCCAGCACCCGCGCGCCCCCCAGCGTCGCAATCTCCAGCGCCTCGCGCACCCCCATCGCATCCGCCCCCCGCGCCACCCGCTGCAGCAGCATCGCCTGCCGCGCCTCGCCCACAAGGTTCCCCGCATCGTTCGAGGCCGACCCGTCCACGCCAAGCCCCACCTTCACCCCCGCATCCCGCATGGCGCGCACCGGGGCGATCCCAGATCCAAGACGACAATTCGAACAGGGACAATGCGCAACCCCCGTGCCAGACCGCCCGAAAAGTTCAATTTCCGAACCATCCAGCTTCACGCAATGCGCGTGCCAGACATCCGCGCCCGTCCATCCCAACTCCTCGGCATATTGCCCCGGACGGCATCCGAACTGCGCCAGCGAATAGGCGATGTCCTCGTCATTCTCCGCCAGATGGGTGTGCAGCATCACTCCCTTGTCGCGCGCAAGGACAGCGGCATCCCGCATCAACTCCCGGCTCACCGAAAACGGCGAACAGGGCGCCAGCCCCACCCGCACCATCGCCCCCTCACGCGCGTCGTGGAACGCGTCCACCACCCGGATGCAATCCTCCAAGATGGCCGCCTCCCGCTCCACCAGTGCATCCGGCGGCAATCCCCCGTCACTCTCCCCGATGCTCATCGCCCCCCGCGTCGGATGGAACCGCAACCCCACCTCCTCCGCCGCCGCGATCGTGTCATCCAACCGCGCCCCGTTCGGGAACAGATACAGATGGTCCGACGTCAGCGAACATCCCGAAAGCGCCAGTTCCGCCAACCCCACCTGCGCGGAAACGAACATCTCCTCCGGCCCGAACCGCCCCCAGATCGGATACAGCGTCTTCAGCCAGCCGAAGAGCAGCGCATCCTGCCCCCCCGGCACCGCCCGCGTCAGCGTCTGGTACAGGTGGTGATGCGTATTCACCAATCCCGGCGTCACCACGCAACCCGCCGCCTCCACCACCTCGCCCGTGGTCGCCAACCCCTGCCCCACGGCGGCCACGACACCCCCGCGCAACAGCACATCCCCCCCGGCGATCTCGCGCCGCGCGCCATCCATCGTCACGACCGCCGCCGCGCCCCGGATCAGGATCTCATCGTCAGGCATGGATTGCTCCCTTTCTCGCCCACCCCCTTCGGTGGATCGGGAAGCGCCTGCCGACAGAAGGGGGAAAGGACTCGGGCGCAGGCAGCAAAACCCTAGCCCGATCCCCGCCCCGCGCCAAGCCTGACCTTGCCCCCCGCGCCCACCGCCCCATCCTCCTGACCAGTGTCACCAGTCGCCAAGGTTCCCCATGTTCCGCCCCATCCTCCTCCTGCCGTTCATCCTCGCCGCCTGCACCGCCTCACCCTCGCCCGCCTTCTTCGGCGCCACGCCCCAGACGACCACCGTCGCAGGCCGCGACTACACCGTGTTCCGCAAGCAAAACCGCGTGCAGGTCATCCGCCACGGCTGGGCATCCCCCCGCGACCGCGACATGATCCCCGAACACATGCTCATCGCCGTGGCGCAGGTCACCGGCTGCACGCCCGTCGTCGCCACCTTCCAGGGCGACAGCGGCGAAAGACGCGGCCGTATCACCTGCCCGCGCGGGCGTTGAACCGCCGCCCAAAGGAAAAGGGGGGCAAGGTCACCCTCGCCCCCCCCCCGCATCATCGGACGCGCGTCCTGCGCCTCAATTCACCCGTGTCCATGTCCCGCCATTGCGGCAAATTCCCAGAACACAGCCCTTCACCGTCAGCCCATCGCCCTGCAGGATCATGTAGGAATTGTAGGTCTTGTCCCGATCCGGGCTCCAGACCTTGCCATCCTCATAATTCCCGTCGCCGCTCGCCATCATGTCCCACACGATCTGACGCCCGACATTCGGGCTCTCGATCTGCGCGCCGGTCCCGTCAAAGGCCTTGATCAGCGTGCCGCAGAAGGCAGCCCCGCAGGGCTTCATCTCGATATGCCCGAAATTGCCGTTGTCATCGGGGGCCGTCTTCCAGATGCCCTCCACCGGGTCCGCCGCATGGGCGGCACCCGCCAGCCCCAGCCCGAACATCATCGCCACCACAAACCGCTTCATCGGCCGCTCCTCCCTGAAAGGCCCATACATCCGAACATCATCCCCAAGCCCGGCCGCCGATCAAGCCTGACGTTGGGTCGCAACCCCGCCACAGGCCCCTTGCCCGCGCGCCCCCGCCATGCCAAAGCGCCCCCGAGCCTTCAGCGCAGGGACAAGACCCATGATCCTCTACCCCGCCATCGACCTGAAAGACGGTCAATGCGTCCGCCTCCTGCGCGGCGAGATGTCCGCCGCCACCGTCTTCGGCGACGACCCCGCCGCTCAGGCCGCCAAGTTCGAGGCCGCAGGCTGCGAATGGCTCCATCTCGTGGACCTCAACGGCGCCTTCGCGGGCCAGCCCGTCAACGCGCAGGCGGTGGAGGCGATCCTCGCCCGCGTCACCGTCCCCGCCCAGCTCGGCGGTGGCATCCGCGACATGGCCACCATCGCCATGTGGCTGGAAAAAGGCCTCGCCCGCGTGATCCTCGGCACGGTCGCCGTGGAAAACCCCGCGCTTGTGCGCGATGCCGCCAAGGCCTTCCCCGGCAAGGTCGCCGTCGGCATCGACGCCCGCAAGGGGTTCGTCGCCACCAAGGGCTGGGCCGAGGAAACCTCTGTGCAGGCCACCGACCTCGCCCGCAGCTTCGAGGATGCGGGCGTCGCCGCCCTGATCTACACCGACATCGACCGCGACGGCGCCATGGGCGGCCCCAACATCGAGGCGACCGAGGCCCTCGCCCGCGCCGTCACGATCCCCGTCATCGCCTCCGGCGGCGTCTCCCGCATGGAAGACCTCATCGCGCTGCGCGACACCGGCATCATCGCAGGTGCCATCTCCGGCCGCGCCCTCTATGACGGTGCGATAGACCTCGCCTCGGCGCTCAAGGCCCTCAAGGCCTGACCACGGGCTACCGCCGATCCCGTTTCCGCCTCCCGCAACCCGCCGCGGGAACGGGCCGCCGCCCCGGCCATCCACCCAAAGGCGCGACCTTCGCGCCATCCGGTCGCTGCGATCCCCGCGCCCACCAAGACCCAAACGTCTCCAGCACCCCAAAAGAGACCGCCCGCAGCCCCTCCGGATCAGCGCCTACCGCTCGTACCGACAATTACCCCGGTCGCCGAACCATCACAGCCCCCGAACCCGTGAACCGAACACCCCTTTCCCGCGAAGCAGGCCCAACACCTCCGGCCCCCGCCCCTTCCCTCCAAGCGTGACGCCTCCGATCTGCCCCAACGCTCTCGGCTCCTTCCGCGCCGCTCCAGCCCTCGCGCCATGCGCCAAACCCAACGCACCGTTCACCGACCGCGTCCCACCAGCCGCCTCGCCTC
Source organism: Tabrizicola sp. M-4 (assembly GCF_051132405.1). GTDB lineage: Bacteria > Pseudomonadota > Alphaproteobacteria > Rhodobacterales > Rhodobacteraceae > Paragemmobacter. Next base: position 2,782,163 of record NZ_CP128606.1, read on the forward strand.
AATCGTGACACCACCGACACTCCAGCGTCCCGCCAAGCCGACACCGCTCACCGCCCCGAGGCCAGGGCTAACCCTAATGCGTCCAGCCAACCCTGCGACCCCTCGCTGAGCCCAAAACCATCGCTAACCTATCCGCGTCCCGCCAAGCCGACACCGCCCCCGTGGCCAGCGTTAACCCTAATGCGTCCCTCCAACTCGCTGCCACCGCGCCGATCGCGAGCGCACCGCCAACCCCGAAACCACCAATGCCCCCAAGGCGTCCTGCCAATCGTGGGTCCCCACATCAGTCCCTACTCCACCAGCAACCCAACCGCGTCCCACCAACCCGGAAACCGCCGCTCCCCCCGATCCGTCCCGCCGACCATCAGCCCACCACCAATCCCCACACCACCATTCACTCAAGCGCGCTCCCAAAACCCAGAAGCGGTTCGCCTAACCCCGACGCCATCGTTAACCCTAATGCCCCTCACCAACCCCGACGCCGCCTACCTTTCCCCGCCCAACCACCGTTAACCTTAACGCTCGGCCTGCTTCGTCTCGGCCCAAATACCCATCCTTCCCTCACCCACCCCACGCACCGGCCCCCAATCCACCGCCAAGACCCGCGACAACCCCGCCGCGACGCGCTACCCTCCCGGCATGCGCATCCTGTACCTGTTCCTCGCCCTTTTGCTTGCCCTCTGCCTCCTCCCGCTCCTCCTCGCGCTGGCGGCCGGGGCGCTGTCCGGTCCGCTCGGCTGCGATCGCATCGCCGCCTCCTTCCGGAATTGCAGCCTCCTCGGCACCGATGTCTCGGATCTCCTGACCACCACGGTCAGCCTGCACTGGCTCGGCCTGATCACCCTGCCCGTCGCGGCGCTCCTCGCGGCGTTGCTCCTCTTGCTCGCCGCGATCCACCTCCTCCGCCGCCTCGTCCGCTAGGCCCCATCCGCGCGCCGCAGCCCCGCCGCCAGCAGCCAGAGCCACAGCCCAAGCCCCACAGCACCGGTCACCAGAGCGATCGGGACATTCACCTGCACCCCGCCCGTCATCGCCCATCCCGGCAGCACCAGCGCCACCGTCACCCCCGGCGCCAGAAGGAACAGCCCACACCGCCCCCGGCCGACAGGCGGCCCGAATGCCAATCCCGCACCGCCCAGCCGCCTCATCGCCCAGACCGTCGCCCCTACCATCACCGGCCAGACAAGGCGCAGCAAAGACGGTTCCACCACCGACCCCACCGCCCACAGCACCCCCATCGCAGCGGGCGCCAGCCACAGCCATACAGGCCCCCATCCCGGCAGGGTCAGGCGCGACAGCAGCCAGAACGCCAGCACGACACCCGCACCCGCCAGCCCCAGATAGGCCGTCATACCCGCCAGCCCCGCCAGCGCCCTCCCCTCCAGCGGCCAGTATAACCCCCAGACCGCCCCGAACACCCCCAGCCCCACCATCCCGAGGACCTGCAACAGCACCCCGCTCCGCAGCAGGGCCATCCCACCCCCCAGCACGCCTAACCCACTGATCAGCGCGTGCCAGGCCAGCGGCGTCCAGACAAGTTGCGCGGGAAAGGCCTCATACATCGTCCCCACCATCGCGCCCTCGATCATGAACCCCAGCAGGGCCGCGCCAAGAAAGGCCCCGCGCCACCCGCCCAGCCGCGCCCAGATCGCCGCCGAAAGCGCCGCCCCCGCCGCCACGGAATAGGCCGCCCATACAAAACCAAGGTCCAGCAGACGAAGATCCGGCGCGGGCGTCGTCCAGAACAGGTTCTCCCCCGCCCAGACCGCGATCCACCCCAGACAAAGGCTTGCCACCAGATAGGCCGGACCGCCGCGCATGGCATCTCCCTCGCTACCCACTGGCCCTTTTTGCCCCACGGCGCTAGAACGCCGCAACACTCCAGGTGGCGCCCATGCTCAAGACCCGCATCATCCCCTGCCTCGACGTGGCCGATGGCCGCGTCGTCAAAGGCGTGAACTTCGTCGACCTCCGCGACGCCGGCGACCCGGTGGAGGCCGCGCGCGCCTATGACGCCGCCGGGGCGGATGAACTCTGTTTCCTCGACATCCACGCCACCCACGAAAACCGCGGCACGATGTTCGACCTCGTCACCCGCACCGCCGAACAGTGCTTCATGCCGCTCACCGTCGGCGGCGGCGTCCGCACGCCCGAGGATGTCCGCGCCCTCCTCCTCGCAGGTGCCGACAAGGTCAGCTTCAACTCCGCCGCCGTCGCAGACCCCGACGTCGTGGCCCGCAGCGCCGACCGTTTCGGCAGCCAATGCATCGTCGTGGCCATCGACGCCAAGACCGTATCGCCCGGCAAATGGGAAATCTTCACCCATGGCGGGCGCAAACCCACAGGCATCGACGCCATCGAATTCGCCCGCACCGTCGCGGCGAAAGGCGCGGGCGAAATCCTCCTCACCAGCATGGATCGCGACGGCACCCGCGCGGGCTTCAACCTCCCCCTCACCCGCGCCATCGTCGATGCCGTGGGCATCCCCGTCATCGCAAGCGGCGGTGTCGGCACCCTCGACCACCTCGTCGAGGGGGTCACCATCGGCGGCGCCTCCGCCGTCCTCGCCGCCTCCATCTTCCACTTTGGCGATTACACGATCCGTCAGGCCAAGGAACACATGGCCGCCGCCGGCATCCCCATGAGGCTCGCATGACCACCCTCTCCCGCCTCGCCGCCACCATCGCCAGCCGCAAGGGTGCCGACCCGGAGTCGAGTTGGACAGCCAAGCTCCTCGCAAAGGGGCCCGAGAAATGCGCCGAGAAATTCGGCGAAGAGGCCATCGAGGCCGTGATCGAGGCCGTCAAGGGCGACCGCGCAAAGCTCACTGCCGAGGCGGCGGATGTCCTCTACCACCTGCTCGTTATGCTCGCCGCCCGCGACGTGACGCTGGATGAGGTGCTGGCCGAACTCGACCGCCGCGAAGGCACCTCCGGCATCGCCGAAAAGGCGGCGCGCGGCTGACCGCATTTTGCTTCGGTTCATCACAGCAAGAAATCAGACCGGTCCAACCCGGAAAGTTGCCCCCCGGCCCGCGCCAGGCTGGAATCGGACGGCCGGTCCAGCACCAAATCCGGCCCCTCGCCTCCGATCAGAAGGTCATCCCCTGCACCGCCGTCGATCTCGCTCCTGACCGGCATGCCAGTGCGCGTGATCCCGATCATGTCCGTCCCCTGCCTCCGCTTGACGAAACCTCGGAGAACCGCAGAACGATACTTCCCGCACAAGACGACGTGCCGCGGACAGCCTTCTGATCCCGGTCACGGGAAGAAGGCGGCACAGGCCGCACCATCCCGATCGGGCGGATCATCCCCCACGACATCATGGACACGCACAACTCGCAGGAGCGGCAGGGTGGTAATGCTCGGCTCGCCGGACATGTGCCAAGACCCGCTGCGACGAAAAGGTGATCTCAGCAGCAAGCGTCAGACATGCGGAATTTGACGCAAATTCCGCGACGGAGTTTGAAACAAACTCCGCCTCGCGCCGTCGCGCCCAGCGCGACCCCGGAAAATGCATCATTTTCCGACGCGAAATCTGCGTCAGATTTCGCCCCCTCACATCCCCAGACGCGGCATCTCGATGGCCGGGCAGCGATCCATCACCACCTCCACGCCCACCGCGCGCGCCCGTGCCGCGGCCGCCTCATCCACGACGCCCAACTGCATCCAGACGGCCCGCAATCCCGGCAGCGCCACGAGTGCCTCGTCCACCACGGCGCCCGCCTCTTCAGAACGGCGAAAGATGTCGACCATGTCCACCCCGCCACCGATCTCCGCCAGCGAAGCCCGCACCACCTCGCCCAGCGCCTCCTGCCCCGCCTGCCCCGGATTGACCGGGATCACCCGGAACCCCTTGGCCTTCAGGAAAGCCGCCACCCGATGGCTCGGCCTGTCGGGCTTGGGCGACCAGCCCACCACCGCGATGGTCCGCACCGCGCCAAGGATGCGGCGGATATCATCATCTGTCATGCCACCCCCCAGAAGAAAAAGGCGCCCGGGCCTCTGCGGCCGGGCGCCAGTCGCGGAACGAGGGACAGTGAACGAGACGCGGGTGTTCCGAACCCGCTCCCTGTGATGTGACATAGAAGGCGCAGTCGCGGATTTAAGAGCCGATCCCGCATTCGTGATCTGCCCTATCCCTTGCCGCCGCCGCGCTGCGAGGCCGCATAAAGCCCCACCGCCGCCGCGTTCGACACGTTCAGCGACCCGAACTCCCCCGCGAACGGGATCCGCGCGATCACGTCGCATGTCTCCCGCGTCTTGTCCCGCAATCCGGGTCCCTCGGCCCCCAGCACCAGCCCCACGGGCCGCGTGCCCACGCCTGCCATCGCCTCGGCCAAGGGCACCGTCCCATCGCCATCCAGCCCGATCAGGACGTAGCCCATCTCCTTCAGTTCGATCATCGCATCGGCCAGATTCGTCACCCGCAGATAGGGCTGCCGCTCCAAGGCCCCGCTCGCCGTCTTGGCCAGCGCCCCCGTCTCCGGCGCAGAATGGTGGCGCGGCGCGATCACCGCCCGCGCCCCGAACACCTCCGCCGACCGCAGCACCGCGCCCACGTTATGCGGGTCGGTCACCCGGTCCAGCAGCACCACCAAAGGCGCCCCCGCCCCCGAAATCGCCACATCCGCCAGCTTCCCCCAGTTCAGCGGACGCACCTCCAAGGCCGCCCCCTGATGCACCGACCCCTCGTCGATCGGCACGTCGAACTTGCGCGGGTCCACCACCTCCGGCTCCATCCCACTCGCGGCAATCGCCTCCTCCAGCCGGTCGAAGGCGTTCTTCGTCACCACCAGCCGCAGCTTCTCGCGGCCCGGGTTCACCAACGCATCCCGCACCGCATGGATACCGAACAGCCAGACCGTCTCCTTCGCCTCGGCCCGCTTGGCGCGTTCCTTGTCGATCACCCATGTCGGCTTCTTGCTGCCCGGCTTCATCGTCCCGTTCCCCGTCTGGCTTCCCCCCATCCATGTCCCCCGAACCGTCCCCAATGCAAGCCAGAATTCCCCGCTTTCCACCTTGACGCCCCCATCCCCCTCGGCTATCCCCCGCCTCGCGTCGGGCGACGAGCTGCAAGGTGCGGCAGCGGACTGTAACTCCGCCGGGGAGACCCATGCCTGGTTCGATTCCAGGGTCGCCCACCATCCCTTCCTCTGCTAAAGGGTGGTGATCATGACAAAAGACGCATCCTTCCGCTTCACCCACGCCATCACCCGCCGCCCCGCGGCCAGCATCACCGCAGGGCTGCGTGCCGTCGATACCGGCACGCCCGACCTCGCCACGATGGAAGGCCATCACGCGGCCTATATCGCCACCCTGCGCGCCACCGGCGCGACGGTCATCGAACTCCCGCCGCTCGACGCCTATCCCGACTCGGTCTTCGTCGAGGATACCGCCCTCTGCCTCCCGCAAGGCGCCATCATCATGCGCCCCGGCGCCCCCACCCGCCTTGGCGAAGCGGCCGAGATGGAACCGCATCTGCGCGCCCTCTACACCACCATCGCCCGCATCGAAGGCCCCGGCACCATCGAAGGCGGCGACATCCTCGTCACCGAACGCGAAATCCTCGTGGGCCAATCCGCCCGCACCGATGCCGCAGGAATCGCCGAACTCCGCGCCATCGTCACCGCATGGGGCCACGCCCTGCGCGAAGTCCACACCCCCCCCGGCGTCCTGCATTTCAAGACCGACTGCTCGCTTCTGGACGCCGAAACCATCCTCTCCACCGAACGCCTCTCCGCCTCCGGCTGCTTCGAGGGCTACACCGTCATCCACACCGCGCCGGGCGAAGAGGCCGCCGCCAACACCATCCGCTTCAACGAGGTGGTGCTGATGCCCGCAGGCTTCCCCGGAACCAAGGCCCGCATCGAACAGGCAGGCTTCACCGTGGTGGAGATCGGCAATTCCGAATGCGCCAAACTCGACGGCGGCATGTCCTGCCTCTCGCTGCGCTTCACCCCCTCCTGATCCCGCCCGGGGCGTCACCAGTGACCGCGTTCAACATCCTCTGCATCGGCCAATCGGGACGGCTTCAATACGAGGCCGTCCTTCTCGCCGCCACCCTGCGCGCGCAGAGCCCCGGCTTCACGGGTCGCCTCCTCATAGCCACCCCGCGCCCCGGCCCGCTCTGGGGCAAGGACAATCCCCAGATCACCGACGCCGCCACGCTCGACCTGCTCGCCGATCTCGGCGCAGAGATCATCCCCTTCGACAGCCGCGCCTTCGGTGCCGCCTACCCCCATGGCAACAAGATCGAGGCGCTGGCCCATATCCCCGACGCGCCCTTCCTGTTTCTCGACACCGACACGATCATCACCGGCGACCTCTCCACCCTGAGGCCCGATTTTTCCCGCCCCTCCGCCTCGATGAAGCGCGAGGGGACTTGGCCGCAGATCGAACTCTACGGCCCCGGCTACAGCGCCATCTGGCACAGCCTCTATCGCCGTTTCGGCCTCGATTTCGAAACCTCGCTCGACAGCAGCCAGCCCGATGAATACTGGCAGCGCTACCTCTATTTCAACGCGGGCTGGTTCCTGCATGAAAGCCCGCGCCGCTTCGGCGACCTCTTCCTGAAATACGCCACCGAGATCGCCCGCGCGCCCGGCCCCGAATTGGCCTGCCAGTCACTCGACCCATGGCTCGATCAGGTGGCGCTCCCCCTTGTCATCCACGCCCTCGGCGGCGGGCGGCCCGGGCCCGATCTCGCGGGCCTCGACGGTGCGCTCACCTGCCACTGGCGCATCCTGCCCCTCTTCTTCGCGCGCGAAAGCGACCATGCCGTCGCGGTGATGGAACAGGCCGCCAACGACAAGCGCGTGAAACAGGTCCTCACCCAATACCCGCCGTTCAAGAAGATGCTCTACAAGGGCCAAGGCCGCGAGGTGCGCGCCCTCTTCGACCGCGCCGACCTGCCGCGCAAGGAACAGGCCATCCGCAACACGATCAAGCGCGCGGGCCTCTGGACACGGTGAACCCCCACCGGGGCGGCGGGGTGAACCCCGCCCTACCCGTCACGGCCTCCTTCCGACGGTGCCCCCCGCACCCGTAGGGCGGGGTTCACCCCGCCACACCATACAACCGTCACCACTCACCCGCCACACGCCACCCCCATACCCCTCACCCGCCACCGTAGGGCGGGGTTCACCCCGCCCACCTCACATCTCCATCCCGACCACCGGGATCAGCGACAGAACCAGCAACCCCGCCATCCCCCAGTTGAACACCCGCAACCGCCCCGGCCCCTCCAGCCAGCGCCGCAACCCCTGCCCCGCCGCCGCCCAGACCGCGACCGACGGCAGGTTCACCAGCGCGAACACCCCCGCCACCGCCGCATAAGCCCCGACCGAAGGCTCCGGCACATAGGCCGCCACTGCGCCCAGCGCCATGGCCCATGCCTTCGGGTTCACCCATTGAAACGCCGCCGCCTGCAGAAAGGTCATCGGCTGCCCCGCCGCGCGCCCCTCCCCGGGCGCGCCGGATCGCGCGATCTTCCATGCCAGCCACAGCATGTATCCCACAGCCGCCACCTTCAGCGCGGTCAAAGCCACAGGATGCGCCAGAAACACCCCCGCCACCCCAAGCCCCACAAGGAACACCATCACCGAATGGCCCACCGAAATCCCGATCATATGCGGCACCGTCCGCCGCAGCCCGAAATTCACGCCCGAGGCCAGCAGCATCATGTTGTTCGGCCCCGGCGTGACCGAGGTGACGAAGGCAAAGCCCAGCAGGGCAAGGAAAAGCTCATATGTCATGGCGCAATCTTTCGCACATCATCAACGCCACGGGATTGCAAATGCAGCGCTTGATGCGCATCCTTCACAACAAATGACGAAGATGGACGACATAAACACCCGCATATTGCGCGAACTCCGCCGCGATGGCCGGATGCCTAACCTGATCCTCGCCGAACGGGTAGGTCTGTCCCCCTCCGCCTGCCTCCGCCGCGTGCAAGAGATGGAAAGGTCGGGTCTCATCAAGGGCTACCGCGCCGTCCTCGACCCGGCCCAACTCGGCATCGGCTTCACGGCTTACGTGACCGTGGGCCTCAACACCCATACCAAGGCCAGCCAGGAGGCTTTCGAACGCGCCGTCTCCCGCGCCCCGCAGGTCACCGAATGCCACAACATCACCGGCACGGTGGAATATCTGCTGCGCGTCGAATGCACCGATCTCGCCGCCTACAAGCACTGGCATACCGAGGTTCTGGGCACCCTGCCGCAGGTGCAGTCCATCACAACCTTCGTCGTCATGGGCAGCCCGAAGGACGAAAGGGCCTAGCGCCCGCCCGCAGCGAAACCTTGGCCCCTGTGCAGCCACGCACCCTTAACCAAGATTCCACGTCCATCTCTGCCCGATTTTGTATGTACACTTTGCGGTACGGTTTGCGGCACAGCTTCCGGCACGGTCACTTTCGGCCAAGCCCTTGCCCTAATGGGCAAAAACCCCCTCCATCCGCGGGAATCCCTTAACCTCGATCGGATTCCCCGCCGGATCGCGGAAGAACATCGTCCATTGCTCTCCCGGCTGCCCTTCGAAGCGCACCTGCGGCTCCAGCACGAATTCCACCCCGGCGGCCAGCATCCGCTCGGCCAGCCGCTGCCAATCGGGCAGATGCAGCACCAGACCGAAATGCGGCATGGGCACCATCTTGTCTCCGACCCTGCCGGTTGTGGCCGTGGGAAAGGGCGACCCAAGATGCAGGCTCAACTGATGGCCGAAGAAGTCGAAATCGACCCAAGTCGGCGCCGACCGCCCCTCGGCACAGCCCAGCACCCCGCCATAGAAGGCCCGCGCCGCCTCCAGATCGGTCACGTGAATCGCCAAATGAAACGGCGTCAGCATCCCCTGTCCCCCCATTCTCCCCGCCGACAGACTATTCTTCCCCGCGCGCCCCGCAAGACGCAAAATCCGTTCTGCCAAACCCTTGGAAAACGGGGCAAATCCCCTTTGTTCCCGCGCCCCCTTCACAGCCCGCCCGCCATCCCCTACCCTCCCCGCCGTCACAATCCTTGGGAGGGGAACCCCATGTCCGACGACCGTCCGCTTGCCTTCGAAACGCTCCAGATCCACGCGGGCACCGCCCCCGATCCCGCCACCGGCGCACGTCAGGTGCCCATCTACCAGACCACCGCCTACGTCTTCCGCGACGCCGACCACGCCGCCAAACTCTTCAACCTGCAAGAGGTCGGCTACATCTATTCCCGCCTGACGAACCCCACCGTCTCGGCGCTCGCGAACCGCGTCTGCGCGCTTGAGGGCGGGGCCGGGGCGATCTGCTGTTCCTCGGGCCATGCCGCTCAAATCATGGCGCTTTTCCCTCTGATGGGGCCGGGCAAAAACATCATCGCCTCCACCCGCCTCTATGGCGGCACGATGACCCAGTTCAGCCAGACGATCAAACGCTTCGGCTGGTCCACCAAATTCGTCGACTTCGACGACCTTGCCGCTCTCGAGGCGGCGGTGGACGATGACACCCGCGCCATCTTCTGCGAATCCATAGCGAATCCGGGGGGTTACATCACCGACCTCGATGCCGTCGCAGGCGTGGCCGACAAGGTCGGCCTGCCGCTGATCGTCGACAACACCTCCGCCAGCCCCTATCTCTGCCGCCCCATCGAACATGGCGCGACGCTGGTGGTGCATTCCGCAACCAAGTACCTCACCGGAAACGGCACCGTCACCGGCGGCATCGTGGTCGACAGCGGCAAGTTCGACTGGTCGAAATCCGGCAAGTTCCCCTCGCTCTCGGAACCCGAACCGGCCTATCACGGCTTGGCCTTCCACCCGGCACTCGGCCCGATGGCCTTCACCTTCCACTCCATCGCCGTGGGCCTGCGCGACCTTGGCATGACGATGAACCCGCAGGGCGCGCACTACACGCTGATGGGGATCGAAACCCTGTCCCTGCGGATGGACCGGCATGTGGAAAACGCCCGCAAGGTCGCGGAATGGCTGGAGAAAGACCCCCGCATCGACTACGTCACCTATGCGGGCCTGCCCTCCTCGCCCTACCATCACCGAATGGCGCGCATCTGCCCCAAGGGGGCAGGCGCGCTATTCACCTTCGCGGTCAAGGGCGGCTACGACGCCTGCGTCAAGCTGATCGACAACGTGAAACTCTTCTCCCACGTGGCGAACCTCGGCGACACTCGCTCGCTCATCATCCACTCGGCCAGCACCACCCATCGCCAGTTGACCGAGGAACAGCAGGTCAAGGCAGGGGCCGCCCCGAACGTGGTGCGCGTGTCCATCGGGACCGAGAATGCCGATGACATCATCGCCGATCTCGATCAGGCGCTGTCCAAGGCAACCTCCTGATCCGCAAAGCAAAAGGGGCGCCCCTCGGCGCCCCTTCCGCCCTTACTGGGCAATCTCCCAGGTGATGGTCACATTCGCCGTCACCCCCACCTCGCCGCCTTCCACTGGCACTGGCGCATCGGCCATCGCCGCCTCCATCCGGTACATCGGCATCGGCGGCGCATAGCCGCCGCCCTCGCTGATCGAAACGATCCGCCCCAGCCCCACGCCCGCTGCCCCCGTCAACAACTCCGCCCGCGCCCGCGCCTTGGCCACCGCGGCCTTGCGTGCCTCATCCATCGCGGGCTCCGGCTCGGCCAGACCAAAGTTCACCCCGTTCAGAGTGTTCGCCCCGTCGGTGATCGCCGCATCCAGCACCCCGCCAAGCTTGGCCAGATCGCGCACCCGGATCTGCAGAACGTTCGTCGCGACATAGCCCTGGATCACCGGCATCGAAGACCCGTCACTGTTCGACCAGTTCGGATTCAGATTCAGGGTGGATGTCTGGATATCCCGGTCCTCCACCCCCGCTGCCTTCACCCGCTCCAGCACCGCGGTCAGCGCGGCGGTATTGGCCGCCATCGCCTCCGCCGCCGTCGCGCCCTGCGAGGTCACGCCAAGACTGACGGTGGCGATATCCGGCGCGGCCGTGACCACCCCCTCGCCCGTTACAGTGATCGTCGCAGGCGCGGGCGCCTCCTGCGCGATGGCCGGCATGGACAACGGCACCGCGAGCGCGCTGCTCACAAGAAGGGCGGAAACGAAACGCATCGGGGGAACTCCTGTCCAGAACTGCCGCATCAGCTTGTACATTTTCCACCTTGGGGGCAAAGGATCGCAAGTCAGATAAAAGTGACCTGTGCTTTCCTTCGGCGAAAAGCTGCTATAGGAAGAAGACGCCCTCAGGCATGCAGTGCCGCCCCTCTGTAAGCTGTGCTAGACCCGCCCCATGAAGCCGAATTTCGCCCTGAACTTCACCGATGACAGCATCGCGCTGCTGCACCGCACAAGGCGCGGCTGGGCCGAGCTGGGCAGCACCGCCTTCGATGTCGAGGATCTTCCCGCCGCACTGGCCGATCTGAAGGCCAAGGCAGCTGCCCTCGCGCCCGAAGGCTTCACCACCAAACTGGTGATCCCCGCCTCGCAGATCAAATACCTGCGCCTGCCCGCCCCCGGCCCCGATGCTGCCGCCCGGCAGACCCAGATTGCCGCCGCGCTGGAGGGGCAGACACCTTATGACGTCGCCGATCTCGTCTGGGATCATTCCGGCGAGGGCGATACCGTCACCGTGGCCGTACTCGCCCGCGAAACGCTGGACGAGGCTGAAAGCTTCGCCGCGGAACATGGCTTCAACCCGGTCTCCTTCGTCGCCCTTGCCGAGGGCGAGGATTTCGCGGGCGAGCCGTGGTTCGGTACGACAGGTGCCTCTCAATCCATCCTGAAAAAAGGCGAGACGGTCGAACGTGACGCCGAGGCGATCCGCCTTCGCGGCAATAAGAACGATGGCGACCAGAGTGCTGCGCCCATTCGCGCGCAGGAGCCCGACCCGGAACCCGCGCCTACCGAACCCGAACCCCTGCCCGAACCCGAACCGGCGCCGGTCCCCGAGATCACACCCGCCGACGATCCGCTGCCCGAAGTGGAGCCGCAGGAGCCGGAACCCGTTCCGCTGGAAATCCCAGAACCACCCGAACCGGAGATCCCGGACGACACACCGCTGGAAGACCCGCCCTTCGACGATCAGCCGGTCTTCACGCAGGGAAATGCGGCCTTCCAATCCGAGGCGGCGGTCGATCCCGCCGCTATCGCGGCCACCCTGCGCGCTGGCGACCCGCCCGCCATCGGCGGGATGCATAGTGGCCAGACCGCCGTCCTCTCCGGCCGCCACTCTGACGCGGACGAGGCACCGATGGCGCTGGACGTTCCGGATGATGTGCCGGAGGCGCGGCCCGCCCCACGCAACCCGAATACCTCGGTCCTGATCGACCCGTCGGTTGAGGATGACCTGCCGCCGATGCCATCGGGCGCGGCGCTGTCGGCCTACAGCCGTCGCCCTGCCGGACCGACGCAAGACCCTGCCCCGCGCACAGCACCGGTGGCCCCCCCGCTCGGCCCGGCCACGCCGGATGCGCCGCGCCCCGCCAAAACCGCAGAGCGTGCGACGGGCCCGCGCGTCCCGAAGCTTAGCTATGAAACCCCCGGCGAGGCAGCACCGCCGCCGCCCGTGACCAAGGCCCCGCGCGGAATGACTGGCATTGTCACTGCGCCCAGCATTCCCGGCGGGCGCAAGGCGAAGATCGCGCCCAGCGTCGCGCCCCCTGCCTTGGCAGCCACTGCCGAAGCGGTGGCACAGCAAGCCGCGCAACCCACGCGCCGCCCGCAGGGCCTTGGCTCTCGCCCCATGCCGGTGCGAGGCAAGCCCCGCCATCTGGGCTTGATCCTGACAGGTATCCTGCTCATCATGCTCGCGCTCGCGGCAGGGCTTTCCTCCTTCTACGTAAGCTGGCGCGATGGTGATCCGGCGGAAGCCGTGGATGTTGCCGCTATCGACGCGCCCGCCGCCGATGCCGCCACGCAGGTATCTCTCGACGATCTTCCTGCCCCGGAAGACGAGATGCTTGCCGACATGATCGACCCGGCGGAAGCCGAGGGCGACCTGCCCGTGCAGACTGAGGCCAACGCGGCAGCGGAACCTGTCTCAGAAGCATCGGTGACCCTCACGCCCGAGGAAGCACCGCCCGCAACCGATGGCCCGGCCCCAGCGACAGCCATCGCTGGCGATCCCGCACCGGCCAATGCCCCGGCCAGCGAGGCGCAGGATGAAATCTTCCTTGCGGCCCGCGACATGCCGCCCGCAGCGCTCGATCCGGTGGCCCTGCAGGCCCCCACGGCGAGGATGGATCTGCCGCCGCAACCTCAGGCACCGCCCCCACCCTTTGGAACGGTCTACCAGTTCGACGAGAACGGCCTCATCCGCCCCACGCCCGAAGGGATCGCCACCCCAGAGGGCGTTCTGCTTTTCGCGGGGCAACCCGCCCTCGTGCCGCCACCGCGCCCTGCCACCATTGCCGCTGCACCGCAGGTCGCCCCCGCCGCCGAGGCGGCAACCACGGCCAACCCGGTAGAACCCGAATTCACCATCCCCGCCGATCCGGCACTGGCCGACAACCGCCCGCGCCTGCGGCCTGCGAACCTTGTCCCGCCCGTCACCGAAACGGCCACGGATGACGATGCCTCCATCGCGCCGCAGGATGATTCGCGCATCGCTTCGATTCGCCCCAATGCCCGACCGGCCTCGCTTACAGAACGGGCAGCCGCGGCTGGCCTCCTGCAGCCCGCGAGCACGCCCGCCTCCGGCAATCCCAGCCTTGCCCTTGTCGCGCCCGAAGGCACCGTTACTCCCCTTGGCCTTGCCATATCGCGCCGCCCCGCGGCCCGCCCCGAGGACATGAACCTCGCTGTGGCGGCTGCAGTCGCAGCCGCGATCCGCCAGCCCGATCCTGAACCGCCCGAGGCAGAGGTCACCCCCGAGACCGAGGAAGAACCAGAGGTCGTGGCCACCGCCCCGCGCATCCCAGCCTCGGCCAACGTTGCCCAACAGGCCACACTGCGCAACGCCATCAACCTGCGGGAAATGAACCTGATCGGCGTCTATGGCACCTCTGCCGACCGTTACGCCCTCGTGCGCAATCCGAACGGGCGCTACATCAAGGTGTCTGTCGGCGACCGTCTGGACGGGGGCCGCGTCGCGGCCATCACCGCATCGGAACTGCGCTATGAAAAGCGCGGGCGCATGATCGTCCTGGAACTTCCTAACAGCTGATCGCGCAGCCTGTGCAAGGGGCGTTGCGGTCGCCCGCGACTTGGGCTCAAACTTGCTGTGATCATGGCCTGCCTTGGGCTTTGGAAGGAACGGCATGGAAGGTTTCCTGCTCGAAGCCAGCATCTATCTGGGCGCCGCGGTCCTTGTGGTGCCCCTTGCCATGCGACTGGGGCTCGGCTCTGTTCTGGGCTATCTGGCTGCGGGCATACTCGTAGGCCCTGTCTTCGGACTGGCCGGTGCAGATACCGCCGATCTGCAGCACTTCGCTGAATTCGGCGTCGTCCTCATGCTCTTCCTGATCGGCCTGGAACTTGAACCCCGCACGCTCTGGGACATGCGCGCCCGCCTCATCGGCATGGGTGGCGCCCAGGTGATCCTCACTGCCGCGGCCATCGGATTGATCTGCACCCTCCTGCTTGGCCTTGCCTGGCAGGTGGCCCTGACGTTCGGCCTGATCCTGTCGCTCTCCTCGACCGCCATCGTCTTGCAGACACTCAGCGAAAAGAACCTGATGCGCACGGCGGGGGGGCGCGCCTCTTTCTCGGTCCTTCTCACCCAAGATATCGCGGTCATCCCGATGCTGGCCTTCCTACCGCTTCTGGCCCTGCCTGCCATTATCGGCCCCACATCCAACCTGTTCGGCATCCAGAACGCAGCCGACTCCGCCTCTCATGACGCCGAAGGCAAGGCAGAACCGCTCCTCACACTGATCGAGCAACTGCCCAACTGGGCCACAACCCTGCTGACCCTCGCCATCGTTGGGGGCATCGTCCTGGCGGGACATTTCCTGTCGCGCCCGGTGTTCCGATTTGTCCATGCGGCCCGTCTACCCGAGATGTCGACCTTCATCTCGCTGCTCATCGTGCTGGGCATCGCCTTCCTGATGATGCTGGTGGGGCTTTCGCCTGCGCTCGGCACGTTCGTGGCCGGGGTTGTCCTCGCCAACTCGGAGTTCCGCCACCAGATCGAGGCCGATATCAAACCCTTCAAGGGGCTGCTCCTCGGCCTTTTCTTCATGACCGTGGGCATCGGGATCGATACCCGCACCCTGCTGGGTGAGCCCATCACCATCCTTGGTCTGGCCCTTGGCCTGATTGCCGTCAAGGCCTTCGTCCTGCTGGCGCTGGGAATGGTCTTCGGCCTGCGCGCGCATGACCGCTGGCTTTTCGCGCTCGGCCTTGCGCAGGCGGGGGAGTTCGGCTTCGTCCTTGTCAGCTTCGCGCGCCAGCAGGGCATCCTGTCGCTGCATCAGGGGCAAATTGCCCTTCTTGTGGTAAGCCTGTCCATGCTGTTTACCCCGCTCCTGTTCCTCGCCTATGAACAGCTTGCCCGCCGCCAGCGTGCCCGCTCGCCACAGGCAACGCCCGATACGATCGACGAGAAGGGCCGCGTCATCATCGCGGGTATCGGACGCTTCGGTCAGGTGGTGAACCGCCTCGTGCGCATGTCCGGCCTTTCCACCGTCGTCCTCGACAGTGACATGGCCACAATCGAAACGATGCGCCGCTTCGGCGTAAAGGGCTTTTTCGGTGACCCCTCGAATCCCGCCCTACTGGAAAGCGCGGGTCTGGCCGAGGCCGCCATCCTCGTCGTCGCGGTAGACGACCGCGACAACGCCACCCGGATCGTCCGCTACGCCCGTGGCCAGCGCCCCGACATCCACATCGTCGCCCGCGCACGCGACCGCGTACATGTCTATGAACTCTATCAGGCGGGTGCGAATGACATCGTGCGCGAGACCTTCGACTCCTCGATCCGTGCCGGCCGCTATGTCCTAGAAAATATGGGCTTCACGGAATACGAGGCAGCCAAGCTGTCGCAGACCTATTTCAAGGTGGACCGGGCCGCGATGCGCGATCTGGCCAGCCTTTGGGTGCCCGGGCAGCCCGTCCATCTTAACGATGCCTATGTCGAACGCGCCAAGCAGCTTGACCGAGATATCGAAACCGCCCTGATCGACGAACTTTACGAAACGCGCCCCATGCCCGGCGAGGACGTCCCCGCCCCCTTCACCGAAGCTGCGGCCGATCAGGCGGAGGATGACCTCCCCGCCGACCGCGGGCCCAAAGCCGAGGTCTCCTGATCCCGCACCGTCGGCAGAGCGCTCAGCCCCCCGCCACCCCCGCCTCGGCAAAGGTCGCCATGCCCGAATGGCAGGCAAGCGCCCCCTTCACCACGCCCAAGGCCAGCGCCGCGCCCGACCCTTCGCCCAACCGCAGCCCAAGGTTCAGAAGCGGCTCCTTCCCGAGTGCCGCCAGCAGCCGCCCATGACCTCCCTCCGCGCTCACATGGCCCGCGACGCAATGATCCAGCGCGCCGGGCACTGCCCGTTCCAACACCGCCGCCGAGGCCGTGCAGATGAACCCGTCCAGCACAACGGGCACCCGTTCCACGCGGGCCCGCGCGATTGCCCCGGCCATGGCCGCCAACTCCCGCCCGCCAAGGCAGCGCAGTACCTCCAGCGGGTCATCCAGCACCCCTGCATGCAACGCCAACCCCCGCGCAACGGAATCGGCCTTGCGCGCCAGCCCCGCATCATCAACACCCGTCCCGCGCCCGACCCAGCCGCCCGGCTCCCCCCCGAACAGCGCCGCCGCCAGCGCCGCCGCGGACGTTGTATTTCCGATCCCCATCTCGCCTGTCACAAGTACATCCGCCCCCGGATCCACCGCATCCCAACCGCAGCGCAGCGCGGCCACGACCTCGGCCTCGTCCATCGCAGGCCCAGTCGTGAAATCGACGGTGGGGCGGTCAAGGTCCAGCGCATGCACTGCCATCTCCGCCCCAAAGGCGCGGCTCAACTGGTTGATCGCCGCCCCTCCGTGGCGGAAATTCGCCACCATCTGCACCGTCACCTCGGCAGGAAAGGCAGAAACGCCCTGCGCCACCACCCCGTGATTGCCTGCAAAGACAAGGACCTGAGGCCGGTCGCAACGCGGGCGATCCGTCCCCTGCCAGCCCGCAAACCACACCGCCAGATCCTCCAGCCGACCCAGCGCCCCCGGCGGTTTGGTCAACTGCCCGTTGCGCGCCAGCGCCGCCGCTCGGGCGGCCGCGTCCGCCGCGGGGGCCGCCACCAGAAGGGCATGGAATTCGGAAAGCGAGGCAAAGGAAAAGGTCATCGGCAAAGGTCCATCGTTGAAGGTCGTCCCCGGCTTGGCTAACTGGTGGCGCAGGCAAAGGCCAGCCGGGAAAGGACACCCCCATGACCAACCGCGACACCGCCGCCAGCGCATTGGCAGACCTCGCCGCGGCCTTTTCCTTGCTCACCCGCCTCCCGGTCACGATGCGCGCTGCCCCCTCCCCCCGCGCCGCCTGGGCCTGGCCCGTGGTGGGGGCCGCCATCGGTGCGCTCGCCGCGATGTCCACCTCTGCTGCCTTGGCCCTCGGCCTTTCCGCAGGCCCCGCTGCAGCGCTTGCCCTCGTCACCACCGCCCTGCTGACGGGCGGCCTGCACGAAGACGGCCTCGCCGACACAGCCGATGGCCTCATGGGCGGTCAAACCAAGGAGCGGCGACTGGAGATCATGAAGGATAGCCGCATCGGCTCTTACGGGACACTCGCACTGCTCCTTGTCACCCTGATCCGTTGGTCGGCCCTCGCCACCCTCATCACCGCAGGCCAACACTGGGCCGCACTCATCGCGGCAGGGGCCATCTCCCGCGCGCCCATGGTCGTCCTCATCGCCGGCCTGCCCAATGCGCGGGGCACGGGCCTCTCCCACATCACCGGCAGCCCCCCCCGCTATGCCGTCCTCACGGCCCTCGCCGTAACCGTCATCATCGCCCTCCTGGCAACCGGAAGCGCCATCCTGTCTATGGTCCTCGCCGCCGCCGCCACGACCGCCTTCCTTGCCCGCGCAGCGCGTAACCGCATCGGTGGCCAGACAGGGGACATTCTCGGCGCATCCCAGCAACTAGCCGAGGCTGCCGCACTTGCCTTCGCCGCAGCCCATCTCGCCTGAACGCCCCTCTGTCCCGAGCCCAATCCCCCGGGGGTGATGGAGGCACGCCGTCGGGGGCGGGCATCCCCCTGGGACTCCATGCGCTACGAAGGCCTCGAATGGGAGAAGGAAACCCGCCGCACCAGCGGCTCCGCCGGGTCACGCCTGCAAGCAAAAAGGGCCGCCGGTTTCCCGACGGCCCCTGCGAAACCCATAAGAAATATCAGGCGGCGCGGCTCAGCAGCACATCATCGACCTTCTTCTGTGCCCCGGCCTCGTCCACACCGGAAACCGCCGCAACCTCACGAGTGAGCCTCTCCAGCGCAGCTTCGTAAAGCTGACGCTCGGAATAGCTCTGTTCGCGCTGGTCATCGGTGCGGTGGAGATCCCGCACAACTTCCGCGATGGAAAGCAGATCGCCCGAATTGATCTTCTGCTCATATTCCTGCGCGCGGCGCGACCACATCGCCCGCTTCACCCGGGCCTTGCCCTTCAGCGTATCCAGCGCCTTCGTCACGATGTCGGGCGAGGACAGCTGCCGCATCCCGATCTCGGTCGCCTTGTGCGTAGGAACGCGCAGGGTCATCTTGTCCTTCTCGAAGGAGATGACGAAAAGCTCCAGATGGAGCCCCGCGATTTCCTGCTCTTCGATCGAGATGATCTTGCCCACGCCATGCGCCGGGTAGACCACGAATTCGTTGGGACGGAACTCGGGCTTTTTGGTCTTGGTCATTCAGTCGAATCCTCGAATGGACCGCCTGCCTCACGCGACAAATCCCATGACCGGGCCCTTGGCGGCCCCGGCTTGCAGGAGGAATTGTCACAGAAAGACCCAGCTCAGGCGAGCAGCTCTGAGCGAGGCGTCAGGCTTCCGTGTGTATTGTGCGTTAGCCTATACCACAGAATCAGACCGATTCCAACAACGGCAACAGGTCTGCCCTTCCCGGAATGCCTTCATTCTGGGCAATAATCGAACGGCATTCCGAATCGTCATGACAGCCTTGCCGAATCGGCATGGCGAAAATGAGGCTTTTCCTCAGTTGCCCTCGCCCGGCGCTTCGCTGAAATACTTGGCCAGCTTGCCCGTCTCGCCATCCCGTGCTTCGGCTTCGGGAAGCGGGTCCTTCTTAACCGTGAGAACGGGCCACATCTCGGAATACTTGCGGTTGAAGGCGACCCATTCCTCCATGTCCGGTTCCGTATCCGGGCGGATCGCGTCGGCGGGGCATTCCGGTTCACAGACACCGCAGTCGATGCATTCATCCGGATGGATGACCAGCATGTTCTCGCCCTCGTAGAAGCAGTCCACCGGGCAGACTTCCACGCAATCGGTGTATTTGCAGGCGATGCAGTTGTCGGTCACCACATAGGTCATGGCGGTCTCCTAGGATCTCGGCAGCCTGACTAGAGGGCTTTTCACGATCATTCAAGCGGCTCCGGCGCATCTTCCCGCGCGTCAAGATCGAGGTAGAGCATCTGCGCCTCTGGGGCGGGCCCGCGTCGCAGGCCGAGTGCCAGAATTCTGATCACACGGATGCGCGTGCCCTGCGGAAAGGTCAGCACATCCCCCTCACCCACCCCCGCGCCGGGTTTGCGGGTGGGCTGGCCGTTGATGCGCAGGTGGCCGCTTTCTGCAAGGTTGGCTGCAAGGGCGCGGGTCTTGAAGAACCGCGCCTGCCACAACCATTTGTCCACGCGGAGCGTGGCCCGCCCTCCCCCGGCCTTTGCAGCACCGGGGCCGGCCAAATCAGGACTTCGCCTTCAACGCGGCCAGAACCGCGAAGGGGTTGTCCGGATCGATGGGCTTTTCGGGACGCGGAGGCCGCGACTCATAGGATTTTGCACCCTGTTGCGGCTTGGCGCCATCGCGCCGTTCGGGTTTGCCGCCCTTGCCACCTTTTGGCTTGCCGCCTTCGCGCCGCTCGCCCTGCGGGCGGTCACCGCTACCCTCGCGCTTGGGCCGTTCGCCACGGCTCTCGCCCTGAGAACGTTCGCCCCGGCCTTGACGATCGCCCTGCGCCGGACGGTTGCCCCGCTCTGGTCGTTGGAAGCGGGGCTTGGGAGCCCATGTGAAGGTGTAGAAAACCTCCATCTCGACGGGCGTGGCCTCGCCCCCGTCCTGCACCGCCGGCTCTTCCGGAACAGGAGCCAGAATCGACACTTCCTCGGGGATCGGCAGCGTGGATTGCGGCTCTGCAGGCTTGGGCAGTTCCATCGCCTTCACCTTCGCCCGCTCGCCCTTTTCGCCCTTGTAGCCCAGACCGGCCATCAGGTCGGAGAACTGTTCCAAGGTCATGCCGGTGATCGACAGCATATCCGCCGTCGCCTCAAACCCCGCCCGGCTGTCCTTGGTGCGCAAGATGTCTGCCAGTCTTTCCAGCATGTCGATGCGGATCGCGCGGCTGCCTGCGGGATGATAGCCCGACAGCGTGTAGTGCTGCTTGGGCACTTCGGCGATGTTGGGGATGGTCACCAGACCGGGGGGCGGGCTTTCGGGAAACTCGTCCAACCCGTTCCAGAGCGACCACAAAACCAGCCGCAGGCGCGTCGGTGCAGGTTTCAGCAAAAGTGGCAGAAACACCGTGAACTGCCCGAACCGCACGCCATGCTTGCGCAGCGCGCCCCGCGCCTCCTGATCCAGAGCCTTCACTTCGTCCGCCACCGCGTCGCGCGGCAGCACGCCCAGCCCCTCGACGAGGCGGAAGGCAAAGCCCCGCGCCAGACCCGTCAATTGCTCGTCCCGGCTCATCGCGGTCAGCGGCTCGAACAGGGCCGCGACCTTGCGGTCGATGAAATGCTGCAGACGGCGCTTCACCTTCTCGGCGACATCCGGCCCCGCTTCTTCGTCCACGAAGCCTTCGACCGATGGCCGCATCGCCTCGGCCCCTTTCACCAGCTTGCCAACCGCCGTGGTCCCCCACATCAGGCCGCCCTGCTCAGTGTAATCCAGCTCGGTATCTGGCGCGTTGTAGAACCGGTCCGCCCTCAGATGCCATTCGGGCCGCAGCGCCTGCACCGCCGCCTGCCGCAGCGTGCGCGCCTCGTCGGGCGTGGCCGATGCGTCCTGCCGGAACCGGAACCCCTCCAGCCGCCCGACGAACTCGCCCTCGACCATCACTTCGCCCTTGTCATTCACCTCGGCCACGAGGGTCTCCTTCTGCTTCAACCGCCGCAACAAGACGCTTGTCCGCCGGTCAACAAATCGCTGCGTCAGCCGCGCATGCAGCGCATCCGACAGGCGGTCTTCTACAGCGCGCGTCTCGTCGCGCCAATGGCTTTCGTCTTCGACCCAGCCCGACCGTTGCGCCACATAGGTCCAGGTCCGGATATAGGCGAGCCGTTTGGAGATGGCGTCGATATCCCCATCCGTCTTGTCGATCCTTGAGACGGCCTTCGCGAGCCAGTCCGAAGGCACCTTACCGCCTTTCAGGAACTCGAAGATCCGCGCAAGGAGGGATGCATGTTCCATGGTCGAAGAGGACCGGAAATCCGGCACGCGGCAGACGTCCCAGAGCAGTTTCACATCCTGCGGACCCTTGATGCGGTCCCTCACCTCGGCCATTTCGGAGAGGGTTTTCAGCGCAACCACGTCGTCGGCATCCCGCGCGCGGGTCAGCCATTCGTTAGAGGTGGGGGCTTCCAGTGACCGGACCAACCGTTCCACTGTGCCGAATTCCAGCCCGGCATTGCGCCATTGCAGTTTCTTGACCGGCTGGAAACGGTGGTTCTCGATGGCCTCCACCATTTCCTCGTCGAAGGGGCGCGCCTCGCCCGTCACGCCGAAGGTGCCGTTTTCGGTGTGCCGACCCGCTCTGCCCGCTATCTGCGCCAACTCCTGCGGATAAAGTGCCCGCATCCGCCGCCCGTCGAACTTTGCGGTGGAGGAGAAGGCGACATGGCGGATGTCGAGATTGAGCCCCATCCCGATGGCATCGGTGGCCACCAGATAATCCACATCGCCATTCTGGTAGAGCGCGACCTGAGCATTCCGCGTGCGGGGCGACAATGCCCCCATCACCACCGCGCAACCGCCCTTCTGCCGCCGGATCAGTTCGGCGATGGCATAGACGTTTTCAACGGAAAACCCCACGATCGCGCTGCGTGGGGGCATTCGGCTGATCTTTTTGGAACCTGAATAGGTCAGGGTGCTAAGACGGTCGCGCTTGACGAAACTCACCCCCTGCACCAGCGCGGCAATCGCCCCGCGCATCGTGTCGGATCCGAGGAACAGCGTTTCATGCAGCCCGCGTGCCCGCAGCAGTCGGTCAGTGAAGACGTGACCCCGTTCAGGGTCGGCGCAAAGCTGGATCTCGTCCACCGCGACGAAATCCGCGCCGATCTCCAGAGGCATCGCCTCAACCGTGCAGACCCAGTACTGCGTCCGCTCCGGCACGATGCGCTCTTCGCCCGTGACCAGTGCCACGACCGACGGGCCGCGCTGCGCGACGATCCGGTCATAGACCTCGCGCGCCAGAAGGCGCAGGGGCAGGCCGATTACCCCAGTCCGATGCGCCAGCATGCGCTCGATCGCGTAATGCGTCTTGCCGGTGTTCGTCGGCCCAAGGACCGCCGTCACACGTCCGCCCATGCCCATGTCGTCGCGCCTGCTAAAGGTCCGTTCCGGCGGTTTCCGCTTCCAGCCGTTCCACGGCTTCGATTACCCCCTCAAGATGGGGATGTATAGCCAAGGCGGCCTCATAGGCCTCCAGCGCCTTTTCCGGTTGTTCCAACTGTTCGAAGATCATGCCCAGCCCGGACAAAGCCCCGAAATGACGCGGGTTCAGCGTAAGCGTCTGCGCAATGTCGTTCACCGAAGGGCCCAGTTCGCCGGCCTGAAAATAGGCGGTGGCCCGCGCGTTCCAGCCCTCGGCGAAATCGGGCGCGTGGTCGGTCAGCGCGGTGAAATGTTCGATGGCCGCCGCGACATCCCCCGCCGCCATGGCATCCCGACCACGCTGCAGCAGTAGGTCCATGGTTGCCGAGCCGGACTTTGACCATTCGTTCCAGATTTCCCGTTCGATCCGCGCTGCCGATTGGGCATCGGCTTCTTTCAGCTCCTCGAAAAGCGAATCGAGGTCTGGTGTCTGGGCAGCGGCCAAGCCCCCCATACATAAAACGGCAACAAGTGCCGCAACGACATGATTGTGTAACCGACGCAGGGCTTCCATAAATCGAAGGTAACGCAACCGGGGCGAAAAACCAGCCTTCCCCGGTCACGATCAGAAGATGGAGATTGCAAGAATGAGCGAAGTTATCGACGCCGCCGTCGCCGCCCTGTCCGCCAAGCTGTCCGACGGGTTCGACGGCGTGGCGAAATTCGTGATCAAGGGCGAAGGGGCGATCATGCTGGATGCCAATGGCGTCCGCGCCGGGGATGAGGAGGCGGATGTCACGCTGACCGCCTCGACCGAGACCTTCCGCGCGATCCTCGACGGCGACATGAACCCGACAATGGCCTTCATGACGGGCAAGCTGTCGGTCGATGGGTCGATGGGAATGGCGATGAAGCTGGGCTCTGCGCTGGCGTGACGCAGGCCGCGCCCCTTTTTGCGGATCAGGCCGAAGGGCCGCCCGATGGGCGGGCCTTCTGGCTGCGCACGGCAGATGGGGTTCAGATCCGCGCCGCGATCTGGGGCACGGGGCAGAAGGGCACGGTTCTACTGTTTCCGGGCCGGACGGAATACATCGAAAAATACGGCCGCGCTGCCGCCGACCTGCACGCGCGCGGTTTCACCACGCTGGTCGTGGATTGGCGCGGTCAGGGGCTTGCCGCCCGCGCCCACGCCGACCGCCTGATCGGGCATGTCGGCCATTTCGACGAGTATCAGCGCGATGTGGATGCGATCCTTGCGCTGGCAGAGGCGGAGGGGCTGCCCCGCCCCTTCCATCTGCTGTGCCATTCCATGGGGGGATGCATCGGGCTGCGCAGCGTGATGCGGGGCCTGCCTTTCGCCTCGGCCTGCTTTTCCGCGCCGATGTGGGGCATCAGCATGGCTGCCTGGTCAAGGCCTTTGGCCCATGTGCTGGGTCGGCTTGCCCCGGTCTTTGGGCAGGCGCATCGCTATGCGCCCGGCACGGGTGGACAGACCTATGTGCTGGCGACGGGGTTCCAGGGCAATGTGCTGACCACCGATCCGGAGATGTGGGAGTACATGCGCCGTCAGGTCGCCGCCCATCCGGACCTTGCGCTGGGCGGGCCTTCGCTGGGCTGGTTGGGGGCCGCGTTGCAGGAATGCGGAGCGCTGGCAGCCTTGCCGGCCCCGACCACCCCTGCGATCACCGCTCTGGGAACGGCGGAGAAAGTGGTCGATGTCGGCCCGATCCACTTGCGCATGGCCGGATGGCGACAAGGCAGGCTAGACCTTTATCATGGTGCGGAACACGAGGTTCCGATGGAGACACCGGCCCATCGCACGCGGTTCTTTGACGAGGCGGCGAAGCTTTTCCTCGGACAGGGCTAGACGGCCTGGGCCGCAGGAACCGGTTACAGCGCGATCTGGCTGAACCCGTCGCGCAGCGCGCGGCTCCATGCATCGGACATCGCGCGGAACTGTTCGTCGCCTGCCTCGATCCGGCGGGTGAGGGTAACCTTGCAGGCGTCTCTTTCGATCACGCAAAGATCAAGCGGCATCCCCACGGAAAGGTTCGACCGAAGGGTGGAGTCCATCGACAGCAGCACCGCCTTCTGCGCGTCCTGCAGGCTGGTCTGCGGTTTCACCACGCGGTCGAGGATGGGCTTGCCGTATTTGTGTTCACCGATTTGCAGGAACGGCGTGTCTTCGGTCGCTTCGATGAAGTTTCCTTCGGGATAGATGAGGAAGAGGCGCATCGCACCCCCCTTCCGCTGCCCCGCCACGATCATCGAGGCAGAGGCACCCTGCATCGCTGAAAGCTTTTCGTCGATCTCGGCCCGGACCTCGGCCAGCATGTTGCCGACGATGTCCGCCACCTTCAGCATCGTGGGGGCCTTCATGATCGACTGCGTCTCGTCCGAGTCCGGATCCTCGATCGCCTCGCGCAGGCGGGCCACGGTGGTTTGCGTCACCGAAAGGCTGCCGGCGGTCATGATGGCGATGATCCGCTCGCCGGGGTCTTCGAAGAGGAACATCTTCCTGTATGTGGAGATGTTATCCAAACCCGCATTGGTACGGGTATCGGACAGAAGGACGATTCCCTCGTTCAACAGCAGGCCGACGCAATAGGTCATGGATTCTTCCCCAAGGATACCCGACCCTATTGCTGCAAGGATTGGACCGCAACCTTCACATCAAGCGACTCGGCCCCGACACCGCGCGCCACGCCGCGGATGGGGGCGGCATCCTGCGCATCCATTCCCGATCCAAGGCGGATGTAGCGCGCATCCGGGCAGCAGCGGTTTGCGGGATCGAAGCCCACCCAGCCAAGGCCTGCAACATGGACCTCGGCCCAGGCATGTGCCGCCTCGTGCGGGACGCCCTCGACGTCGGCAAAGAGATAGCCCGAGACATATCTGGCGGGCAGTCCCATCCGTCGTGCGCAGGCGATGAGGATGTGGGCGTGGTCCTGACAGACGCCTCCGCCCAGCGCCAGGGCCTCTGCGGCGGTGGTCTGGGACCTCGTTGCGCCGGGTTTGTATGCCACAGCCACTGCCACAAGTTCCGCCAGACGGTGGGCCAAGGCCAAAGGTCCCTCGGCCCCGGCGGCCTGCGTGGCAAGATCGGCCAGAGCCGCATCGGCGCGGGTTGCCGTGGTTTCGACCAGATAGACCTCGGGCGGGACCACCTCGCGGTGGCCGCGCAGGACGCCTGCAAGGTCGAAGGTTTCCACGGTGCCTATCACGCGCACCTCCACCTCGGACACCGGGCCCTTGACCATCCAGCCCTGCACCCGGTCCCCCGCCCCGTCGCGGAAAGACCCGCCGGGAATTCCGTCGGAAACGGTCACCGTCCAGTCGCGCACCTTCTGGCCATCGAATTTCGACGGGGTCAGCCGGTGGCTTTGCATCACGGCCCGCACCGGGCGGTCATAGCGGTAGCGCGTCACATGATCGACCGACAGCAGCATCAGCGCATATCCCCGCTCAGGTAGGTGTCATGGACCAGAGACCCCAGCCCCGCCACCTCACGGATGAAACGGGACAGGAAATCGTGCAGGCCCTCGTCGAAGATGTCCTCCACCTTGGTGGCCTCGAGTGCTGCCAACATCTCTTGCGCGCTGGCCTGTGCTTCGGACTTGGTTCCATAGGCCTTGGCAAGACGGTTGAGATGGGTGGAGATCTCTTCGACGCAGGTGATCAGCGACCGGGGGCATTGCGGGTTGAGGATCAGGAAATGCGCGATCTTGGCCGCCGTAACCTCTCCGCCATAGGCCCAGTGGAAGGCGCGATGGGCCGACATGGCACGCAAGAGCGTGGTCCATTGGTAATTGTCGAGACCAGACCCCACGAATTCCACCTTGGGCAGAAGGACGTAGTATTTCACGTCCATCAGGCGGGCAGTGTTGTCGGCGCGTTCGAGATTGTAGCCGAGGTTCAGGAAATCCCAGCCGTCATTGCGCAGGAGCGTGGCCTCGATGGCCCCGCGCACCATGGCAGCGTGGCGCATCGTCCATTCGGTGAGGCGCGAGAGTTCCAGCTCGCTGCGCGGGGTGCGTTCGAGCTGGCGCAATTCCTGAAACGCGGTGTTGAGGGCGTCCCAGACCTGCGCCGTCAGCGCGGTGCGGACGATGCGGCCGTTTTCCCGCGCCGTGGTGATGCAGGAGGCGACGGAGGAAGGGTTGTCGCGGTCGAAGAAGAGGAAGCTTTCGATATTGCGCTGCACCGGATCGCCATACTTGCGGGCAAAGGCATCGGCATTGCCCGAGGCCTGCAAGAGCGAATCCCATTCGTTGCGATAGCCCGCAGCCGAAGGCAGCAAGGCGATGCGCGATCCCACCTCCAGCAGACGCGCGGCGGTTTCGGCCCGCTCCATGTAGCGGGCGATCCAGAAGAGGTTGTCGGCGGTCCGGCTCAGCATGTGATCACTCCGCCAGAACCCATGTGTCCTTCACCCCACCCCCTTGGGAGGAGTTCACGACAAGCGACCCTTCCGTCAGCGCCACCCGTGTGAGGCCGCCGGGGACGAGTTCGATGCGTTCTCCCACGAGGCAATAGGGGCGCAGGTCGACGTGACGGGGGGCCACGCCTTCGGCGACGAAGGTGGGGGTGGTGGACAGTGCCAACGTCGGCTGGGCGATGTAGTTGCCGGGATCGGCCACGATCTTGGCGCGGAAGGCCTCGACCTGTTCCTTTGTGGCCTTGGGGCCGACCAGCATGCCATAGCCGCCTGAGCCGTGGACTTCCTTGACCACCAGTTCGGCGAGGTTGTCCAGAACGTAGCGCAGGTCATCCGGCTTGCCGCATTGCCAGGTGGGGACGTTCTGCAGGATCGGTTCCTCGCCCAGATAAAAGCGCACCATTTCGGGGACGAAGGTATAGACCGCCTTGTCATCGGCCACACCGGCACCGGGGGCGGAGCAGATGCTGACACCGCCGGAACGGTAGACATCCATCAGGCCCGGAACGCCCAGCATGCTGTCGGGGCGGAAACAGAGCGGGTCGATGAAGGCGTCGTCGATGCGGCGGTAGATGACATCCACCTTCTTCGGACCTTCGGTGGTGCGCATCCAGACGAATTCGCCTTCGACGAAGAGGTCCTGCCCCTCGACCAGTTCGATTCCCATCAGGTCGGCGAGGAAGCTGTGTTCGTAATAGGCGCTGTTGAAATGGCCGGGGGTGAGGAGGACGATCGTCGGTTCGCCGTTGCATTTTTCCGGCGCGACGGAGGCCAGCGTGCGGCGCAGGATTTCGGGATAGGTGTCGACGGGTTCGATGCGGTTCTCGCGGAACAGTTCGGGGAACATCCGCATCATGATCTCGCGGTTCTCCAACATGTAGCTGACGCCGGAGGGGGTGCGGCAGTTGTCTTCCAGCACGAAGAATTCGTCGGGGCCGGTGCGGACGATGTCGATGCCGACGATGTGGGAATAGACACCCTTGGGCGGTTTGATCCCCGCCACGGCCTTTTCATAGGCTTCGTTCTGATAGACGAGGCGCGAGGGAACGCGGCCTGCGCGGATGATTTCGCCGCGTTGATAGACGTCCACAAGGAAGGCGTTCAGGGCGCGGGCGCGCTGTTTGATGCCTTTTTCCAGACGTGCCCATTCGGCACCGGTGAAGACGCGCGGGAACATGTCGAAGGGGATCAGGCGATCTGGATCGCCGCCTTCGCCATAGACGGCGAAGGTGATGCCGATGCGGCGGAAGAGATCCTCGGCCTCGGCCTGCTTGAGCGTGCGCAGGGCGGCGGGCATGGCCTTCATCCAGTCTTCGAGCCGGGCGTAGGGCTGGCGGACCTTGCCGGTCTGGTACATCTCGTTGAAGTATTGCGTCACCGTTACGCCCCCTGCTTTCCCGATCCATGTCGGAGTTGGTCCAAGTTAATCAGGGCACCAAGCGGCTTGGAAGCGTTTCGGAGGAATGGCATGGGTGCGACATGTGCAACTGCACAAAATTTGGGCAAGCCTGCACCTCTGGCGGTGGATGCCCTGTGGACTAGGTTCCGCGCATGGCCTTGAACCCCGTCCTTGTCTTCACCGATCGCGGGATATTCTGCCCGGATGGCGGGTTCTTCATCGACCCGTGGCGTCCGGTGGAGCGCGCGCTGATCACGCATGGCCATTCAGACCATGCGCGCTGGGGCCACGGTCAGTATCTGGCCACCCATGCGGCGCTGCCAGTGATGCGGCACCGGCTTGGCCAGATCACGGCGCAAGGGATCGGCTATGGCGAAAGGCTGCGGATCGGCGGGGTGACGGTCAGTTTCCATCCGGCGGGGCATATTCCCGGATCGGCGCAGATCGCGGTGGAGCGGGAGGGCGAGGTCTGGGTCGTCTCGGGTGATTACAAGGTGGAGCCGGACGGTCTGGCGGAAGCCTTCGCGCCCGTGCGCTGCCATGCCTTCATCAGCGAATGCACCTTCGGCCTGCCCGTCTTCCGCTGGCGACCGCAGGCGGAGGTGATGGGCGAGATCACGCGCTGGTGGGCGGCGAATGCGGCGGCAGGGAAGGTGTCGATCCTTGGTGCCTACAGCCTTGGCAAGGCGCAGCGGCTGCTGGCGGGGGTGGGAGCGGTGGGTCCGATCCTGACGCATGGCGCGGTGGAGGAGGTGAACGGCATCCTGCGGCAACAGGGCTATGCCCTGCCCGACACGATCCGCGCGGGGGTCGGGGTGGATGGGAAGTCGCACCCCGGAGCCTTGGTGATCGCGCCGCCCTCGGCGCTGGGATCGGCATGGGCGCGACGGTTCGGGCCTGCGGAAGAGGCATTCGCCAGCGGCTGGATGGCGGTGCGCGGCATCCGCCGCCGCCGGGCGCTGGGGACGGGGTTCGTGGTATCGGACCATGCCGATTTTCCGGGCCTTCTGTCGGCCATCCGTGCCACGGGATGCGAGAGGGTCTTCGTGACCCATGGCTATACCGCGCCCTTCCGCCGTTTCCTTGCAGAACAAGGATATGACGCCGGGATCGTTGCCACGGAATATGGCGAGGAGGCGGAGGACGCGTCGGAGGCGGTGGAGTCATGAGGGATTTCGCCGCCCTGTTCGCAGCCCTAGACGGGACGACCAAGACGACGGCGAAGCTTGCCGCGCTGACCCTGTATTTCCAGACCGCACCGGAGGAGGACAGGCTTTGGACCATCGCGCTTTTGTCGGGGCGCCGCCCGAAACGGGGGGTGACGGCCACCGAGTTGCGGGAATGGGCGGCGGAGGCGGCGGGGGTGCCGCTTTGGTTGTTCGAGGAAAGCTATGCGATGGTGGGGGATCTGGCCGAGACCATCGCCTTGATCCTGCCGCCCGCCGGGGCAGAGGAGGCCCCCCCGCTGTCCGAGACGGTCCGGGCGCTGATCGCGCTGACGGGGCAGCCTGCCGAGGTGCGGAAGGCGGCCATCCTTGGCTGGTGGGGGCGGCTGGGGACGACGGAGCGGTTGCTGTTCAACAAGCTGATCACCGGCGGCTTCCGCATGGGCGTGAGCCAGGGTTTGATGACGCGCGCGCTCTCCACCGCGACGGGGGTGGAGGAGGCGGCGCTGGCGCATCGCCTGATGGGGGATTGGCAGCCGCTGACCACCAGCTATCAGGCGTTGATCCGGGACGAGGGTGAGGGGGCGGCGTCGCGGCCCTATCCCTTTGCCCTTGCCTCGCCATTGGAGGAGGGGCCGGAGGGGCTGGGTGATCCGGCAGAGTGGCATGCGGAATGGAAGTGGGATGGCATCAGGGGGCAGTTGATCCACCGGCCCGGCCTGCTGGCCCTTTGGTCACGGGGGGAGGAATTGATCACCGACCGTTTCCCGGAATTCGGACCGCTGGTGGATTTCCTGCCGCCGGGCACGGTGATCGACGGCGAGGTGCTGGCATGGGACCGGGCGGGTGGCCGCCCCCTGCCCTTTGCCGAATTGCAGAAGAGGATCGGGCGCAAGACGGTGCCGAAGCGGTTGCTGCAGGAGGCGCCGGCCCATCTTCTGGCCTATGACCTGCTGGAGGATGGGGGGCGGGACCTGCGGGAAACGCCCTTTGCCGAGAGGCAGGCGCGGCTGGCGGCGCTGTGTGCGGGGCTGCCGGACGATCTGCCACTGTCGCTGTCGCCGCCGGTCGGCTTCGCGGATTGGGCAGTGCTTGCCGCGCTGCGCCAGACGGCGCGGGAACGGCGGGCGGAGGGGCTGATGCTGAAACGGAGGTCTTCGTCCTATTTCAACGGGCGCAGGCGGGGGGATTGGTGGAAGTGGAAGCTTGACCCCTTCACCGTCGATGCGGTGATGATCTATGCGCAGGCGGGGCATGGGCGGCGGGCGAACCTGTTCACCGACTTCACCTTTGCCGTGCGGGACGGGAATGGGCTGGTGCCCTTCACCAAGGCCTATTCGGGCCTGACCGATGCCGAATTCGGCGAGATCACCCGCTGGGTGCAGAAGAATACGCTGGAACGGTTCGGCCCGGTGCGGCGGGTGCCGCCGGAACTGGTCTTCGAGATCGGGTTCGAGGGCATACAGGAAAGCCCGCGCCACAAGTCGGGGATCGCGCTGCGCTTTCCGCGCATGATCCGCTGGCGGCGCGACAAGCCGGTGGATGAGATCGACACGCTGGAAGGGTTGCGCGACCTGCTGCGCGTTGCGCGGGGCTAGGGCGGGGTTTCCGGCATGGCGGTGGCGGGGTGAGGGACAGATAGCGCCGCATCGCGTGGAATTCAGCCGCCTTCCCTTGCGCCCGCCGCCTCCGCCGCCCTAGATGACATCCGAGCAAATGCGATGAGGTTTTCCGATGACGCTTCCCCTGCCCCGCCCGGTTTTCGATGCCAATGCCAGCGGTGGCGGTCTGGGCAATCTGCCCGACTGGGACCTGACGGACCTTTACCCCGCGCCGGATGCCCCGGAATTCGGTCGCGACATGGCTTGGCTGGAAAAGGCCTGCGCCGATTTCGCCGCCAGCTATGAGGGCAAACTTGCCACGCTGGACGCGGAGGGGCTGCTGGCCTGCGTTCTGGCCTATGAGAAGATCGATGTCGTGGCGGGACGGATCATGTCCTATGCGGGTCTGCGCTATTACCAGAACACGATGGACAGCGAGCGGGCGAAGTTCATGGCCGATGCGCAGGACCGCATCACCACCTTCACAACGCCGCTTGTGTTCTTCAGCCTTGAGTTCAACCGGCTGGACGAGGGGCATCTGTCGGGCCTTCTGGCGCAGAATGCCGAGCTTGCGCGTTACAAGCCGGTGTTCGACCGGATGCGCGCGATGCGGCCCTATCAGCTTTCCGACGAGTTGGAGAAGTTCCTGCACGACAATTCGGTCGTGGGGGCCAGCGCGTGGAACAAGCTGTTCGACGAGACGATGGCGGGCCTGATGTTCAAGGTGGAGGGCGAGGAGGAGGAACTGAACCTCGAATCCACCCTGAACCTTCTGACCGATACGGACCGGGCCAAGCGCGAGGCGGCGGCGCGGGCGCTGGCAGTTGTGTTCGACAAGAATATCAAGCTGTTCGCCCGGGTCCACAACACGCTGGCCAAGGAGAAGGAGGTCGAGGACCGCTGGCGCAAGATGCCCACGCCGCAGACCGGGCGCCACCTTTCCAACCATGTGGAGCCGGAGGTGGTGGAGGCGCTGCGGAATGCCGTGGTCGCGGCCTATCCGAAGCTGTCGCATCGCTATTACCGGCTGAAGGCGAAATGGATGGGGCTGGAGAAGTTGCAGGTCTGGGACCGCAACGCGCCCCTGCCCATCGAGACGCCGAAGACGGTGGATTGGGACAGCGCGACGCGGACGGTGATGGAGGCCTATGGCGCCTTCGACCCGCGGATGGCAGATCTGGCGCGGCCCTTCTTCGAGCGGGGCTGGATCGATGCGGGCGTGAAGCCGGGCAAGGCACCCGGTGCCTTTGCGCATCCGACGGTCACGACGGTGCATCCCTATGTGATGCTGAACTACCTTGGCAAACCGCGGGACGTGATGACGCTGGCGCATGAGTTGGGCCATGGCGTGCATCAGGTTCTGGCCGCGGGTCAGGGCGAGTTGCTGTCATCGACGCCGCTGACGCTGGCCGAGACGGCGAGCGTGTTCGGCGAGATGCTGACCTTCCGCAAGCTTCTGGACGGGGCGAAGACGCCGGGAGAGCGCAAGACGCTGCTGGCGGGCAAGGTGGAGGACATGATCAACACGGTCGTGCGTCAGATCGCCTTCTACGATTTCGAATGCAAGCTGCACGCCGCGCGGCGCGAGGGCGAGTTGACGCCGGACGACATCAACGCCCTGTGGATGAGCGTGCAGGCGCAATCGCTTGGCGATGCCTTCGAGTTCATGGACGGGTACGAGACCTTCTGGGCCTATATCCCGCATTTCGTGCATTCGCCCTTCTACGTCTATGCCTATGCCTTTGGCGACGGGCTGGTGAATGCGCTTTACGCGGCCTATGCCGATGGGCTGCCGGAGTTTCAGGAGAAGTATTTCGAGATGCTGAGGGCTGGCGGATCGAAACATCACAAGGAGCTTCTGGCGCCCTTCGGCCTTGATGCCAGCGATCCGAAGTTCTGGGACAAGGGGCTGTCGATGATCGCGGGCTTCATCGACGAGCTGGAGGCGATGGAAGGCTGATCTTCTTGGTGCCGAGGGGGTCCGGGGGCACAGGGGTGCCCCCGGCCTTTTTCATCACCAGTGTATCTCGCGCGCCGTGGCGAAGGCCGCGTCGATCATCACCTGCGTGCCGCGGGTGAACTCCAGCGGGCAGGGATAGGCGGCCCCGGTGCGGAGGGATTTGCCGAAGTTTTCCACCTGGATCTTGTAGTGGTTCGCGGCGGGCCAGCGTTCAGAGGTGATGGTCTGGTCGTTGTGCAACTCGATCCGCGCCTCGGCGAAGAGGTTGGCGTTGAAGGGGCCGTTGGCGACCTTGAGAAGCCCCTTGTCGCCGTGGAAGGTGACTTCCTGACGGTTCTGCAGGCGCATGGAGGTCATCGCGGTATAGGTCGCGCGGCCCAGCGGACCTTCGAGGATGGCGTCCAGTTCGGCCCAGACATCCACGCCATTCTCGCGGATCATGCGGCAGGAAATGTCGGTCGCCTCGGCCCCGGTCACGAAACGCGCGGAGCCATAGGTGTAGACGCCGATGTCGCGGATGCCGCCGCCGCCGGTTTCGGGGCGGTTGCGGATGTTCTGGGTTTCCTCGTGGTTGTCATAGCTGAAGAAGGCGTCGACATGGCGCAGTTTGCCAATGGCCCCGCCCTGCACCAGTTCGCGGGCGCGGATCCATTGCGGGTGGTGGACGATCATATAGGCCTCGGCCGCCAGTAGCCCCGTGCGGTCGCGTTCGGCGATGATCGCGTCGATCTCTTCGGCTTTCATGGCGATGGGCTTTTCGGTCAGCACATGCTTGCCCGCGCGCAGGGCCTTCAGCGTCCATTCCACATGCAGGTGGTTGGGCAGCGGGATGTAGACCGCGTCGATCGTGGGATCGACGAGGAGGTCGTCATAGGTCTTTTGCGCGAGGCCGGGGCAGAAATCCCAGCCAGTGGCCGCGCCGGGTTTCGAGGTGCCGAGCGCGGCGAGTTCGGCGTTTTCGGCCATATGGATGGCGGGAGCCATGTGGTCGCGGGCGAATTTGGCGTTGCCGAGAACGCCCCAGCGGACGGGTTTCATCAGGTCTTCCTCCCTTTCGGTGACGCGCGCAGGCTAGGGCGCGGCGCGGAGAGGTGCAAGGTCAGTCGGCCTTGCGGAGGAGGGCAAGCAACTGGCCACGGGCGACGAAGAGGATGCCGCCGAGATAGGCCACGGAGAGGGCGAGCAGCGTGATCCAAGGATAGGTGAGAAGGGCGGCGATGACTGCGGCTGCACCCACGAGAATGTAGCGCGCATCTTCGGCATAGAAGGTAACGCGCTTGAGCGAGGGCGTGCGGATGCGGCTGATCATCAGCGCGCCCATCGCCACCATCCAGAGCGCGATGGCTGCGGCGGGCAGGCGCACATCGCCGGGGAAGCAGAAGGCGAGGTAGATGGGGGCCAGCACAAGCATGGCCCCTGCCGGGGAGGGCACGCCGATGAAGGAGGTGCGTTCGGCAGGTTCCTCTCCGTCCATCCGCTTGTTGCCGACGTTGAAGCGGGCAAGGCGCAGCATGCAGCAAATGGCATAGACGAGGACGGCGATCCAGCCGAGCGATGCCTCGCCCTTCAGGCCCCAGAGGTAGAGGATGATGGCGGGGGTCACGCCGAAATTGACGAAATCGCCAAGGCTGTCGAGTTCCGCGCCGATCGCGCTTTCGGATTTGAGCATGCGGGCGAGGCGACCGTCGAGGGCGTCCAGCGCGGCGGCGAGGCCGATCAGGGCGACGGCGGTGGCGATGCGGCCGTCGATGGCGAAACGGATCGCGGTCAGGCCCGCGCAGAGGCCGAGGATCGAGACGAGGTTGGGCAGCAGTTGCAGGATGTGCAGCTTGCGGCGGGGGCGCGGCGTCTCGTCCATGATAGGTTCACTCCATCCGGGCGAGGCGCTGGGGGCTGGGCTGACCGATGGTGGCGATGACGGTTTCGCCGGCGATGCAGGTCTGGCCCAACGCCACCTGCGGCTCCACCCCGTCGGGGAGGTAGATGTCGAGGCGGGAGCCGAAGCGGATCAGGCCGAAGCGTTCGCCGGTGCGCAGATCCTGCCCCTTGACCGCGAAGCAGAGGATGCGGCGGGCGACGAGGCCCGCGATCTGCACCACGGCGATGGAACGGCCATCGGCCATGTCGATGCGGATGGAATTGCGTTCGTTGTCGACCGAGGCCTTGTCGAGCGAGGCGTTCAGGAATTTGCCGGGGCGGTAGGCGATTTCGGACACGCGGCCCGCGATGGGGGCGCGGTTCACATGGCAGTTGAAGACCGACATGAAGACC
This sequence comes from Tabrizicola sp. M-4, assembly GCF_051132405.1. GTDB lineage: Bacteria > Pseudomonadota > Alphaproteobacteria > Rhodobacterales > Rhodobacteraceae > Paragemmobacter. The sequence goes on from NZ_CP128606.1 coordinate 2,817,659, forward strand.
GAGACGCGCATCAGGGGCTCGGGTCCCATGCCCAGTTCCTCGGGCGGGGCGACGCGTTCGATGAGGGAGACAACACCATCGGCCGGGCTGACCATGAGGCCCGCATTCTGCGGCACGGCGCGTTTGGGATCGCGGAAGAAGTAGTAGCACCAGACGGTCAGGCCGACGCCGATCCAACCCAGCGGGTCCCAGATCCAGAAGAGGACCAGCGTCACGGCGGCGAAGGCCGCGACGAATTTGATGCCTTCGCGGTGCATCGGCTTGATGAAGGTTTCCAGCATGGTCATCGGCGGTCTCCGGGTTTGGTGCCCCTTACCCTTGCGGGGCTGTCAAGGCAACGGGGCCGAGGGTCGCGGTATGCAGAACGGCGGCGGGATCCTCCCCCGCCGCCGTGATGGTAATGGTTAACGAAGGGTTAATCACCCCGCTCAGGCCGGGATGACCATCCCTTTGCCCTTGGCCAGTTCGCGCATCTTGGCCTGCAGCTTTTCGAAGGCGCGGACCTCGATCTGGCGGATGCGTTCGCGGCTGACGCCGTAGCTTTCCGACAACTCCTCGAGCGTCACTGGGGTGTCGGCGAGGCGGCGCTGCATCAGGATGTCTTTTTCGCGTTCGTTCAGAACGGCCATCGCCTGCACCAGAAGCGCGCGGCGTGTGTCCATTTCGTCACGCTCTTCATAGGCCTCGGCCTGATCGCTATCTTCATCCTCCAGCCAGTCCTGCCACTGGGTCGCGCCGTCACCATCAGACCCGATCGTCGCGTTCAGCGAGGCGTCAGAGCCAGAGAGGCGGCGGTTCATGTCGATGACCTCTTCCTCGGTCACCGACAGGTCCTTGGCGATCTGGGCCACGTTTTCCGGGCGAAGGTCGCCTTCTTCCAATGCGCCGACCTTGGCCTTGGCCTTGCGCAGGTTGAAGAAGAGCTTCTTCTGCGCGGAAGTGGTGCCGAGTTTCACGAGGCTCCAAGACCGCAGGATGTATTCCTGGATCGAGGCGCGGATCCACCACATGGCATAGGTGGCGAGGCGGAAGCCCTTTTCGGGATCGAAGCGTTTCACGGCCTGCATCAGGCCCACATTCGCCTCGGAGATCACCTCGGCCTGCGGCAGGCCATAGCCGCGATAGCCCATCGCGATCTTTGCGGCGAGGCGCAGGTGCGAGGTGACGAGCTGGTGCGCGGCGCCTGCGTCCTGATGATCGACCCAACGCTTGGCCAGCATGTATTCCTGTTCCGGCTCCAAGAGCGGGAATTTGCGGATTTCCTGCAGATAGCGGTTCAGCCCCTGTTCCGGGCTTGGTGCGGGAAGGTTCTGGTAGGTGCTCATGTCGTGCCCCCTGTTCACCCCGGGTCTTTCCAGAAGCCCCCGAGGATTGGCGAAGTTAGGAAGGCGGACCTGCAAGTTCAAGACCGCCTTCCCCTTGTACGGTACATGGGAAAGGTTCCGTTAGCGTTAAAGCCACGGCTTCGTGCGGTCACGCACATGTCAGGGATTGTTTCAAGAGTTCAGCGCGCGGATTGCAGGGTCGCCACCAGTTCCGCCATGTCGGGCGGGAGCGGGCTTTCGAATTCCATTTCCTGCCCCGTGACCGGGTGGATGAAGCCGAGCGTGGCGGCGTGGAGGGCCTGACGGTGAAAGCCGTTACCCAAGGCGGCGGCCTTTTCGCCCACGACCTTGGGCGAGAGTTTGCGGCGCCCGCCATAGGTCTGGTCGCCCAGAAGACCGTGGCCGGCATGGGACATGTGGACGCGAATCTGGTGGGTGCGGCCGGTTTCCAGCCAGCAATCCACCAAGGCGGCAGCGTCGCCATAGCTTTCGACGACGCGGGCGCGGGTGACGGCGTGGCGCCCTGCCCCGTCCCAGACGACGGCCTGACGCTGGCGGTCGGTCTTGTGGCGGGCAAGGCCGGTGGCGATGCGGAGGATGCCGCCCTGTTCGAAGGTGACGCCACGGGTGCCGCGCAGACGGGGATCGGCGGCGTCGGGCGTGCCGTGGACGAGGGCGATGTAATGGCGGTTGACCGTGTGCTGTTCGAACTGCTTGGCCAGCCCGTGATGGGCGCGGTCGGATTTCGCGACGACGAGAAGGCCGGTCGTATCCTTGTCGATGCGGTGGACGATGCCGGGGCGTTTCTCGCCGCCGATCCCCGACAGCGTGTCGCCGCAATGGTGGAGAAGCGCGTTGACCAGCGTGCCCGTGGGCGTGCCGGGCGCGGGATGGACGACCATGCCTGCGGGTTTGTCGATGACGATCAGGTCGTCGTCTTCGTAGAGGATGGTCAGGGGGATATCTTCGGGCAGTGCGTGGTAATCGTCGGCGGGGGCAAGGAGGAGCGTGTATTCCTGCCCTTCGGCCACCTTTGCCTTGGGGTCGGTGACGGGGGTGCCGTCGCGCAGGACATCCCCTTCGGCGATCATCTTCATCAGGCGGGAGCGGGAAAGCGCGGCTTCCTCTGGCACCTCGCGCGCCAAGGCCTTATCCAGACGGTCGGGCGGGTTTTCCCCGATGGTCACGGTCAGGGTGGATGCGCCCTCTTCGGAAAGGTCTTGCATGGATGACGCTCCTGATCGGCTGCCGCCCAGCCTGAGGTTCCTGAAATGGCTTGTCATCGTGCTGATGGTCACGATGATCGGCGGTGTCATAACCATCGTCGGGGTGCTTGTCACCCGGATGCCGGACGGGTCTGGCCCGGCGCTGCCGGAAAACCTCGTTCTGCCGGATGGCACGGTTCCCGAGGCGGTGACGGTGACGCGGGACTTGGTGCTGGTGGTGACGGGAGACGGGCGGGTGCTGGTCTTTGGCCGGAACGGGCAGTTCCGGCAGGAGATCAGGCTGGACTGACGCCCCAGAGCGCGGCGAGGATCGCGTCAAGTCCGTCGGTCAGCGCGGCGGGGCCGGGCTGCAGGATGAGGGGCGATTTGATTTCGTGGATGCGCCCGTCGCGGATGGCGGGGATCGCGTCCCAGCCGGGCCGGGCGGCGATGCGGGCGGGAACGACCTTCTTGCCGCACCATGAGGCGAGGATCACATCGGGCGCACGAGGGATGACCTGTTCGGGCAGGAGGATACGGTCCTTGGCGGCCTTGCAGGCGGCGAGTTCGGGAAAGGCATCCTCGCCCCCCGCGATGCGGATGAGTTCGGAAACCCAGCCGATGCCGGAGATGAGCGGTTCGTCCCATTCCTCGAACAGGACGCGGGGGCGCTGTGGGCGGTGGATGGCCGCGATGGCGGCGAGGCGTGCTTCATACCCGCTGGCGAGGGCCTCGGCCTCGGCCACGGCGCCGGTCAGGTGGCCGCAGGTGCGGATCATTCGCAGGATGCCCGCCACGTCGCGCTGGTTGAAGGCGTGGACCTCGACCCCTTCGCGGATCAGGTCGGCGGCGATGGGGGCCTGCAGATCGGAGAAGGTGAGGACGAGATCGGGGTTCAGCGCGAGGATCTTCGGCACGTCGGCAGAGGTGAAGGCCCCGACGCGGGGCTTTTCGCGGCGGACGCGGGCGGGGCGGACGGCATAGCCGGTGACGCCCACGATGCGGTGGTCCTGCCCCAGAAGGTAGAGCGTTTCGACCGTTTCCTCGGTCAGGCAGACGATGCGGCAGTAGGTCATCGCAGCCCCCGTCGTTCTTCCTCGGCGCGGCGCCAGACCTGCCAGTCGGCGGCGGCCTCGGCGATGGCGCGGCGGGTGGCGGCGCCGATCGCCTCGCCGATGGCGGTGTGGAGGCCGGCATAGCGCCCCTCGCCCGCGTCACAGGCCAGCGCCGCGCAATCGGTGCCGGTGCCGGTGGCGGTGCCCGTGGGCAGGGTGAGGCCCGCCTCCATCACGGCGGCGGTGCGGGCCTCAATGGCGATGGAGAGTGCCTCGAGTTGGGCGGCCTCGGTCAGGGGGGCGTCGATGGCGGTGCAGAGGTTGATCGTGCCGAAATCGGCGCTGTGATAGGGTCGGCGGCGACCCACCGCCTCGGCGTTGGACAGGCCGACGGTGGCGAGGCAGGTGGCGCGGAGGCCGTCGACCATGGCCTCGGCCAGCCGATAGGTGCCGATGTCGCGCGAGGTGAGCATGCCCACGGCATCGGGCCATGGGGACATTTCGCGGGCGAACCACCCTTCGACGTCGAAGTCGAGGGGAAGGTCGGCATTCTTGACCTCGCGCCAGCGGATGGTGGTGGCGGTGACGAAGCCGGGGCGGAAGGGGGCCCAGCTGAGCAGGCGCATGGGGCGCGGAAGATGCGCCACGAGCCATGGGCGGGAGAGTTCGGCGCGGATCATCTTGTGGTGGCGAGGGGTTGGAAGACGGGGCCGTCAGGGGTTTCGGCATGGTGGCCGCGGATGCCGAAGACGCGTGACAGGAGCGGGTCGGAGAGGACCTCTGTCGCGGGGCCGTCGGCGGCGATGCGCCCTGCCTCGAGCATCACCAGACGGGTGCAGTGGCGCGCGGCGAGGCCGAGGTCATGGACGGAGGCGATGACGCCCTGCCCTTCGCGGGCAAGGTCGGCAAAGACCTGCATGGTGCGGATCTGGGCGGCGGGGTCGAGACCCGCCACGGGTTCGTCGGCCAGAAGGAGAGGCGTTTCCTGTGCCAGCGCGCGGGCGATCAGGACGCGGGCCTGTTCGCCGCCGGAAAGGGCCGTGGCGATGCGGGCGCGGAAATTCCCCAGCCCCATTCGGGCAAGCGCGCGGTCGACCGCCGCGCGGTCGTCCTGCCGGGACAGCGCGCCCTGATGGGGGACGCGGCCGAGGGTCACCACCGCCTCGACCGTGACGGGCCATGCGATGTCGCGCGATTGGGGGAGGAAGGCCGCCTTGCGGGCGCGATCCGCCGGGGCGAGCACGGCGAGGGAAGAGCGTCCGGTGAAGGGCAGAAGGCCCAGCGCCGCGCGCAGGAGCGTGGTCTTGCCCGCACCGTTTGGGCCGATGAGGCCCACGAATTCGCCCTCGCCCACGGTGAGCGTGACGCCATCCACCACCGGGCATTCGCCGCGCCGGACGGTGAGGTTTTCCAGTGACAGAAGGGTCATGCCTCGCTCCCCCGCATGCGCCAGAGAAGATGGAGGAAGAAGGGGGCGCCCACCAGCGCGGTCAGGACGCCGAGCTTCAGGTCCTGATCCGGGGCGATGAGGCGGACGGCCACGTCGGAGGCCAGCACCATGGCCGCCCCACCCAGCATGGCGGCGGGCAGGAGGCGCGAGGGCTGCCCACCCACCAGCGGGCGCAGGATATGCGGCACGACGAGGCCCACGAAGCCGATGGCTCCTGCCACCGCGACCGAGGCCCCGACCGCTGCCGCCGTGCCGAGGATGATGGACAGCCGCAGGCGGCGCAGGCTGATGCCCATGCTTTGCGCCGCATCCTCGCCCAGCGTCAGCGCATCCAGCGCGCGCCCCGAGGTGAGCAGCAGCAGGCAGCCCGCCGCCATGAAGGGCAGGCCCAGCCAGACATGGGTCATGGAGCGGTCGGCGAGGGAGCCCATCATCCAATAGACGATCTCCATCACGGCGAAGGGATTGGCCGAGAGGTTCAGGACCAGTTGGGTGGCCGCCCCGGTGAGGGCCGAGATGGCGATGCCCGCAAGGATGAGCGAGAGCGCCCCGCCCCGCGGGCCCGCGAGCAGGAGGATGAGGAGGACGGAGAGCCCTGCCCCGGCCAGCGCGGCCAGCGGCAGGGCAAGGGCGAAGGCGGCGGCGAGGCCGGTCTGGAGCGCGAGGACCGCGCCGAGGGCCGCGGAGGAGGAAACGCCGATCAGCCCCGGTTCGGCCAGCGGGTTGCGCAGGAAGCCCTGCATCACGGCACCCGACAGGCCCAGCACCGCGCCGACGGCCAGCCCGAGGATGGCGCGCGGCAGGCGGATCTCCTGCATGACGAGGACGACGGGGCCTCCCTCTCCGCGCAGGAGGGCGGCGAGGCTTTCGGACAGGCCGAGGGCGGCGGGGCCGATCAGGAGCGAGGCCGCGAAGAGGAGGAGGACAAGGAGGGTCAGCCCGGCGAGGAGCAGGCGGTAGGGGATCATTCCTGCCCTCCGAGCGCGGCGCGGGTTTCGGCCATGGTGCGGATGGCGTTCAGGATATGGGGGGTGCCGCAGACCCAATCGGCATCGCGGACGCTGGCGCGGGCGGCGTGGTCGCGCAGGGCCTGCAAGGCGGGGTGGGTGAGGATTTCTTCCGAACGCGAGGCGCCGGGATAGGGGGTTGAGGTGACGACGACCTGCGGTTCGGCCATGACCAGCCGTTCCAGCGGCAGGATGCCCCCGCCGGTGAGCCCGGCCTCGGCCCCCACGTTGCGGAAACCCGTGAGGGTGAGGATCTGGTCGGACAGGGTGCCGGAGCCTGCGGTATAGCCGTTGGGGTAGTACATGGCGGCGGTGGCGGGCGTGCCGTCGAATCCCAAGTTCGCGAGATCGGCTTCGAAGGCGCGGGCCATGGCCTCGCCCTGTTCGGCGCGGCCGAGGGCCTCGCCGATGAGGCGCATATGGGCGGCCACGTCCTCCAGCGTGTCGGCGGGCGGGAGTTGCAGGACGGGGATGCCGAGGCCTTTGAGGAGGTCGACCGAGGCGCGGGCGGTGTAGGTGCCCGCAAGGACGAGGTCGGGGCGGAGGAGGTAGATCTGTTCCGCCCCGCCACGGTTGACGGGATAGGTGCGGGCCTCCTCGACCATGGCCGAGGAGAGCGGGTCGAGGGAGAGGTAGCTGATGGAGACCAGTTGGCCGGGGGCTGCGAGCAGCATGGCAAGCTGATCGGTGCAGAGGTTCATCGACACCACCCTCTCGGGCGGTGCCGCCACCGCCGCCCCGGCCCAGAGGGCAAGGGCGACGGCGGGGAGGAGGGGGTTAGAAGGACGCACGGATGCCGACATGGACAGACCGGCGCGGCGTGCCGTAGCCATCCGCGATTTCGTAGATTTCGTCCGTCAGGTTTTCCATGCGCAGGTAAAGCTCCCGGTCCTGCCCGAGGTCATAGGACACTTGGGCGCGGTAGATCGTATAGCTGTCGGCATCACCTTGCGGGAAGCCGTCTTCCGCCCCGGAGGCATGGGTCAGGCCGAAGGAGCCGGACCAGCCGTTGCCGAGATCACTATCGAGCGTGAGGCTGAGCTGGTTGCGGGGAACCCGCGTGAGCAGGCGACCGTTCGGACGGCGGGCATCGGTGTAGGTGTAGGCCCCGGTCAGCGTGAATACGTCGTTGATGGGAAGTTCTAGACCGAGTTCCACGCCCTTGCGCACGGAGGTTCCGGGCAGGTTCACGAGCGTATTGGGGGTTGGGGTGGCGTCATAGGTGATGAGGTTGTCGGTCTCGAGGCGGAAGAGCGTGGCGGACAGCATCGCCCCGCCAGCGAAGTCCTGATCGATGCCGAGTTCATAGCTGATGCTTTCCTCGGGTGTGAGGGCAGGGTTGCCGATGAAGAAGACGTAATCGCCGTAGAGTTCGTCGATGGACGGCGCACGGAAGCCCGTACCGATGGCCGCGCGGAGGGTGGTGTCGGGGGCGACGCGCCAGCTTGCGGCGAGGCGGCCCGTGGTGAAACGGCCGAATTCGGAATGGTCGTCAACGCGGAGGGTGGCGGAGGCGTCGAAACTGTCGGTGGGTGACCAGAGCAGTTGCGCGAAACCGCCGATGGTGCGGGTTGTCCGCGTGCCAGTGGGGAGGCGGTTGTATTCCGCCCCTTCTTCCATGGCGTCGAGCCCATAGACGAAGGACATGGTTTCGGAGACTTCGGTGGTGGCGTTCCAGCCGAAGGACAAGCGATCGCCCTTGAAGAGCGAGTTGCCGTTGTTCACGTCGATGATGTCGCGCGTGATGTCGTAATAGGCGAGGTCGAGGTTGTGCTGCGTGCGGCCCGCGTCGATTTCCGCGAAGACACGCATGCCATATTCGGTCTGGGTCTGGGAATTCTCGAAGTCGGCAAGGCCCAGCGCGCCGAAGCCGTCGAATTCGGACTGGGTTTCCTGCGTGAAGAAGGCGGTGCCGAGAGTGAGGCTGTCGGTCATCGCATAGCGGGCCGAGAAGGACAGGCGCGTTGCCTCGGCGGAGTCGGGTTCGGTGCCGGCGGCAGCGGCGGAGAAGCCGTCGGTCTGGTAGCGTGTGGCGGAGAAGGCGGTTTCCAGACGCCCCTGCCGCTGGGTCAGGCCATAGCTGAGGAGCGCGGTGTTGTCGGAACCGTATTCGGCACGGAGGGTTTGCTTGAGGCCGTCTTCCTCGAGCCGTTCATGCGTGGTGATGTTGATCACGCCGCCGACGGCGGAGCCGCCCCAGAGCGCGGATTGCGAGCCGCGCAGCACCTCGATCCGGGAGATGTCGGCGGCGAGGAGGGAGCCGAAGTCGAAGGAGGTTTCGGTCTGGGTCGGGTCGGTGACGCGGATTCCGTCAATGAAAACCGCGATGTAGCGTTTGTCCGCGCCGCGGATGCGGAGCGAGGTGGAGGTGCCCACCGGCCCCTGCGTGGTGACGGTCACGCCGGGAATGCGGTTCAGCAGACCGGCGACGGTGGTATCGCCGGATTTCGTGATGGTCTCCGCATCGACGACCTGAACGGAACTGCCCGTGCGGTTGGCGGCAAGCGCGGTCCGGTTCGCCGTCACCACGATCTCGTCCAGCGTGATGTCGGTTTGCTGGGCGGTGGCGGGGAGGGCTGCGAGGAGGGCGATGAGCGAGACTGACAGGCGTTTCACGGCCTTTTCCTTTCCTGCGGGCATGGCTGGCCCGGACAAAAACATGTGTCTTGGGAAAGGGTTGCGCGCCCTTTCCGCCGACGGTGAGGTTGTCACCACGAGCGGAAAGTCCGCCAACCGATGCGCGCCCCGCGCAGCGGAAAGGTGATCACCCTGGCAGGTCTCCTGGCTTGCGGGTCAGGGTTCGGGCGGGCCTTCCCGGGGATGACCCCAGTGGCATGTTCCGCCGTCACTCGCCGCTTACAGTTGCGGGGGCAGCCGCGGATTTGCACCGCGTTCCCTTTTCATCCGGCTGTTAGACCGGAACCGAAGGTCCCCCCTGCTTAGTGCGATGGCGCGCCATGTCAACGCCACATTTCGCGGCGCTGTCGCCTTTTCGTGACAGCATGTCGCCGACGGGCGGCGGGGCGCGGCGGATGGGGCGCGCGCTGCGTTAATTCCCCGCAAAACGGGCAAAACGGGCGGCATCGACCGTACCGGAACCTGTGCCGGATTCCGTGCCGCATTCCGTCAGCACGCAGCGGACGGCGCATTCATCTTTGCCGCATGATTAACCATTCACCCGAATCGCCCGCCGGGGCGGAAACCGACCGCCGGATGGCGGCTTCGGGCATGACCGGGGCGGTGGCGCGGGTCCAGCATGGGGGCGGGACTGACCGGGAGGAGGCTGGGATGATCGGCGATCTGGGCGCGCGGGATGCAACGGCCTTGGCGGAGCTTGTCGCGGCGGGGGAGGTGACGCCTTCGGAACTGCTGGATGCGGCGCTGGCGGCGATCGAGGCGCGCAACGGGGCGATCAACGCGGTCGTGCTGATGCAGGAGGAGGTGGCGCGGCGGGCCATCGCGTCCGGCCTGCCCGACGGGCCGTTCCGGGGGGTGCCGTTCCTGTTGAAGGATCTGGGCTGCGAGGCGGTGGATTTCCCGTCGCATAACGGATCACGGCTGCTGGCGAATACGCGATACGACCGGGATTCGGCGATCTATGCGCGCATCCGGGCGACAGGGGTGGTGACCTTTGGCCGGACGACCAGCCCGGAGGGCGGGATCGGGGCGGCGACGGAGGCCGCCGTCTATGGCGGGCCGACGCGGAACCCTTGGAACACGGATCACACCTCGGGCGGGTCTTCGGGGGGCGCGGGGGCGGCGGTGGCGGCGGGGATCGTGGCTTTTGCCCACGGGTCGGATGGCGGCGGGTCGGTACGCATTCCGGCGTCTTCCTGCGGGCTGTTCGGGTTCAAGCCGACGCGGGCGCGGCTGCCGGATGGGCCTTATGTGGGCGAAGGCTGGGCGGGGATGGCGATCGACGGGTTCCTGACGCGATCCGTGCGGGATACGGCGGTGATGCTGGATGCCTGCGCGGGGCCGGACCTTGGGGCGCCCTATGTGGCCCCTGCCCTGCTGCGCAGCCATGCGGATGCGATATCGCGCCCCCCCCGGCGGCTGCGCGTGATGATCTGCGATACGACCTTCACCGGGGCCCCCATCCATCCGGAGGTGCGGGCGGCGGTGCATCAGGCGGGGCGGCTGCTGGAGAGCATGGGCCACCAAGTGGAGCCGGGGCGCCCGCAGGCGGATGTGCCGATGATGATGCGGGCATGGACGGATATCGTGGGGGTCGGCACCGCGCTGGGGGTGCGGCGGGCGCTGAAGGGGCGCGCGATGGAGGGGCTGGTGGAGGGCGTGTCGCGGGGCGCGGTGGCCCATGCCGAGGGGCTGCATCCGACGCGATACCTCGAGGCGGTGGGGGAGATCCACGCCTTTGGCCGGCAGATGGCGGCGGTGTTCGAGGGCGGGCCGGACATCATCCTGTCGGCCTGTCTGGCCGAGCCGCCCGCGAGGGTGGGGCGGTTTTCCCATGATACCGAGGATTATCTGGGCTATCGCATCGGTCCGGGCGGCATCTTCGAGTATTCCCCCTTCTGCGCGGTGTTCAATGCGAGCGGGCAGCCTGCGGCGAGCCTGCCTCTGGGTTGGTCGGAGGGGGATCTGCCCATCGGGGTGCATCTGGCGGCGCGGTTCGGGGCGGATGAGGAACTGATCGCGCTTTGTGCAGAGATGGAGCGCGCGGCCCCATGGGCAGGGATACGCGCCCCGATGGCGGGGGCGTCGCGTTCTTAATGCTTGCCAAGCGGGGATTCGGGCGGTCAGATATGATCAAAAGAACAAGATCAGCGGGGAGCGTCTGAGTGGCCGATGCGATGATCATCGAGGCCCGCAATGCCGTGAAGGCTTTCGGGCAGGGCGACCATGTGGTGCGCGCGCTGGACGACGTGTCGATCCAGATTAGGAAGGGCGAGTTCTTCACGCTGCTGGGGCCGTCGGGTTGCGGCAAGACCACGCTGCTGCGGCTGATCGCGGGGTTCGAGATGCCGACGGCGGGGACGATCCTGCTGGACGGGGCGGACATCACCGACCTGCCGCCGAACCGCCGTCCGGTGAACACGGTGTTCCAGAGCTATGCGCTGTTCCCGCATCTGACTGTGGCGGAGAACGTGGGCTTCGGCCTGACGATGCAGGGGCGGCCCAAGGCCGAGGTTTCGCGGCGGGTGGCCGAGATGCTGGCCTTGGTGAAGCTGGAGGCGATGGCGGGGCGGAAGACGAGCCAGCTTTCGGGCGGGCAGCAGCAGCGGGTGGCCTTGGCCCGCGCGCTGGCGCCGCAGCCGAAGGTGTTGTTGCTGGACGAGCCGTTGAGCGCGCTGGACCTGAAGCTGCGCAAGGAGATGCAGGTCGAGTTGAAGAGGCTCCAGACCGAGACGGGGATCACCTTCATCTTCGTGACGCATGATCAGGAAGAGGCGCTGACCATGTCGGACCGGATCGGCGTGATGAGCGCGGGGAAGTTGCAGCAGGTGGGCAGCCCGAAGGAGATCTATACGCGACCCGTGAACCGCTTCGTGGCCAGTTTCATCGGCGAGACGAATTTCCTGCCCGCCACGGTGGTGCCGGGCGGGGTGCGGCTGTCCACTGGGGATGTGGTGGAGGTGGCGACGGCGGCCACGGGGGCGGTCACGTTGACCGTGCGGCCGGAACAGGTGCGGATCGTGGGCGCAGGCGAGCCGGGGGCGATTGCCGCCACGGTGCGGATGCAGGTCTATTTCGGGACGGATACGCATTGCCATCTTGCGCTGGCCGACGGGACCGAGGTCGTGGCGCGGGTGCAATCGCCCGCCAGCGGCGAGGCGGGGATCGTGGAGGGATCGGCGGTCGGCCTGCGCTTTGCGCCGGGGGCGGCGCAGGTTCTGGAGGAGTGAGGGCATGAGCAGCGCGGCGGAGGAGCGGCTGAAGCGGCAATCGGCGCGGAACGGCTGGCTCCTGTCGATGCCGGCCCTGTTCCTTTTGATGGTGGCGGCGATCGGGCCGCTGGTGATCATCATCCTCTATTCCTTCCTGACGCCGGGGCAGTACGGCAATGTCGTTTGGGAGTTCAGCTGGGACGGCTGGGTGTCGATTCTCTTCACGCGCGATATCTTCGACGGGACGCTGGGGCTGGCGGATGCGCATCTGACGATCTTCTGGCGGTCTGTGAAGCTGTCGATCATGACGACGGCCGTGGCCTTCGCGCTTGGCTTTCCCACCGCGTGGTTCATCGCGACGCGGCCCGCGCGGCAGAGGGCGATGTGGCTGTTCCTGATCACGATCCCGTTCTGGACGAACCTGCTGATCCGGACTTTCGCGATCATGGAGGTGATCCGGGCGGAGGGGGTGTTGAACACGGCGCTGCTGTGGACGGGGATCATCGATAGGCCGCTGGCGATCATCTACACGGATACGGCGGTGCTGATCGGGATGGCCTATGTCTATCTGCCGCTGATGGTGCTGCCGCTGTTCGCCGCGATCGACCGGTTCGACATGCGGCTGCTGGAGGCGGGGTATGACCTTTACGCCAGCCGCTGGCAGGTGCTGCGGCGGGTGATCCTGCCCATCGTGAAGCCGGGGATCGTGGCGGGGTCCATCCTGGTATTCGTCCCGTCCTTGGGCGCCTATGTCACGCCGCGCGTGCTGGGCGGGGGCAAGAACATGATGATCGGGAATTTCATCGAATTGCAGTTCCTTGCGGGGCGGAACTGGCCGCTGGGCGCTGCGCTTTCGGTGACGCTGCTGGTGATCGTGACGGTGGCGCTCTTGTTCTATGTGCGGGCGGCGAACCGGGGGAGCAATCCGCATGGCTGAGCGGCGGTTCGAGATTTCGCGGATTCCGGGGTTTGCCACCGTGGCGGTGGCGACCTTCGTGATGCTGTATCTGCCCATCGCGGCCTTGGTGACCTATTCCTTCAATGCCGGGAATTCGGTGGCGGTCTGGGAAGGGTTTTCGCTGCACTGGTATCAGGATGCGTGGAACAATCAGGCGGTGAAGGATGCCACGGCGCGGTCCCTGATCATCGCGGTCTGCGCGGCGGTGATATCCACCAGCGTGGCGACGCTGGCCGCCATGGGGACGACGCGGCGGGCGCGGTTCCGGGGGGATACGTTCATCTATGTGGCGATCAACCAGCCGCTGATGGTGCCGGAGATCGTGACGGCGGTGGCCTTGATGATCCTGTTCGGGATGGTCAAGACGTGGACGGGCTATCAGGGGTTGGGCTATCTGATCCTTGCCCATTCGGCCTTTTGCATCCCCTTTGCCTATCTGCCCATCCGCGCGCGGCTGGAAGGTATGGACCTTTCGTTGGAGACGGCGGCGGGCGATCTTTACGCCACGCCGTGGCAGACCTTCCGGCATGTGACGCTGCCCCTGCTGGGGCCGGGTATCCTTGCCGGGGCGATGCTGGCCTTCGTCATATCGCTGGATGACGTGATCATCACGGAATTCGTGAAATCGGGCGGGCAGGATACGCTGCCCACCTACATGCTGGGCCAGTTGCGCCGCACGATGACGCCGGAGGTCAATGCGATTTCGACCGCGCTGCTGGCGTTGACGGTGGTGTTGCTGACGGCTTTCTTCCTGCTCACCAGAAAGCGGGACTGAGACAAGGAAAAAGGGACTTCAACATGGGAGCGACTGCGATGAAGAAACTGATGACCGCGACCGCGCTGCTGATGGCGACGAGTGCCATCGCGCAGGCGGAGGGGCAACTGAACCTCTACAACTGGGGCAATTATACCAGCCCGGAACTGCTGGAGAAGTTCAAGGCGGAGACGGGGATCACGGTGACTGTCACCGATTATGACAGCAACGACACCGCGCTGGCCAAGGTCGAGGCCGGCGGGCACGGGTTCGACCTCGTGGTGCCCTCGGCCAATTATGTGCCGATCTGGGTGGAAAAGGGGCTGATCGTTCCGCTGGATGACAGCAAGCTGCCCAACAAGGGCAATATCGCGCCGGAATGGAAGGATGTGAGCTGGGACCCCGGCCGGACCCATACCATCCCGTGGCAATGGGGTTCGACCGGGGTGGCGGTGGATACCGCGATCTATGGCGGCGACATCAACACCAGCGCGGTGTTTCTGGAAGTGCCGGATGAGTTGAAGGGCAAAATCAACGTCGTGCCCGAGATGAACGACATCGTGGCCATGGCCACCATGTATGCGGGTGGCGAGCCCTGTTCGGAGGATCCGGAGGTTCTGAAGAAGGCGCGCGATCTGCTGGTGGCGGCGAAGCCGCGTTGGATCAGCATGGATTACGGCGCGACGGAGCGGCTGTCCAATGGCGACTGGGCCGCGTCGGTGAACTGGAACGGGTCCACGATGCGGGCGCGTCTGGCGAACGATACCGTGGCCTATGGCTATCCGAAGGAAGGCTATCCGCTGTTCATGGATTCGGTTGCCCTGCTGGCCGATGCGCAGAATGTGGAGGAGGCCTACAAGTTCCTCGACTTCATCATGGTGCCGGAGAATGCGGCGATGATTTCGGCCTTCGCGCGCTATGCGAACGGGATCGCGGGGTCGGAGCCCTTCATGCCGGAAGACATGAAGACCGCGCCGGAAGTGGTGATCCCGGAAGAGCACAAGGCGGCGGGCGTGTTCCTGCCGACCTGCACGGGCAAGGCGCAGGAATACATCACCGCGATCTGGACCGAGTTGCAGAAGTGATCTTGCGGAGTGCAGCCCCCTTTGAAGGGGGCTGCACACGCCTTTAGGGTCACGGGCGCGGGCCAAGGCCCGCGCCCGTTCCAGTTGGGGCGCCGCCCCAAACCCCGGGGTATTTGGAACCGAGACGAAGATGGATGATCTGTGTGAGCTTTCCGCGACCGCCCTGTCGCGGCTGATCGCGGCGCGGGAGGTGCGGCCTTCGGAGGTGATGGAGGCGACGCTGGCGCGGGTGGCCGCCGTGAACGGGGCGGTGAATGCCGTCGTGTCGATGCCGGATGCGGATCGGCTGATGGATCAGGCGCGGGCGGCGGATGCTGCGGTGCCTGCCGGGTGGCTGCACGGGATACCCATGGCGGTGAAGGATCTGGTCGCCGTGAAGGGGATCAGGACGACATGGGGGTCGCCGATCTTTGCCGATCACGTGCCGGTGGCGGATGACCTGCTGGCCGCGCGGATGCGGCGCGCGGGGGCGACCTTCATCGGCAAGACCAACACGCCGGAATGGGGGCATGGGAGCCATTCCTTCAACACGGTGCATGGGGTGACGCGGAACCCCTATGACCTGTCGCGCACGGCGGGGGGGAGTTCGGGCGGGGCGGCGGCGGCGCTGGCCTCCCGGATGGTCGCGGTGGCGGACGGGTCGGACATGATGGGGTCGCTGCGGAACCCTGCGGCCTTTTGCAATGTCTATGGGTTTCGGCCGAGTTACGGGCTGGTGCCTGCGGATGCGGTGGGGGACACCTTCCTTGCCACGATGGCGACGGAAGGCCCCATGGCGCGGACGGTGGAGGATGTGGCGCGGCTGTTGGAGGTGCAGGCGGGGGTGAACCCGGAAGTGCCGTTCGGGCGGGAGGGGGAGCCTTTTGCGGATAGGCTGACCGTCGAGATGCGGGGCAAGCGCATCGGCTGGCTGGGCGATTGGGGCGGGGCCTATGGGTTTGAGCCGGGGATATTGGACCTGTGCGAGGGGGCCCTGCGGGGGTTCGAGGATATGGGGGCGGTGGTGGAGCCGGTGGCGCCGCCCTTCCCTGCCGAGAAGCTGTGGCAGGCTTGGACGACGATCCGGGCCATGCTGAATGCAGGCGACAAGCAGGCGATGGCGGCGGACCCGGTGAAGCGGGCGCTGATCAAGCCGGAAAGCCTGTGGGAGATCGAGCAGGGGTCGCGCGTGACGGCGGCGGAGTTCCATGCGGCGAGCGTGATCCGGTCGCGGTGGTATGCGCGGGTGGCGAAGCTGTTTGGGGAATATGACGCGCTGGTGATGCCTTCGGCGCAGGTCTGGCCTTTCCCGGTGGAATGGCGCTGGCCCGAGCGGATCGGGGAGCGGGTGATGGATACCTATCACCGCTGGATGGAGGTGGTGATTCCGGTGAGCCTTGCGGGGTTGCCGTCGCTGAATGTGCCGGTGGGGTTCGGGACGCAGGGATTGCCGATGGGGATGCAGATCTTCGGGCCCTATGGCGCGGATGCGCGGGTGCTGGCCATGGGGCAGCAGTATCATCTGGCGACGGATTGGCCGGGGCGGCGGGCGCCCGACCTATAGGTCGTAGCGGGCGAGTTCGCTGTAGCGGCTGCCCTGTTTCGTCTGGTGGCTTTGGTAGAGGATGAAATGATCGACGGTCCATTCCGGGCTGGTGAAGGTGCTGCCTGCGGCGATGGCGCGTTCGAGGCGGAAGGTGTCCTCGGGGCCGGGCGGGGGGAAGCGGCCGAGCGTGACATGGGGGGTGAAGCGGCGGCTTTCAGTTTCGATCCCGGCGCGGCGGGCGGCGTGGTCGAGCTTGGCCTGCAGGCGGGTGAGCGGTTCGGAGGGGGCGGTGCCCGCCCATGCCGCGCGGGGTTTCGCGCCGCCGAAGAGGCCCAAGGATTTCAGCGAGAGGGGGAAAGGGGGAAGCCGGATTTCGGCGAAGAGGTCATGGGCGGCCTGAAGCATGGGTTCGGGCTGTTCGCCGAGGAAGACGAGGGTGAGGTGGAAGGTTTCGGGATCGGTCTTTTTCGGGAGGGGCAGCAGGAATTGCTGTACGCGGAGGGCGGAAAGGACGGGGTCCGGCAGGGGAAGGGCGAGGAAGGCGCGGATCATCTTGCGGCCAGAGCGGCGAGGCGGGTGGTGATTTCCGGGCGGAGGGGGCCTTCGCGCGGGGGGTCGAGGAGGGTGGTGAGCATGTGCGGGTCCGGGGCCGGGCGGGTGCCGCCGCCCCATGTGAGCGCGCGGAGGATGTCGGAGGCATCGTCGGGCAGGCGGTCGGGGATGTCCAGCCCGGCGAGGGTGGCCCAGAGCGCCGTCCAGCAGCGGCCCACGGACCAAGGGTTGTAGCCGCCGCCGCCGAGGAGGAGGAGGCGGGGGGATAGGGGGCGGATCTCGGAAAGCGCCTCGACATAGGCGCGGTTGGAGAGGGCGAGGCGGGAGAGCGGGTCTTCCAGAAGCGAGTCGGCCCCCATCTGCAGGACGATGGCCTGCGGTTTGTGGGCGGAGAGGCGGGGGAGGATGAGGTGGTGGAGGACGGCCCGCGCCTCGGTATCGTTGTAGCCGCGGGGGACGGGGAGGTTGAAGGCGTTGCCGCCCGCGTCATCGGTCAGCGCCCCGGTGAAGGGCCAGCGGTTCTCCTCATGCACGGAGATCATCAGGAGGTCGGGGTCGCCCGCGAAGGCGGGTTCGACGCCGTCAGGGTGGTGGGCGTCGAGATCGACATAGGCGAGGCGGCGGAGGCCCGCATGGCGGAGCGCCATGAGGGCGAGCACGGGGTCGTTGAGGTAGCAGAAGCCGTTGGCGCGGTCGGGCAGGCCGTGATGGGTGCCGCCGCCGGGGACGTGGATCGTGCCGCTGGCGTGGGAGGCGAGGAGTTCGGCGGCCAATATCACGCCCCCGGCCCCAGTGGCGGGGCGGCGGAACATTTCGGGGAAGACCGGGTTGGAGGTCGTGCCGAGGTGGTGGCGGCGGCGGGTGTCGTCGTCCACCTGTCCCGACGCCTCGGCCTGCTGGAGGGCGGCGATATAGGCGGGGGTGTGATAGGCGGTGAGGGCCGCAGGTTTGGCGCGGGGGCTGGTGCGGTAGTGGGCGGGTGGCAGCCAGCCGAGCGCGGCGCAGAGGTCCATCACGGTGGAGACGCGGGGCACGCGGAGCGGGTGATGCGGCCCGTAGGAGGAGCCGCGATAGATGCCGGAGCCGAGGAAGAGCGGCCCCGGAAGCGGGGCCGGATCGGCAGGGATCACTGCAGCAGGGCCTCAATCTTTTGCACGACGGGCGTGGCGGTCGGGCGCATCACGCTGCCCCATGTGGCCACGACATCGCCTTCGCCATCGAGCAGGACCTTGTTGAAGTTCCAGCCGGGGACGAAGCCCTCGGTCTCGGCCAGCCATTTGTAGAAGGGGTGGGCGGTTTCGCCGAGGATCGGGGTGATGTCGGTCATCGGGATGGAGAGGTCGAAGTTGACGGCGCAGTATTCCTTGACCTGCGCGGCATCGGCGAGTTCCTGACGGAAGTCGTCGGAGGGGACGGCAAGGACGACGAGGCCGCGATCGGCATATTGGTCGTGCAGGGCCTGCAGATCGTCGAATTGCCCGGCGAAGCCGCAGAGCGAGGCGGTGTTGACCACGAGGACGGGTTGGCCGCGGAAGGCGTCGAGGTCTATGGTGCCGCCATCGATGGAAGGGAAGCTGAAGCCTGCGAAGGCGGCGGCGGGCATGAGGGCCGTGGCAAAGGCGATGGAGGACAGGGCGCGCGGCATCCGTAACATTCCCGAGAATGACTTTCGTGACGGAAGATAAGGCGGTTGCGGGCCGGGTCAAACGGGACCTTCGTCGCTGCGGCGCGTGACGGCGGGATGACGCCTTGGTGACCTGCGGAGCGGCGCAGGGGCAAATGCATCACATTCTGCGGAATTGGTCCGTCCTTGTGGAAATCGGGCCGGATCGGTGACATATACTGGCGATGAGCAGTGTCCCGGACCACAAGACCGGATCGAATGATCGGGCGGGAGAGATGAAGCGCACGCAGTCGGGTGATTTCAATGCCCCGTCGGGGATGGAGCCGCGCAGCCAGTTCGGCGCGCTGTGCTGGCGCATGCGGCGCGGGCGGGTGGAGGTTCTTCTGATCACCAGCCGCGACACGGGGCGCTGGGTCATTCCGAAGGGCTGGCCGATGGCGGGCAAGAGCGCCCATGAGGCCGCCGTGCAGGAGGCATGGGAAGAGGCCGGGGTGCGGGGTCTGGGGTCGGAGACGGCGCTGGGGCTTTATTCCTATGACAAGCAGCGGAAGGTGAAGGAAGCGCTTCCCTGCGTGGTGTCGGTCTATCCGTTGCGGGTGGAGGCGCTGGCCGCGCGGTTTCCGGAACGGAAGGAACGCAGGCGGCGCTGGTTTGCCGCGGCGGAGGCGGCGCGTCTGGTGGCGGAGCCGGAATTGCGAGCGATGCTGGCCGATCTGGCGGAGGATCCGTCGCGCCTGATGGCGGGCGGGGGCGTTGCATCCGCCTGAAAATCGCGCTTGAATTGGCAGCCCCGCAGGGCTGCGGGGCATTCGCGAGATGAAGAAAGGGCTTTGGCGGGCGGGTCTACGCCCCCTGCCGCGAGGAAGTGGCGTGACATGATCCGGTTTTCCCTGCGCTGCGACAAGGAGCATGAGTTCGAAAGCTGGTTCCAGTCCGGCGCGGCCTATGACGGGCTGCGCGCGGCGGGGCATGTGGGCTGCCCGATCTGCGGGTCGACGGCGGTGGAGAAGGCGCTGATGGCCCCGGCGGTGCGGGTGGCGCGCGAGGGGGCGGCGCCGTCCTTGACGGCGCCTGCCAATCCTCTGGAGGCGGCGATGGCCGAGTTGCGGCGGCAGGTGGAAGAGAATTCGGAATATGTCGGGATGAACTTCGTCACCGAGGCGCGGCGGATGCATGAGGGCGAGGCGCCGGAGAGGGCGATCCATGGCGAGGCGCGGCTGGAAGAGGCGCGCAAGCTGTTGGAGGATGGCGTGCCGGTGGCCCCCCTGCCCTTCCTTCCGGCGCGCAAGGCCAATTGAGCGGCGGGCCGTTAACGGATTGGGCGGAAATGCCCTGATTTGTTAGGAATTCTCCGCCGAAAGGGCGGGCGGATGCCCCCGGCTTGCCACAATCCGGCGCGACTCTGCCGCCATGTGCGAGTGAGCGGAGTTTGGGCATGGACCTGCAGGAGAAGAGAGCGGCGGCGCTGGATCTGGCGGAGCGGGTGTTTCTGACCACGGATCTGGCCTGCTTCGCGGCGGGCACGCGGATCGAGACGGCGGAGGGCCTGATCGCGGTGGAGGATCTGCGCGAGGGCATGAGGGTCGAGACGATGGATCGGGGGTTGCAACCCCTGCGGCGCGTGCTGGCCAAGACGGTTTCGGGAATGGGGGCGCTGGCCCCGGTGGTGATCGAGGCGGGCGTGCTTGGGAACGGGCGGGCGCTGCGGCTTTCGCCGCATCACCGGATGGTGGTTTCGGGCTGGCGGGCGGAATTGCTGACCGGCGAGCCGGAGGTTCTGGCCAAGGCGCGCGATCTGCTGGATGGGAGGCGGGTGCGGGTGGAGCCGGTGGCGGAGGTGACCTATTTCCACCTGCTGTTCGACCGGCACGAGATCGTCTTTGCCGAGGGGGCGGCCAGCGAAAGCTATCATCCCTTTGCAGATGATGCGGCGGAACTGGCGCCGGGAACGCTGGCCGAGATCGCGGCGATCTATCCGGATCTGGGGCGGGCCTTCTGGGAGGGCACGCTGTTGGGCGGCGCGGTGCGGCCCTGTGCGCGGCCGGAGGAGGCCGCGCTGCTGCTGGGGTGATCAGATCTGCTTTTCGGGCATCTGGACGCGCAGACCATCCAGCGCGTCGGAGACCTTGAGCTGGCAGGTCAGGCGCGAGCGGACGGGATCGGGGTTCCAGGCGAAGTCGAGCATGTCTTCTTCCATGCTGTCCTTCTTGGGCAGGCGGTCGACCCATGCGGGATCGACATAGACGTGGCAGGTGGAGCAGGCGCAGGCGCCGCCGCAATCGGCCTCGATCCCCGGGATGCCGTTGTCGCGCGCGCCTTCCATGACGGTGAGGCCGTTCGCCACCTCGACCACATGTTCCTTGCCGCCATGTTCCACGTAAGTGATCTTTGCCATGTTTTCCTGCCGTTCCGTCAAGATGCGCGCGTTGTGAGGCCCGACATAGGCCATTCGTGCGGGCTTTGCCAGAGGGGGCGGCGGGACCGTGATCCGGCGGAATGCGCGGGCAGGCCCGCGCATGAGCCTTTCCTGTCGGCTGCGCGCGTGCCGCGCTCCGCCTCCGTTGGCGGGGGGCGTTCCGCCCCCTCTGGGCCATGCGGCCCATTCACCCCCTGAGGGTATTTCGGCCGAGACGAAGCAGGGCATGGGGTGGTTGATGTTTCCGGCGTTTGTTCTATTTTTGTTCTTATGGATGATCGTGGCCTTCTCCCTGTTTCCGATGCGATGCCGCTGACCGATTGGATGCGGCCCACGGCGCGGCCGGGAGGGTGGCCGCGACCGCCTTCGGTGCTGGTGGCGGGGCGGCTGGACGAGCCGCCGGCGGGGGCGCGGGTCTGCGTGGCGGGGCTGGTTCTGGTGCGGCAGCGGCCGGGGACGGCGAAGGGGGTGATCTTCGTCACGCTGGAGGATGAGACGGGGACCTGCAACGTGGTGGTCTGGGCCAAGGTCTATGAGCGGTTCCGCCGGGCGGTGATCGCGGGGCGGATGCTGCGGGTGACGGGGCGGCTGCAGCGCGATGCGGGCGTGGTGCATGTGGTGGCGGAGCGGATCGAGGATCTGTCGGGGATGCTGGATGCGCTGCTGCATCCGGAGTTCCGCCATGACGGGGTGCGGGCGGGGGATCAGCCCTGAAGGGGATGCGGGCTTTCGGGGAGGGGGCTTTGCGGCTATGGTGCCCGCCGTGATCCGGGGAAACCGGACGGCAGGCAGGATGGGCGGATGAAGCAGGCGGTGATCGGTTGGGCGGTGGTGGCGGCGGTTCTGGCGGGATGCCAGAGCGGGGCCGTGCCGAAGGCGCCGGGGCGGGTGGATCTTGCCGCCGAGGTCGTGACGCTGCGCAGGCCGGGGCCGCCGGAGGGGCCGGAAGGCGCCTGCTGGGAGAGCGACGTGACGCCTGCGGTGATCGAGACGGTGACGGAGCAGGTGGTGGTGACGCCGGAGGTGCGGGATGCGGCGGGGGCGGTGGTGACGCCTGCCACCTATCGCACCGATACACGGACGCGGATCCTGCGCGACCGGACGGAGGTCTGGTTCCGCGCGCCCTGCCCTGCCGAGGTCACGGTGGATTTCGTGGCGAGCCTGCAGCGGGCGCTGACGGCGCGGGGCTATTACCTTCTGCCGCTGACCGGGGTGATGGATGCGGGCACGCGGGATGCGGTGCGGCGGTTCCAGGCCGACCGGGGGCTGGACAGCCCGCGGCTTTCGCTGGCGGCGGCGCGGGACCTTGGGCTGGTGCCTGTGGAACTGGAGGCGCTGTGAGCCGCTGGGCGGGGCCTGCGCGGGCGCGGATCGCGACGCTGTGGGAGGGGGCGCAGGATGGGGCGCATGATCTGGGGCATCTGGACCGAGTGTGGAAGACCTGCCGCCTGATCGCGACGGAGGAGCCGAGGGCGGATGCGGATGTGCTGGCGGCGGCGGCCTATTTCCATGATGCGGTGAACCTGCCCAAGGATCATGCGGATCGCGCGCGGGCCTCGCGCCTTTCGGCGGAATTGGCGGTGCGGGAACTGGGCGGGATGGGCTTTCCGGCGGAGAAGCTGGCGGGGGTGCATCATGCCATCCATGCGCACAGCTTTTCGGCAGGGATACCCCCTGAGACGGTGGAGGCGCGCATCCTGCAGGATGCGGACAGGCTGGAGGCGCTGGGGGCCATCGGCCTTGCGCGGATGTTCCTGATCGCGGGTCAGATGGGGGCGGCGCTGTTCCATGCGGCGGACCCGATGGCGCTGGAGCGCGGGTTGGATGACCGGCGCTTTGCGCTGGATCATCTGGAGGTGAAGCTGTTTCCGGTGGCGGCGGCGATGCAGACGGCGGCGGGGCGGCGGATGGCGGCGGAGCGGGCGGAATGGATGGAGAGTTTCCGCACGCGGCTTTTGTCGGAGATCGGATGAAAGAGGGGGCGGCCGGTCGACCGGCCACCCCCCCTTCATCGTCTGCCGCGGGGCAGGATCACTGTTCGGCGGCGGGTTCGTCCACCCCGAGCGCCACGAAGCGGGGATCGCCCGCGCGGCGCACCAGAAGGAGCAGCGACTTGCGGCCGGCATCGCGCGCCTCGGTCACCCGCGCCTCGAGATCGGCGAGGGTGGCCACGGGCTGCTGGCCCGCCTCGGTGATGACGTCGCCTTCGCGCAGACCCTTGCCGTAGGCCTCGGAGGCGACATCCACCGCCGTGACGGCAAGGCCCTTGGCATCATCGGGTAGGCCGAGTTCGGTGGCAGTTTCCGGGGTGAGCGGCGCCAGCGTCAGGCCGAGCAGTTCCAGCGCCTGCGGCGCGGCGTCGGGTTCGGCGGCGGCGGGGACGACCTCGGCGGCCTCGGCCTCTTCGCGGCGGCCAAGGGTGACGGAGAGGGTCGTGGTTTCGCCTTCGCGCAGGACGATGACCGGGACGGCGGAGCCGACCGGGCTGTCGGCCACCTGACGGGTCAGGTCGCGCACATCGGCGATTTCCTTGCCGTCGAAGGTGGTGATGACGTCACCGGCGAGCATCCCCGCATCCTTGGCCGGGCCATCGGGCACGTCGGTGATGAGGGCGCCCTTCGCCTCGGCCAGACCCATGGCCTCGGCCACGTCGGGGGTGACGTCCTGAATGCGGACGCCGAGCCAGCCGCGGCGGGTTTCGCCGAATTCGCGAAGCTGGTCGACGACCTTGGTCACGACATTGGAGGCCATGGAGAAGCCGATGCCGATGGAGCCGCCATTGGGCGAGAGGATCGCGGTGTTCACCCCGATGACCTGCCCGTCCATGTTGAAGAGCGGGCCGCCGGAGTTGCCGCGGTTGATGGCGGCGTCGGTCTGGATGTAGTCGTCATAGGTGCCCGAGAGCGCGCGGCCACGGGCCGAGACGATGCCCGCAGAGACGGAGAAGCCCTGACCCAGCGGGTTGCCCATGGCCATGACCCAATCGCCCACGCGCATCAGATCGGAGTTGCCGAATTGCACGAAGGGGAGCGGTTCGTCGGAGGTGACCTTGAGCAGCGCGATATCGGTCTTGGGGTCGGTGCCGACGAGTTCGGCCTTGAGCCGGTCGCCGGAGAAGAATTCGATCTCGATCTCGTCCGCGCCTTCGATGACGTGGTTGTTGGTGACGATATAGCCATCCTCGGAGATCACGAAGCCGGAGCCCAGCGCCTCGGAGCGGCGGGGTTGGGCGGGGCCTTCATCGGCACCGGGGGGCATGAAGTCGCGGAAGAAATCCTCGAAGGGGGAGCCTTCGGGGACCATCGGGCCGTTGCCGGCGGGGCCGGCGACGACGGCGGAGGTGGTGATGTTCACCACGGAGGGGCTGATCTGTTCGGCCAGATCGGCAAAGCTTTCCGGCGCTGTCCGCGCGGCGGCGTCCATCGCATTGCCCAGCGCCAGCGACATGCCAAGCGCGAGGGCGAGGAAGACGCGTGACCGGGGACGCGGCGCCGCTGCGGCGCGGGCCATGGGGGACAGGGATGTGGAATGCACTCCGAACTCCTTTCGTTTCGCGGTGCCGCGGAGGGACCATCCGGCGCGGCGGAGCACGCTGGCCATCATCAGCTAGGAAGCCCGGAATGCAATGCAATCCGGGTCGCGCCGTCTCAAGACCATGTGAACCTGCGGGGGCAAATGTTTCAAGGGCGGGATTGCCGTCATGCGGCGAGCTGACGGTAGGCCCAGAGGAGGATGAGGCCCGCCGTGACGGCAAGCAGGCCGATGAGGCGGAGCCGGTCCGGGGAGAGGGTGGCGAGGAAGGCCGCCACCTGTTCGATGCGCGAAGGGGCCAGCGCAAGCGCCAGCCCCTCGATCACGAGAACAAGGCCGAGGCCGAGGAGGGCCCAGGTCATTCCTGAACGGGCGCGGCCCTGCCCGGAACGTCGCCGCGGCCGGAGTCGGAGCGGAGATATTCGAAGAATTCGCTGTCCGGCTGCATGACGATGGAGGAATTCCCCGATTGCAGCGCCCGTTCATAGGAGGTGAGCGAGCGGGTGAAGGCGAAGAATTCCGGGTCCTGACCGAAGGCTTCGGCATAGATCGCGTTGCGTTCGGCATCGGCCTCACCGCGGATGACGTCGGCCTGACGGCGGGCGTCGGAGGTGAGTTCGACCACCGTCCGGTCAGCGCTGGCGCGGACGCGCTGCGCGGCCTCGCCACCGCGGGCGATTTCGTCGGCGGCTTCGCGTTCGCGTTCGGCCCGCATCCGGGCGAAGGTCGCCTCGAGGTTCTGGTCGGGCAGGTCGGTGCGGGTGAGGCGGACGTCGATCACCTCGATCCCGAGGTTCTGCGCCTGACGGCGGGCGATGTCGCGGATCTGGTTCATCAGCGCGGTGCGGTCTTCCGACAGGACGCGGCTGGAGGGGACGGAGCCCAGAACCTGCTGGATCGCCGGGTTGACGATGCCTTCGAGGCGGCGGAGCGCCTGAAGTTCGCCACCTGCGCCCACCGCCTCGCGGAATTCCACGAGGTTGGTGATGCGCCAGCGGGCGAAGGCGTCGACGACGAGACGGCGGTCGTCAAGCATGGTGACTTCGACCGGGGTGGTGGGCAGGCCGAGGATGCGGCCATCGTAGCGCACGACTTCCTGGATCAGCGGGATCTTGAAACCGAGGCCCGGCTCTTCCTTGACCTGCTTGACCTGACCGAATTGCAGGACCAGCGCCTTTTCCCGTTCATCGACGATGAAGAGCGAGGAGAGGGCGGTTGCGCCGAGGATGGCGACGATGGGAAGGAGGATCGCGCTTTTCATCAGTTGGTCGCTCCGGTCGCGGCGGCACCCTGAGCGGGAGCCGGGCGGTTGAGTTCATTGAGCGGCAGGAAGGGCACGACGCCCTGACCGCCGCCTTCGCCTGCCGCGACGCCGTCGAGGATGACCTTGTTCATGCCACCCAGAACCTTTTCCATGGTTTCCAGATACATTCGGCGGCGCGTGACGTCGGGCGCCTTGACGTATTCCTCGTAGACGGAGAGGAAGCGGCTGGCTTCACCCTGTGCCACGTTGACGACCTGAGCGCGGTAGGCTTCGGCTTCTTCCAGCAGACGCGCGGCCTCACCCCTTGCGCCGGCAGTCACGCGGTTGGCATAGGCGTCGGCCTCGTTCTGGAGGCGTTCGCGTTCCTGCTGCGCGGCCTGCACTTCGCGGAAGGCATCGATCACCTCGCCCGGAGGGGCTGCGCGTTGCAGGTTGACGCGGATCACGTTGATGCCCGCCTGATAGCTGTCCAGCGTGTTCTGCACGTTGGTCTGCAGGTCGGAGGCGATGACGCCCCGGTCGCGGTTCAGAATGGGCGAGAGTTCCGAGCGCGCGATGATGTCGCGCATGGCGGATTCCGACACCGCGCGGATCGTGTCGTCGGGATCGGCGAGGTTGAAGAGGAAGGCCGCCGGATCGGCGACGTTCCAGACCACCTGAAAGCCGATGTCGACGATGTTCTGGTCGCGGGTCAGCATCAGGCCGTTGCCCATCCCCCCGTCGCCCACGGCGCCGATGTCGGTGGTGCGTTCGCCGGTGACCGAGACGATCTCAGCCGAGATGACGGGCCAAGGCGCGAAGTTGAGGCCCGGATTGCCGACGGCGGAGAATTCGCCGAGGAAAAGCTCGACCGAGCGTTCTTCGGGACGGACCGTGTAGAAGGACATGAAGGCCCAGAGACCGACGGCGGCCAGCGCGCCGAGCATGAGGCCCTGTTTCGTGACCATCGGGCCGTTCGGATCGCGCCCGCCGCCACCGCCGCCGCCGTTGAAGCCGCCACGGTTCTTGCCGCCCATGAGGACACGGAGCTGTTCCTGCCCCTTCTTCATGATCTCGTCGATCTCGGGGATCTGGGGGCCGTTGTCGCCGGGCCTGCGGCCACCGCGACGGTCGTCGCCGCCACGTGCGCCGTTGTTCCGGTCATCGTCGCCGGGGCCGCCACCGCCGCCCCAAGGACCTCCGCTTCCTGCCATTGATCGTACCCTTTTTCTTGCGTCCGGCTTAAACTGTGCATGCGCGCGCCAAATTCAAGCACTTGGCGCGACGCGTCTAGCCCTTTCGGGTGGGCTTGCGCATCGTGACCAGTTCTTCCGAGATGGTGGGATGAACGGCGACGGTGCGGTCGAAATCCTCTTTCGTGGCGCCCATGCGGATGGCGATGGCGGCAAGCTGGATCAACTCGCCCGCGTCGGGTGCGACGATGTGGCAGCCCAGAACCTTGCGGGTGGCCTGACTGACGATGAGTTTCATCAGCACGCGGTCCGGCCTGCCTGCAAAGAGCGTCTTCATCGGGCGGAAGGTGGCGGAATAGACCTCGATCGGTTCGATGTC
Source organism: Tabrizicola sp. M-4 (assembly GCF_051132405.1). Classification (GTDB taxonomy): domain Bacteria; phylum Pseudomonadota; class Alphaproteobacteria; order Rhodobacterales; family Rhodobacteraceae; genus Paragemmobacter. The sequence goes on from NZ_CP128606.1 coordinate 2,844,810, forward strand.
GCGGGCCTGTTCCTCGGACAGGCCGACGCTGCCGAGTTCGGGCTGCGTGAAGATGGCCGAGGGGATGAGGTCGTGGTCGAAGCGCGTCGGGATGCCCCGGAAGACGGTATCGGCGAAGGCGTGGCCTTCGCGGATGGCGACGGGCGTCAGGTTGACGCGATCGGTCACGTCGCCCACGGCATAGATGGAGGGGACGGCGGTCTGCGACCAGTCATCGACGAGGATCTGGCCGTTGCGGCCGAATTTCACGCCGATCTCCTGCAGGCCGAGGCCTGCGGCATTGGGGCGGCGGCCGGTGGCGTAGAGGACGAGGTCGAATTCCTTTTCGCTGCCGTCGGTGGCCACGGCGCGGATGCCGGTCGCGGTCTTTTCCAGCCGCAGGACATCGGTGCCGCAATGGATGGCGATGCCGCGGGCCTGCATGGCATTGGCGACATGGCCACGGGATTCATCGTCGAAGCCGCGCAGGATCTGCGCGCCGCGGTAGTATTGCGTGGTTTCGACGCCGAGGCCGTGCAGGATGCAGGCGAATTCGGAGGCGATGTAGCCGCCGCCCACCACCAGCGCGCGTTTCGGCAGGGTGTCGAGGTGGAAGATCTCGTTCGAGGTGATGGCGAGGTCGCGGCCCGGAATATCGGGAACGAAGGGCCAGCCGCCAGTGGCGATGAGGATGTGCTTGGCGGTGAAGGTCTCGCCCGTTGAAAGGCGCACGGTATGGGGATCGACCACCGTGGCCCGGGCATCGTGGATGGTGACGCCCGCATTCGTCAGGGTGGAGCGGTAGGCGTTTTCCAGCCGCGTCAGTTCCGCCTCGAGCGCGGAGCGGAAGCGCGGCCAGTCGAAGCCTTCGGATTTCACGCGCCAGCCATAGGCGTTGGCATCCTCCATCAGGTCGGGGAAGGCGGAGGCGAAGACCATGAGTTTCTTGGGCACGCAACCCCGGATGACGCAGGTGCCGCCCATGCGGCTTTCCTCGGCCAGCATGACGCGGGCGCCACCTTCGGCTGCTGCGATGCGGGCGGCGCGGACGCCGCCGGAGCCGCCGCCGATCACGAAGAGGTCGGTGTCGAAGGTCATTCCATATCCGCGAAGATGTTGTCGGAGGGGGCGAATTCGACGAAATCCTCGCCCTCGGTCCCCTGATTGATGTCGCGCACGGTGACGCGGCCATCGCCATGGCCGATCACCACGATGTCGCAGATGTCGATGAAGAGTCCGTTTTCCACGACGCCGGGGATCTGGTTCAGCACGAGCGCCAGTTGGCGCGGGTTGCCGATGCGTTTCAGATGCAGGTCGATGATGTAATTGGCCTCATCCGTGACGAGGGGGCGGTCGCCGTTCATGCGCAGCGTGCAGTCGCGGTTGAGGACGTCGAGGGAGACGAGGGTTTCCTCGATCAGGGCCTTGGTCGTCTGCCAGCCGAAAGGGATGACCTCGACCGGGAGGGGGAAGGCGCCGAGCTGGCTGACCTCTTTCGCGGCATCGGCGATGACGATCATCTGGTCGGAGGCGGTGGCGACGATCTTTTCCTGCAGGAGGGCCGCGCCGCCGCCCTTGATGAGGGCGAGTTGCGGGTCGAATTCATCGGCGCCGTCGATGGTGAGATCGAGCCATTTGGCATCGTCGAGCGAGGTGATGGGAATGCCGAGGGAGGCCGCCAGTTCCGCCGTGCGGGTGGAGGTGGGGACGCCCGTGACGCGCAGCCCCTCTTCACGGATGCGTTCGGCAAGGCAGCGCACCATCCATGCGGCGGTGGAGCCGGTGCCGAGGCCGAGCTTCATGCCATCCTCGACGAATTCGGTCGCGCGTTTCGCGGCGACGAATTTCGCCTTGTCGATGGGGGAAAGGTCTGCGGGCATGGGGCATCTCCTTCGCGGCTTGCCCCTGCTTATAGGCAAAGCGGGCGGGGCGTGTAAGGGCGAAATGCCGCCCCCTGCCCTGCCCGGCGGTCAATCGGCGGGGGAGAGCGTGCGCAGGGCGCGGGTGATTTCCGTCAGCGCCGTCAGGCCGTCGGCATCGGCGTCGAAGGCGGCGGCGGCGCGCATCAGCCCCTCGTCCAGCGGGCGCAGCGCGCGGGCCACCTGCGCCTGTGCATAGGGGGCGAGTTCGGCGGGGGTGAGCGTGCCGTCGGCATCGGCGTCGGCGGCGGTGGCGTCGCGCATCAGGCGGGCGCGGCCGGGGGGCGAGAGGGTGGCGGCGCGGGCGGCGAGTTCGGCCGGGGTGAGGGTGCCGTCGCCGTCGAGATCGGATTCGTGGAAGGGGCGCAGCGCGCGGGTGCGGTAGAAGGCACGATCCAGCGCGATGGCGGTTTCGATGGTGGCGGGGCTGATCGTGCCGCCGGTGCCGTGACCGTGGATCAGGTCGGCGGCCATGTCGGCAAAGCGGTCGGGGCGGGCGAGGATGGCCTCCGCCACGTCGGGCGGGAGGGAAGAGGGCAGCGATATGGGCAAGGGCGCGGCCTCTTGCGCCGTGGCGGGGAGGGCGAGGAGGGCAGAGAGGAGGAATGGGCGCATGATCGGCTCCGTTCTGGAGGATATGGGCACAGGATGGGGGAGAGGCGTTAAGGAGTGGTGAATGCCGCTTTGGCGGTGGCGCGGTGCGGAAAGGCGCGCAAGACTGTCGCTTTCGGCACCGCCTGCCCTATTGTGGCAGCGCATGGTGTGGCGGCGCAGGGAGGCGCGGGGATCGGCATGGTGTATCGGCTGTACGGCGTTCAGGATTTCGCGAATCTGGCGGTGCATGTCGCGCTGGAAGAGGCGGGCGTGCCCTATGAGGCGCGGTTTCTTGACTTGGAGGCGGGGGAGTTGAAGGCGCCCGCGCATCTGGCGCGGCATCCGATGGGCCTTGTGCCTGCGCTGGAGACGCCGGAGGGCGCGGTGTTCGAGACGGGGGCCTGCCTTCTGTATCTGGGTGAGCGGCACGGGCTTGCGCCTGCGCCGGGCGCGGCGGAGCGGGGGGCGTTCCTGTCTTGGTTCGTCTTTGTGAACAACGGTATCCACACGGCGGTGATGGATCTGATCCATCCCTACCGGATCAGCGAGGACCATGCCCGCATCGTGGCCGAGGCGGCGCGGGCACGGCTGCTGGAGCGGTTGGCGGCGCTGGAGGCGGTGGCCGCGACGCGGCCCGACTGGCTTTTGCCAGAGCGGCCGGGGGTTCTGGGAATTTACATTTCCATGCTTTTACGCTGGATGAAGGCGTTTCCTTGGGCCGCTGATCTTGCCATTTCCGCACAGGGGTTCCCTGCGCTGCATGCCATTGCCGTTGCCTGCGAGGCGCGGCCTGCCACCATCCGAGCCGCCGCTGCCAATGGGCTGTCGGGGCGGTTCTTCAGCGATCCCGAGGGGTAAGCCTGCATGTTCCTGTCCGTCTTCGACATGTTCAAGGTGGGCGTCGGCCCGTCATCGAGCCATACGATGGGGCCGATGGTGGCGGGGGCGCGGTTTCTTGAGAAGATGCGCGCGTCGCCGTTCCATTTCAAAGGGTTGCGGGCATCGCTGCATGGGTCGCTGGCCTTTACCGGGGTGGGGCATGCGACGGACAGGGCGACGATCCTTGGTCTGGCGGGGTTCGAACCTGCCACCTATGACGCGGCGAAGGCCGAGGCGGTGCTGGCGGATATCAAGGCGCGCAAGGTGATCGACGTGCCGGGAATGGGCGAGATGGCCTTCGATCCGGGCAAGGACCTGGTCTTCGACTATGGTCCCGCGCTGGCGGGGCATGCGAACGGGATGATCCTGAAGGCGACCGACGCGCAGGGCGACGTGATCATGGAGGAGACCTATTATTCCATCGGGGGGGGCTTCGTGCTGACGGCGGGGGAGTTGGCGGAAGCGGGGGGCGGCAAGGCCAAGGCGCGGGCGGATGTGCCCTATCCGTTCGAGAAGGCCGATGAGATGCTGGCCATGGCGAAGGCCTCAGGGTTGAGCATTGCCGCGATGAAGCGGGCGAATGAGTTGAAGTTCCGCTCGGCGACCGATCTGGACCGGGGCATGGAGCGCATCTGGCAGGTGATGAACGATTGCATCACGCGCGGGATGGCGGGTGAGGGCATCCTGCCCGGCGGGTTGAAGGTGCGGCGCCGGGCCAAGGGCATCCATGACGCGCTGATGGCGGAGCGGGGGCTGAACATGACGCCGCCGCATACGATCAACGACTGGATGTCGCTCTATGCGATGGCGGTGAATGAGGAGAACGCGGCGGGTGGTCAGGTCGTCACCGCGCCGACGAATGGCGCGGCGGGGGTGGTGCCTGCGGTCATCCGCTATTGGCTGGACCATGTGCCGGGGGCGTCCTCGTCCCGCGTGGGGGAATTCCTGCTGACGGCGGCGGCGATCGGCGGGTTGGTGAAGCACAATGCCAGCATCAGCGGCGCGGAATGCGGCTGTCAGGCGGAGGTCGGGTCGGCGGCGGCTATGGCGGCGGCGGGGCTGTGTGCCGTGTTGGGCGGGACGCCGGAACAGGTGGAGAATGCGGCGGAGATCGCGCTGGAGCATCATCTGGGCATGACATGCGACCCGGTGAAGGGTCTGGTGCAGGTGCCCTGCATCGAGAGGAACGGACTGGGCGCGATCAAGGCGGTTTCGGCAGCGTCCTTGGCGCTGCGGGGGGATGGCATCCATCTGGTGAGCCTTGACGTCTGCATCGAGACTATGCGCCAGACGGGCCGCGACATGCATGAGAAATACAAGGAGACCAGCCTTGGCGGGCTGGCGGTGAACGTTCCCAACTGCTGATCAGAGGGTGACGAGGTGGCCCTTTTCTGAAACGCGGTCGTAAAGCGCGATCTCGCTGCGGTGGGCGCGTTCGTAGCGGGCGGCAAGGCCCGGGGGCAGATCGGGAAGCTGCGGCGAGCCGGGCGAGATGTTGCGACGGTCGAGTTTGAGCGGGACCGAGAGCCGTTCGGAGAGGAAGTCGACCAGCAGGTCGATCTGGGCATGGTCGAAGATATGCGTCACGGGCGGGCCGCCGTCGAGAAAGCCCAGGAAGCGGTCCTGTCGCCCGGTCGCCGCATAGGGAGGCGGTTCGTCGGAAAGCGCGGCCTCGACGAATTGCGGGAAGGTGAGGCCTTGGGTGGAATTCGGTTTGCCGATCAGCGCGTCGCGCTGGCGGTAGCGGAACCAGCTGTGGAGGCGGGCGAGCGGTTGGCGCATGACGGCGACGGTTTCGAAGGTCTGGCCATATTGGGCGGCAAGGCGCGGGGCCCAGCGGTTGGCATAGGTGCGGGCGTTCAGATGGGGCGTGGCGCGCGCGGCCTCGGGCCGTTCGCCATGGGGGGCGAGCATGGCGAGGACCGCTTGGGAAGCGGTCTTGGGATTGGACAGGAAAACCAGCCCGGCCTGCCGCAGTAGGAACAAGGGGCGCACCCTTTTGGTAATCTTCGTTAATTTCCACGGAAGATTGCGGAGAGGTGGCCTTTAGGCAAGGGGAATGTCGGTTTCGGAATGGACGGGGCGGCGCGGGGCGGCTAGGCCCGAGGCATGAGACAGGACCGCATCTTCCCCGGCATCGTCCTGATGCTGTGCTTTTGCATGCTGGCGCCGCTTCTGGACGTGGCGTCCAAGCTGGCGGCGGAGAATGGCATTCCGGTGGGGCAGATCACCACCGCGCGCTTCGTGGTGCAGGGGGCCTTGATGCTGCCCATCGTGCTGTGGATGGGCCTGTCATGGGCGGTATCGCCACGGGTGTTGGGCTTCGTCTTCCTGCGGGCGGTGTTCCTGATCCTGTCGACGTTCAGTTTCGTTTCGGGGATCGCGGTGATGCCGGTGGCGGATGCGCTGGCCATCGCTTTCGTCGAGCCGTTCATCCTACTGATCCTTGGGCGGTTGATCTTTGGCGACGAGGTGGGACCCCGCCGGATTGCGGCGAGCGCGGTGGGGTTCGGGGGCGCGCTTCTGGTGATCCAGCCATCGCTGGCGGCGTTTGGCTATGTGGCGCTGTGGCCGCTGGGGACGGCATTCTTCTTTGCCTTCTACATGCTGGTGACGCGGGCGATGGCGGCCTATATGCACCCGGTGACGATGCAGCTGCACACCTCGCTGGCGGGGATTGTGATCTGCGTGCCGCTGATGTTCCTGTTCGACGGGACGGGCTGGGCGGAATTCGATCCGGTGATGCCGGAGGGGTTGAACTGGCTGTGGCTGTTCGGCGTGGGGTTCTGGGCAGGCGTCAGCCACATGTGCATGACCTATGCGCTGAAATACGCCCCGTCGGCGACGCTGGCCCCTTTGCATTATACGGAAATCGTGGCGGCGGTGGCGCTGGGTTACCTGATCTTCGGGGATTTCCCGAATGCGATGACATGGGCCGGGATTGCGGTGATCGTGTCGTCGGGGCTGTATGTCATCCACCGCGAGCGGATCAGCGCGAAGGCGAAGCGGGCTGCGGCTGCCACCCTTCCGGCAGAAGCGATCTGAGGGCGGCGTCCAGCCGCGTGCGGGGCAGGATCACCAGCATGCCGGGGCCGTCCATGCGCAGCGTCACGCGGCGGGCGGTGACGCGGTTCGAGGTGCCGATCATGGCATGCGGGGCGAAGTCCAGCCCGTCGATGGGCCATTCGAGGCCGGTGCTTTGGCCGGTGACGGGCTGCATGGGAAAGAGCGAGAGGCGGTCGCCGGGTTCCAGGGCGAGGTCGAGTCGCGGCGGGGCGTGAAAGATCACATCGCGCGGACCGATGACGAGGCAGCGGCGGGAGGGGTGGCGGACAAGGCTGTTGAACACGGCAAGCCCGTGATCGACCCGCGCCCCGGCGAATCCCAGCGCGAGGGTGAAGGGGGCCGCGACGGAGCGGAGGGCCTTGTCGAAATCGGTGGTCATCTGTTCGGGAATCGGGAACAATCGGCTCGGTCCCAGCCGTGCTTTCGCCGCATCCGAGATGGAGTCGAAATCGCCCACCACCGCCTCGGGGGTGAAGCCTGCCGCGAGGGCGCGGTCGGCCCCGCTATCGGCGGCGACGATCCTTGGCGCGCGCTTGATTGCAAGGCGGAACTCGGCCTGCGACACGGGTCCGCCGCCCACGAGGGTGACCCCATCGGACGATTGGACAATGGGGGCATTCATGGCAATATTGTCTTTCGAATTGAGGCAGATCGAGCGTTCGTGGGCCATAATCAATCCTTCAAATTACCCCTATCTGTCCATGAAAAGGAACAGGAACAGGGTAAGTTGGGGCCATCGAAACTGGGCAAAGCGAGCATCCGATGAACGGTGCGAGTAAGATTCTGACGGTCTCGTACGGGACATTCTCCTGTACTCTTGAAGGTTTCGACGATCCCTTCAACACGATGAAGGCGATTGCGGAATATTTCCGCGACCTCGCCGCCGAGGACCGTTACTTCGGGGCCGAGCCCCCTACCCCCGATGCGGCGATGCTGCACCGGATTGCCGAGCGCGAGATCCAGCGGCGGGTGGAAGCGAAGATTCAGGAAAACGGCGTGGTGCTGCGGGCATCCGATGCCGATGGTGAGCCGGCGGTTGCAGCGCCTGTCGCCGCGCCTGCGGTGATGCCGGCGGTGGCACCCGTTGTTGCCCCAGTTGCCGAAGCGCCCGAGGTGGTGAGGCCCGCCGCCGAGGTGCCTGCGCCGAGCGTGGTGGCCGCGCCCGCGGTTGGCGAGTCGGTGGTGGAGAAACTGTCCCGTCTGCGGTCCGAGGTGGCGGCGCAGCCAGCCGCGGCGGCGGTTCAGACGACGCCGGTGGTGAGCTTTGCCCTGCCGGATTATGCCGAGGATCTGGAGACGGAGGCGCTGGATGCCGGGGTGGCATCGGCGCTGGCGGATTTCCTTCCCGAGGATATCGCGCCGGATGCGGCGGAATTGCCGGAAGAGCGTGGGATCGAAGCGGCCCTGCTGGAAGAGGCGGAGGTCGAGGCCGTGGATGAGGGGGTGTTCGACGCCCCGACGGAGGAGCCTGCGGTTCCGGATTTCGACCTGAGCGCGGTGATGGAAGCGGCGCAGGCGGATGCGCCTGCCGTCGAGGATGTGGCCGAGGCGGGGGCCGGGATCGCGGCGGAGCCTGAGGTCGTGCTGCCGGAGGAGGTGGCCGAGCAGGCCGCGACGGATGATGTGTCGGATGCCGTGATGGCGGCGCTGGCAGCACCGGAGGCGGCTGTGGACAGCCCTGCCGAGGAGGCAGAAGAGGATAGCGCCCCGATCGCAGGTGGCGAGATTGTCGCCGATATCTGGCCGGAACAGGAAGAGGGCGTCGCGGCCGATGCCGGGATGTTGGCCGCGCTGGACAGCGTGTTGGGCGGTGCGACCGAGGGAGAAGCGAACGGGGAGCCGGTGGCAGAGGCCGTGGTCACGGAGGCCGAGGCTGAGGCGGTTCTGCCGCAGGAGGTGGAGATCGCGGCGGAGACCCCGGTCGATGAGGCAGCCGAGCCGGAGGAAGCGGTGGAGGAGGACGTGCAGGCGGAGCCTGTCGCCGATCTGCCCGCACCGACACCGGTGGCGGCCCCGCGCCCGACGGCTGCGGAGAAATTGATGAAGGCGCGGGCGCGCGTTGTGCGCATCCGTCGCGGCGAGGACCTTTCGGGGGCCATCGAGGCGAAGGCGGCGGAGGTTGCCCCGGCAGAGCCTGCACCCGTGGTGGAGGCCAAGGTTGCCCCGGCAGAGCCTGCTGCCGAGCCTGTGGTTGCCCCCGTCGTCGCGGAACCCGTGGCGGCAAGCGCGCCGCAGGACCGCAGCGAGATCGACGCGGTGCAGGCCAAGGTCGCGGAAAGCATGGCGGAGGGGCGCACGCCCCTGCTCTCGGCCGAGGATGAGGCCGCGTTGCAGCGTGAACTCGCGGCGCTGATGCAGAACGAGGAAGAGGATCATCCCTTTGCCGAAACCGCCGCATCGGCCCAGGCCGAGCCGCGCCGCGGCTTTGAGGGGCCCTCGGCGGATGAGGCGCTGGGGCGCCTGATGAAACAGACCGACAGCGAGATGTCGGGGAGCGAGACGAAGCGTCGGCAATCGGCGATTGCCCATCTGAAGGCGGCCGTTGCCGCCACCGTGGCGGATCGCAAGGTCGCGGGCGAGAAGACGGGCGAGACAGAGACCGTGTCGCGCCTTGCGCGTTATCGCAACGATCTGGCGATGGCCGTGAAGGCCGCGCTGCCGGGACGCGGCGGCGCGCAGGCCGCTGCATCGGGCGAGCGCCCTGCCCCGCTGGTGCTTGTCTCGGAACAGCGGATCGACCGTCCGCGCAGCACGGCGATGACCGCTGCGCCTACCGCCCCTTCGGCACCGATCCGGCCGCGCCGCGTTTCTTCGGGCGGGCTGGGCATGGCCACGGCGGCGGAGATGGGGTCGCAGGTGGATGACGAGGAGGACGAGGAGGAGGATGTCTCGAACCTCTTCGGGGATGCGCGCGGCTTTGCCGAATTCGTCGAACGGGTCGGCGCGGTGGGTCTTGAGGAAGTTCTGGAAGCCTCAGCGGCCTATCTGGCCGGGGTCGAGGGACGCCCGCATTTCAGCCGCCCGCAACTGATGCGGAACCTGACGACGGTGGTTCCGGCCGAGAGTTTCCAGCGCGAGGATGGGTTGCGCAGTTTCGGCACGCTGCTGCGCGAGGGGCGCATCGCGAAGGTGCGGCGCGGGCAGTTCACCGTGTCGGAAGAGTCGCGCTATCTGGCCGAGGCGCGCAAGATCGCGGGCTAGGTCCGGGCATCATCTGAACAGGATAGAGGGCCGGGCGCTGCCAACCGGGCCCCAAGGGGAGGGCGGACCTGACGGGTCCGCCTTTTTCCCGTTTCATTCGGTGTCATTGCGGGGGGGCGCGTCGGGGTCTTCCTGACCCACGCCCTTGAAGACCGCCTTGAAGGGCAGTGCCCAGAGGATGCCGAGGCCGACATAGATCAGGAGTTCCAGCCAGATCGGCGGGCGGTCGAAGAGGCCCACCACATTCACCGCGACAACGATGTAGAGCGGCAGGCCGACCAGCAGGATCAGCAGCGAGAGCTTGCGGCGGGTCTTGTAGGAGAGCGCCATGCGGGGCCTTTCGTCAGTCGGCGAAGGGGTCCGTCACGAGGATGGTGTCGTCCCGCTCCGGCGAGGTGGAAAGTAGGGCGACCGGGCACTGGATCAATTCCTCGATCCGGCGGACATATTTGATCGCCGCCCCCGGCAGGTCGGCCCAGGACCGCGCGCCGGCGGTGGATTCGGTCCAGCCCTCCATTTCCTCGTAGATCGGTTTGACGCGGGCCTGCAGGTTGGCGGCGGTGGGCAGGTAGTCGAGTTTCTCGCCGTCGAGTTCATAGCCCGTGCAGATGCGCAGCGTCTTGAACCCGTCCAGCACGTCGAGTTTCGTCAGCGCGATGCCCGACACGCCAGAGGTGGCGCAGGTCTGGCGCACCAGCACTGCGTCGAACCAGCCGCAGCGGCGCTTGCGCCCCGTGACGGTGCCGAATTCATGGCCGCGCTCGCCGAGGCGTTCGCCATCGGCGTCGAAGAGTTCCGTCGGGAAGGGGCCTTCACCGACGCGGGTCGTGTAGGCCTTCACGATGCCGAGGACGAAATCGACGGCGGTGGGGCCAAGCCCCGTGCCGGTCGCGGCCATGCCTGCCAGCGTGTTCGAGGAGGTGACGTAAGGATAGGTCCCGAAATCCACGTCGAGGAGCGAGCCTTGCGCGCCTTCGAAGAGGATGCGTTTGCCCGCGCGGCGGGCTTCGGTCAGGACCTTCCAGACGGGTTTGGCGTAGGGGAGGATCTTCGGCGCGACCTCAAGCAATTGCGCCTTCAGCGCGGCGGCGTCGATGGGGTCGAGGCCGAGGCCAGCGCGGAGCGCGTTGTGATGCGTCAGCAGGCGGCCGATGCGCAGGTCCAGCGTCGCCTCGTCGGCGAGGTCGGCCACGCGGACGGTGCGGCGGCCCACCTTGTCTTCATAGGCGGGGCCGATGCCGCGCCCGGTGGTGCCGATCTTGGCCACGCCGACCTGACCTTCGCGCGCGCGGTCCAATTCCCCGTGGACCGGCAGGATGAGGGGGGTGTTCTCGGCGATCAGCAGGTTGTCGGGGTTCACGTCGACGCCCTGCCCGCGCAGCTTTTCGATTTCCGACAGCAGCGCCCAGGGGTCAAGCACGACGCCGTTGCCGATCACCGACAGCTTGCCGCCGCGCACGATGCCCGAAGGCAGGAGCGAGAGCTTGTAGACGTTCCCGTCGATGACCAGCGTGTGGCCCGCGTTGTGGCCGCCTTGGAAGCGGGCGACGATGTCGGCGCGTTCCGACAGCCAGTCGACGATCTTGCCCTTGCCCTCGTCGCCCCACTGGGCGCCCACGACCACCACGTTTGCCATCGGGACTGTCCTTTTCGGTCCGGTGAAACCGTGCGTCCTATAGCGGGGTGCGCTTGGGTTGGAAACGGGGAAATGGTCGCGGCGGCGGGGGGGCGGACCAAATTCGTTCGAAGGGATTTCCCGATTTCTCCGCGATGATTTGGGGCTTGTGGCGCGGGCGGAGCGGCGGCAGGGTCGCGCGCATGTTCCTTTACATCACACTCGGCACCAACGATCTGTCCCGCGCGCAGCGCTTTTATGATCCGGTCATGGCGACGCTGGGCCTGATCCGCGCCCGCACGTTGGAAACCGAGATCGGCTATGCCGCGCCTGATGACAGTCGCTGCAGGCTCTGGGTCACGCGGCCCTTCGACGGTAGGCCCGCGACGGTGGGCAACGGGTCGATGCCTGCGCTTGTGGCACCGAGCCGCGATGCGGTGGATGCCTTCCATCGCGCGGCGCTGGCACATGGCGGGAGCGACGAGGGCGCGCCGGGGCTGCGGCCTTTCGGCCCGTCCTTCTATGCCTGCTATGTGCGCGATCCGGACGGCAACAAGCTTTCTGCCGTCTGCGAAGAGTTTCCGGCCTCCTGATGCTTGGACTTGCACCCTTTCCGCCTTGCGCCTAGATAGGCGCGTCAGTTCGCGGAAAGCCTGCATATGGAAAACGTCGTCCTCACCGTCCACCTCATCCTTGCCTTGCTGCTTGTGGGCATCGTGCTGCTGCAGCGGTCGGAGGGTGGCGGTCTGGGCATGGGCGGCGGGGGCAATGCCATGTCAGGGCGCAGCGCGGCGACCGCGTTGCAGAAGCTGACATGGGCGCTGGCGGCGGCCTTCATCGTGACATCGCTGACGCTGACCATCCTTGCCGCGCGCAGCGCGGACAGCGGTTCGGTGCTGGATCAGATCGGGGTGGATGCCCCGGCGACGGATGCGGGCGAAGCACCGGCGGGGTCTGACCTGCTGCCGCCCGCCCCTGCGGATGCGCCGCTGACGCCGCCTGCGGCGGATGCCCCGGCGACACCGCCCGCGGCCAGCGAGTGACCACCACTTATTGACGGAAAAGCCACGGATGGGCCTGCATCTTGCGGTCCGGTTGCAAGCCGGGCCGAGGTGGATTAAGGCTTAACTCCCGTGATGATGCGATTCCCTGAGGGGGATTACATCGCCCCTTTGGACATGACATCACGGGAGATCCGACCATGGCGCGCTATATCTTCATCACCGGCGGCGTCGTGTCCTCGCTTGGCAAGGGGCTGGCCTCGGCGGCGCTGGGTGCGCTGTTGCAGGCGCGAGGCTATACGGTGCGGCTGCGGAAGCTGGACCCCTATCTGAACGTCGATCCCGGCACGATGTCGCCCTTCGAGCATGGCGAGGTCTTCGTGACCGATGACGGGGCGGAGACGGACCTGGACCTTGGGCATTACGAACGCTTTACCGGGGTTCATGCGCGGCAGACCGACAGCATCTCGTCGGGGCGCATCTATTCCAACGTGCTGGAGAAGGAGCGGCGGGGCGACTATCTCGGCAAGACGATACAGGTCATTCCGCATGTGACGAATGAGATCAAGAATTTCCTGAAGATCGGGGATGACGAGGTCGATTTCATGCTGTGCGAGATTGGCGGCACGGTGGGAGATATCGAGGGCCTGCCCTTCTTCGAGGCGATCCGGCAGTTCATCCATGAGCGCCCGCGCGGGCAGTCGATCCTGATGCATCTGACGCTGCTGCCCTATCTGGCGGCAAGCGGGGAGTTGAAAACCAAGCCCACGCAGCATTCGGTGAAGGAATTGCAGTCGATCGGCCTTGCGCCCGATGTGCTGGTCTGCCGGTCGGAACATCCGATCCCGGAGAAGGAGCGCGAGAAGATCGCGCTCTTCTGCAACGTGCGGAAGGAGGCGGTCATCCCCGCCTATGACCTGAAGACGATCTACGAGGCGCCTTTGGCCTATCACCGGGCGGGGCTGGATCAGGCGGTGCTGGATGCCTTTGGCATCACGCCCGCGCCCAAGCCTAACCTCGCGCGCTGGGAGGATGTGATGGATCGCATCACCCACCCGGAGGGTGAGGTGCGGGTGGCGATCGTGGGGAAATACACCCAGCTTGAAGACGCCTACAAGTCGATCGCCGAGGCGCTGACCCATGGCGGGATGGCGAACCGGACCAAGGTGCGGGCGGAATGGATCGACGCGGAAATCTTTGAACGTGAAGACCCGGCGCCATGGCTGGAGGGCTTCCATGCAATCCTCGTTCCCGGCGGGTTCGGGGAACGGGGGACGGAAGGCAAGATCAAGGCCGCGCAATTCGCACGGGAGAAGAAGATCCCCTATCTGGGCATCTGTTTGGGCATGCAGATGGCGGTGATCGAGGCGGCGCGGAATCTTGTGGGGATGGCCAATGCGGGGTCGGAGGAATTCGACCATGAGGCGGGGGCGCGGCGGTTCACGCCTGTCGTCTATCACCTGAAGGAATGGGTGCAGGGCAACCATGTCGTCGCGCGCAAGGTGACGGATGACAAGGGCGGCACGATGCGGCTGGGGGCCTATACGGCGCATCTGAAGGACGGGTCGCGCGTGGCGCAGGTCTATGGCGAGGCGGTGATCGAAGAGCGGCACCGCCACCGCTATGAGGTGGACATCCAGTATCGCGACAAGCTGGAGAAATGCGGGCTGATCTTTTCGGGCATGTCGCCCGATGGGCGGCTGCCGGAGATCGTCGAGGTGAAGGATCACCCGTGGTTCATCGGCGTGCAGTTCCACCCGGAATTGAAGTCGAAGCCCTTTGCGCCCCATCCGCTCTTTGCCGATTTCGTGCGGGCGGCGGTGGAGGTGAGCCGGCTGGTGTGAGTCGGGCGAAATCTGACGCTGCTCGCGATCTTTCCGTTGGCCTCAGCAGACATTTGATGAATGAAGTGCCGCTCCGTTAGCCATGACTGCAATTATTGGCAGCCAGCCAAGCCCCATTACTGTTCGCCGAGGCTTAACCTCAATCCTGACACTCCCAATCTGCCGTTCACGGCCAAGCGCCACACCCAACGAGATGTGACGTCTTGGCAAGCATTCCTAAGGGTCAAAGTTGCAGAATCACTTGAAAGGAGTAATTTTTATCGCTTTGTTAAGAAAAATTGACACCTGATCGGTAGAAGGTTGGAAAGCTGGTACAATGGCACACAAACAGCAACTAGAGTTCGTAGAAATAGTTCGGCGCCACCTTCCAAATTACTTTGATCGATCAAAGGTCATTGAAATTGGCAGCATGGATATCAACGGAAGCGTGCGAAGTTTCTTTAAGGATTGTGATTACATTGGGGTTGACGTTGCCGATGGGCGGGGAGTGGATCTTGTTGGGCAAGGGCAGCTAGTCGAATTTGAGAGCGGCACATTCGACGTAGCAATTTCATGCGAATGCTTTGAGCATAATCCATTCTGGGCCGAAACGTTTGCCAATATGCTCCGCATGACGCGACCCGGGGGCATCGTTATAGTGTCATGTGCCGGTATTGGTCGACCTGAACACGGAACAACGCGTACGCTTCCAAGCAACTCTGCAGGCACGATCGGACTCGGATGGGATTATTATAGAAACATATCAACGTCCGACCTAAGGAAAGCAGCGGCGCTTGATTGGTGGTTCACTGATTATGTTTTGGAGGCAGAGTTCGGTCATTGCGACACTATGCTAGTGGGCGTCACAAAGACGGAAACCGGAAGTCAGGCTCCCACCCTTGACGCAATGCGCTCAGAAATTAGGGCGATGGCCAATCCTCAGGCAACGATTGGCACGATGGCAAAGTATATCGCCGCTTCTATAGGGGGTGACAAGGCGATTAGCGCCCTGAGAAGAATTGCTGGTAAGTGAATCTAGACATTCCATGACTTACAATTCTTGCCTGCGCGCAATTTATCTGAACGGTCGGAGACCTGAAGTACAGTGTATCCTTTGGTGTACGGATTTCTAAGTGTTGAAGAGTATTGCGAGAACTGGCGCGAAACTGCGCTGTCCAAACTTTAAATGAGGAAGGTCTCTTCTAATTCCGTCGCGTTTCCTGCGTCAGGAAACGCCTGAGCCGTCAGATCATCTCGATCTTCAGCCGCTTGCCCAGCGCGCGGGCATATTTCTGCAATGTCTCGACCGTGGGCGACACGCGGCCGCTTTCCAGACGGGCGATGGCGGATTGCGTGGTTCCCATGCGTTCGGCCAGTTCCGCCTGCGTGACCCCGGTTTCGGCCCGCGCGCGGATCATCGCCTCGAGCGCGGCGTATTCCTCTACCGCGGCGTCATAGGCGAGGGCGGCTTCGGGATCGGCCAGAAGGCGCGCTTTCAATTCAGCAAAGGGTATCGTCGGCATCAGTCAATATCCTTCATGCGTTGACGGGCCAGTTCGATCAGGCGCGGCGGAGTTGCCTGACTTTTCTTTACGAAGACATGCAGGATGATCAGGCGGCGACCCTGCAGGGTGACGTAGAACCCGCGTGCGATGCCTTCTGCTGCGATCACCCGCATCTCCCACAGTTTGCCGTCGATCTGCCGACCATGCGGTGCGGACAGGGCGGCGATCCCATATTCCTCGACCAAGGCGATCAGGCGGAGCATCCTGCCACGCAGACCCGGTGGCAGGTCGGCCAGTTCCTGCGCAGCCATAGGCACCAGCTCCACCACGCATCGCATCTTCGCTATATACCCTTTACGCTATATTCGTCAATCCCGATGCCCCATCCTCTCGCGGCAGGGTCAATGGGGGGTGAAGGCCCCTGCCCTGCGGGTGCGGTGACGGGGGGCGGCTTGCGCGGGGGCGGGGTTCCGGGTTAGGCGGGGGGATGCTTTCCTATCAGCACAGCTATCACGCGGGAAACCTTGCCGATGTGCAGAAGCACGCGCTTCTGGCATGGGTGATCGACTACCTGACGCAGAAGGACAAGCCGCTGTCCTATATCGAGACCCATTCTGGGCGCGGGCTTTATGACCTTGGCGGGGCCGAGGCGGAAAAGACCGGCGAGGCGGCGCAGGGCATCGCGCGGCTGGAGGCGGGGTTTCCACCGGATCACCCCTATCTGCGGTCGCTGGCGGGGGTGCGAGCGATGCATGGCGCGCGGGCCTATCCGGGGTCGCCCCTTCTGGCGGCGATGGGGCTGCGCGAGGGCGACGTGATGCATCTGGCGGAGCTGCATCCGCAGGAACATGCGGCGCTGGCGGCGCTGCTGGCCCCTTGGGGGGCGCATGTGCAGAAGCGCGACGGGTTCGAGATGGCGCTGGCGATCACGCCGCCGACCCCGCGCCGAGGGATGCTGCTGATCGACCCGTCCTATGAGGTGAAGGCGGATTACCAGACGATCCCGAAATTCGTGGGTCAGGTGGCGCGGAAATGGAACGTGGGCATCATCGCGCTGTGGTATCCGATCCTGACGGATGGGCTGCATGAGGGGATGCTGCGCGCCCTGATGGCGGCGCATCCCGGTGCCTTGCGGCATGAGGTGCGGTTCCCGCCAGCGCGGGACGGGCATCGGATGGTGGGATCGGGGATGTGGATGCTCAATGCGCCCTATGGGATTGACGGGGAATGCGCGCGGCTGGATGCGCTGTTCCGGGGGTTGGGCGATGCTTGAATTCCACACGCTGGATGTGTTCACCACGCGGGCCTTCACCGGCAATCCGTTGGCGGTGGTGCTGGGGGCGGATGGGCTGACGACGGCGCAGATGCAGACCATCGCGCGGGAATTCAACCTGTCGGAGACGATCTTCGTCATGGCACCGCGCGATCCCGCGCATCGGGCGCGGGTGCGGATCTTCTTTCCCACGGCGGAGATCCCCTTCGCGGGCCATCCCACCATCGGTTGCGCAGTGCTGCTGGCCGGGATGGATGCGGGACCGGGGGATTTCGAGGCGCATCTGGTGCTGGAGGAGGAGGCGGGGCTGGTGCCTGTCATCGTCTGGCGGAGGGGCGCAGTGACGGAGGCGGAGTTTACCGCGCCCGTGATCCCGCACGGGACGGAGGGGCGGGTGCATAGCAGCTTGGCCGATGCGCTGGGGATTGGGGCGGGCGAGATCGGCTTTGGCGCGCATCGCCCCGGCATCTGGCAGGGCGGGCCGCGGTTCCTTTATGTGCCGGTGGAATCGTTGGACGTGCTGGCACGGGCGCGGGCGATGCAGCCGCATTGGGATGCGGTGATGGCGGCGGCGGGGGTGGACAGCGCATATCTCTATACCCCCGGCGGCGATTGCGATTTCCGGGCGCGGATGTTTTCGCCCACGGCGGGGATACCGGAAGACCCGGCCACCGGGTCCGCCACGGCGATCCTTGCGGCGCAACTGATGGCGAGCGGGGCGCTGCGGGAAGGGGAGGCGCGGTTCCATCTGCGGCAGGGGGTGGAGATGGGGAGACCCTCGGACCTGCACATGACAGTGGAGGTGGCGGCGGGCGCGATCCGGGCCATCCGCATCCGGGGGGCGGCGGTCGCCCTGTCGGAAGGGCGCATCGCGATCCCCGAGGCGTGATGCGCACCGTCTTGCCGCGCGCGCGGCGGATGCTAGGATCGCGCCCATGCTGCAAGCCATCCTGCGCGCGCTGAGCGCCCCCGAACCCGCCCGCCTGCCCGAACCCGATGCGCGCCTTGCCTTGGCCGCGCTTTTGGTGCGGGTGGCGAAGACAGACGGCCTCTATTCCGCCGAAGAGGTGGAGCGGATCGACCGCGTGCTGATGTCGCATCACGGCATCGGACCTTTCGAGGTGGCGAAGCTGCGGGCCGAGGCGGAGGAGCTGGAGGCGGTCGCCCCCGATACGGTGCGGTTCACCCGTGCGCTGAAATCGGCTACGGCGCTGGAGGATCGGACGGCGCTGATGCAGGCGCTGTGGTCCGTCGCGCTGGCCGACGGGATGCGGGACGCCGAGGAGGACCGGCTTCTTCGGATGGTTGCTTCGCTTCTCGGGCTGACGGATGTGGAATCGGGGTTGGCGCGGCAGCGGGCGGAACGGGGATGATCGCCGCGCTGCCGATGTATGACCGCCCGGAACTCAGGGCGGAGACGGATCGTTACTGGGCCCTGATCCGCGAGGAACTGGCCGCACGGGGGATAGACGCGCCGGAAGGCTTGCGCCGGGGCGATGCGGTTCTGATGCCGCAATGGGAAAGCCCAGACCTGATCCTGTCGCAGACCTGCGGCTTTCCCTATCGGGCGCGGCTGCATGGGCGGGTGGAACTGGTCGGCACGCCGGATTTCGGGAATGAGGGCTGCGCGCCGGGATACTATCGGTCCATCCTGATCGCGCAGGCCGATGATCCGCGCGGGGTGTTCAAGGCGTTCGATGGCGCGCGGATTGCCTATAATGACGGGCTGTCGCAATCGGGATGGGCCGCCCCTGTCAACCACGCGGCGGCGCGGGGCATCCGCCTGCGGCCGGGGGTGGAGACGGGGTCGCATCGCGCATCCTTCGTCGCCGTGGCCGAGGGGCGGGCGGAACTGGCGGCCATCGACGCGCTGACATGGGCGCTGATTTCGGAATTCGAGGATGTGTCGGGCGTGAAGGTGGTGGGGGCAACGGACCCGACCCCTGCCCTTCCCTATATCACCGCCAAGGGCCGGGATGCGGGGGCGATCTTTGCCGCAGTCGCGGCTGCCATCGCGCGGCTTGACGCGCAGGATCGGGACAGGCTGCATCTGCGCGGGATCGTGGCCATTCCGGCCGAGGCCTATCTCGCGGTGCCCATTCCGCCCGCGCCTGACCGGATCGGGCAGGAAAACTGATCAAAACGGCGACGGTGACGCAGGGACCATGCCGAAAGGGCGTTGCATTGCCCCGATTGATCGGTCTTACTCGGCCCCCACATAGGCCCGAACAACAACAAAGCTGCTGCCGACAGTGACACCCAACAGCCCTGACACACCCGTCATCCGCATCCGCAACCTGCACAAGAGCTATGGCCCGCTCGAGGTGCTGAAGGGTGTCGATCTAACCGCGCCACGCGGGCATGTCGTATCGTTGATCGGGTCGTCGGGTTCGGGGAAATCCACGCTCCTGCGCTGCTGCAACCTGCTGGAGGACAGTCAGGACGGCGAGATCGAGTTCGAGGGCGAGGCCGTGCGCTGGCGCGGCACGGGCATGAACCGCCACCCTGCCGACAAGGCGCAGGTGATGCGGATGCGCACGAACCTTTCGATGGTGTTCCAGCAGTTCAACCTGTGGTCCCACATGACCATCCTGCAGAACGTGATGGAGGCGCCGGTGACGGTGCTGAAGCGCGATCCACGGGAAGTGGAGGAGAAGGCGCGCGGCTATCTGGCAAAGGTGGGGATCGTCGAGAAATGCGAGGCTTGGCCCGCGCAACTGTCCGGCGGGCAGCAGCAGCGGGCGGCGATTGCGCGGGCGCTGTGCATGGAGCCCCGGGCGCTGTTGTTTGATGAGCCGACCTCGGCGCTGGACCCGGAGTTGGAGCAGGAGGTGGTGAAGGTCATCAAGGCGCTGGCCGAAGAGGGGCGCACGATGATCCTTGTCACCCATGACATGAAGCTTGCCGCCGATGTGTCGGACCATGTGATCTTCCTGCACAAGGGAAAGATCGAGGAGGAGGGTCCGCCCGACCAGCTTTTCGGGAACCCGCAGACCGAAAGGCTGCGCGGTTTCCTTTCCGCCACGGCCTGAACGACAGGGCCGGGGCAAACCCCAAAGACTGCATCAAACCCTAGGGAGATACCGATGAAGAAGATGATACTTGCCACCGCGCTGATGGCGCTGACCGCGGGTTCCGCGCTGGCGCAGGACGTGGTGCGGATTGGCACGGAAGGCGCCTACGAGCCCTACAACTATATCGATCAGGCCACCGGCGAGTTGACCGGCTATGAGATCGAGCTTGGCAACGAGCTGTGCAAGCGCGCCTCGCTGAACTGCGAATTCGTGCAGAATGCGTGGGATTCGATCATCCCGAACCTGCAGTCGGGCAACTACGACATGATCATGGCCGGCATGTCGATCACGGATGAGCGGGAAGAGGTCATCGACTTTTCGCAGAACTACATCCCCCCGGCCTCGTCGGCCTATCTGGCGCTGACGGCGGATGTGAATGTGGGTGAAGGTGCGGTCGTGGCCGCGCAGACCGGCACGATCCAGGCGGGCTATGTGGCGGAATCGGGCGCGACCCTGCTGGAATTCGCGACGCCGGATGAAACCGTCGCCGCCGTGCGCAACGGCGAAGCGGATGCCGTCTTTGCCGACAAGGACTATCTGGCCCCGATCGCGGCCGATTCGAATGGCGAAGTGGTGCTGCTGGCCAATGAGGTGCAGCTTGGCGGCGGCGTCGGCATCGGCCTGCGCGAAAGCGACACCGAGCTGAAGGAAAAGATGAACGCGGCCATCCAGTCGATGAAGGATGACGGTTCGCTGAACGCGATGATCACCAAGTGGTTCGGCCCCGAAGCCGCGACGTTCTAAGGCAAAGGCGGGCGGTCCCACAGGGCCGCCCGCGACGCTCCGATGTTCGAATATTGCGCCGATCCCACGCAACTTTCCGGCCTGACATGGCTGAGCTGCTACCTGACCACGGGGACGCATTTCAATTTCTATTGGTCCTTCGTGACAGTGCTGATGCTCTTGGCCGTGACGGCGCCGGTTGCGCTGGCCTTCGGGTTCGGGGGCGCGATGGCGGCGCGGTCGCATGTGCTGCCGCTGTCGATCTTGGGCAAGGGATACATCGCCGCCGTGCGCGGCGTGCCGGACATCGTCTATTTCCTATTCTTCGTGATCGCGCTTGATCAGGGGCTTGAATGGGTGAAGCACCTGTTCGTCTGCACCGATCTGTCGCAGCCCGTCTGGAACGGCACGGAATTCCGCGTCTGCCCCGAGGCGAAGGTACCGCTGGCGACCTCGCCCGCCATCTGGCATTCGGCCTATGCCTTCGGGCTTGCCGTGTTCACCTTTGCGCTGGTCTTCGGGGCCTTTGCGGCCAATGTGCTTTACGGTGCGATGCAGGCGGTGCCGCGCGCGCAGCTTGAAACGGCGGAAGCCTATGGCATGACGCCCCGGCAGGTGTTCCGCCGCGTGCTGGTGCCGCAGATGTGGGTCTATGCGCTGCCGGGGCTTTCGAACCTTTGGCTGATCCTGATCAAGGCGACGCCCTTGCTGTTCCTGCTGGGCATACAGGACATCGTCTATTGGGCGCGCGAATTGGGCAGCGCCAAGACGAGCGGGAACAACCCCTATCCGCATGGCGATTGGCGGGTGTTCTATTTCCTTGCGCTGCTGGTCTTCTATCTGGCCTTCACGCGGGTGTCGGAGGTCTTTCTTGCCCGGCTGACGCGGCGCCTGTCGCATGGGCAGGCCACGCTGGGTGGCGAGCAGTTGCGCAAGGCGGGGGCCTGAGATGGAGCCTATGACCTGCCTTGAAACGATTCAGGCCTATGGGCTGCGATCCATCGGGATCGGCGAAAGGTTGCTGCCGCGGTCGGACTATACGCTGTGCCAGCATTTCACGCTGATCGGGTCGGGGCTGATCTGGAACATCTATTTCGGCGTGCTGGCACTGCTGTTCGGGTTCTTCCTTGCCAATGCGCTGGCGCTGGCGAAGGCGGCTCAGTCGCCTTGGCTGCGCAAGCCCGCCGAATGGTTCATCTTCGTCTTCCGGGGGTCACCGCTCTTCATCCAGTTCTTTCTGGCCTATGAGTTGCTGGTCCTGCTGCCCAAGGCCGGGATCAATGTCCTTGGCATCACCATCGAGACGGCATGGACGACGCGGGCTTGGGCCGGGGCTTTGTTCGTGCTGTTCCTGAATACGGCGGCCTATTCGGCGGAAATCTTCCACGGCGCGTTGAAATCGGTGCCGAAAGGGGATGTGGAGGCGGCGGATGCCTATGGCATCACCGGCTGGTCGCGGTTCCGGCGGGTGCTGTGGCCCACGATGCTGCGCCTTGGCTGGCCCGCCTATACGAACGAGGCGATCTTCCTGTTCCATGCCACGACGCTGGTGTTCTTTTCCGGCTTTCCGGCGTTCCAGCAGAAGGGCGACGCGCTTTATTACGCGAATTACTTCGCCGACAAGACCTTCAACCCCTTCATCCCCTACCCCATCGTTGGCTTCTATTTCATCTGCCTGACGCTGCTTCTGATCTGGGTCTTCGGATTGATCAACCGCCGCCTGAACCGGCATCTGCCGTCGAACATGCGCGGCAGAATCCGCTTGCGTCCACAGGTGATCCGATAGTAGCCTAGATTTGATCAAATTCCTCGGGCGGCTTTCGCCCGGGTCCGCCGAAGATGCGGCACCGGGCATGGGGCCTGGATGGAAGGGGATCGAAACACAGGGGAAGGACCGGGGCCGGGCTTCATGCTCCCCCGCCTGAAAACATGATGATGAAGGATTGGCTGAGGAAGCATCCGGACGTGCGGACCATCCGCGTGGCCGCGGTTGACCTGAACGGTCAGGCACGCGGCAAGCGCGTTCCGGCGCGGTTCGCGGAGAATGTGGTGAAGAACGGGACACGGTTCCCGTTTTCGGTCCTGAACCTCGATATCTGGGGCGAGGATATCGATGACAGCCCGCTGGTCTTCGAGCAGGGCGATCAGGACGGGGTGCTGCGGCCCACCGAGCGCGGCTTCATGCCGATGCCCTGGCTGGAGGCGCCGACGGCGCTGCTGCCGATCTGGATGTTCCGCGAGAATGGCGCACCCTATGAGGGCGACCCGCGCCATGCGCTGCGCGCCATCGTGGACCGGTTCAAGGAGCGTGGCCTGACGCCGGTGGTGGCGATGGAGTTGGAGTTCTTCCTGATCGACGACAGCGGCAAGACCTTGCAGGTGCCGCCCTCGCCCCGGTCGGGCAAGCGGCGGAAGGCGGCGGAGACGCTGTCGATCCGGGCGCTGGATGCCTTTGACGTCTTCTTCACCGATCTCTACGACGCCTGCGAGGCGATGGACATTCCCGCCGACACGACCACGTCGGAGACGGGCCTTGGCCAGTTCGAGGTGAACCTGATGCATTGCGACGATCCGCTGCGCGCGGCGGATGACGCATGGCTGTTCAAGATGCTGGTGAAGGGCCTCGCGCGGCGGCACGGCTTTGCGGCCAGTTTCATGGCAAAGCCCTATCCGGAATATTCGGGATCGGGGTTGCACACGCATTTCAGCCTGATCGACGAGGACGGCAAGAACGTCTTTGATTCCGGCGGTCCGAAGGGGACGGCGATGCTGCGCTCGGCCGTGGCTGGATGCCTGAACGCGATGCATGATTCGACGCTGATCTTCGCGCCGCACCAGAACAGCTATGAGCGGCTGGTGCCCGGCAAGCATGCGCCCACCGCAATCTGCTGGGGATACGAGAACCGCACCAGCGCGATCCGGATTCCGGCGGGCAACCCCGCCGCACGGCGGATCGAGCATCGGGTCGCAGGGGGCGATGTGAACCCCTATCTGATGCTGGCGGCCATCCTTGGCGCGGCTTTGGACGGGATCACGCAGGCGATGGAACCGCCCGCACCGATCACCGGCAATGCCTATGCGGTGGAAGATCTGCCGCAGATTCCGGACACTTGGGAAGGTGCGATCGAGGCGCTGGAGAAAAGCACGATCGTTCCGCGCTTCATCCATCCCGAACTGATCAAGAACCTGATCCAGACCAAGCGTCAGGAATTGCACTACATCGGCGAGTTGAGCGAGAACGAGAGGGTCGAGCTTTACCTCGACACGGTCTGACCGGGAGCGCGCCCGGAATTTTCGCAGAAAATTCGTCGGGCGCGCGGGTGGGGCCTACGATTTTTCTGCGAAAGATCGGGGCCCTTGCCGAAGGCACGGGCAAGACACTACCTTTTGCGGACAGAGATACAGGCACATCATGCGGATCGGCATCCTACAGACCGGCCTTGCGCCCGAGGCGCTTGCTCCAGAAATGGGGGATTATCCCGACATGTTCGCCCGTCTGCTTGACGGCCATGGCTTCACCTTCCGCACATGGAAAGTGGTCGAGGGGGAGTTTCCCGCCTCTGTCCGCGATGCTGACGGTTGGCTGATCACCGGATCGCGCCACGGGGTCTATGAGGATCACCCGTGGATTGCGCCGCTGGAGCAGTTCATCCGCGACTCCTTCACCGCGCGGGTTCCGGTCGTGGGCATCTGCTTCGGCCATCAGATCGTTGCGCAGGCCATGGGCGGCAAGGTCGAACGCTATGCGGGCGGCTGGGCCGTGGGGGCGACCGATTACGACTTCGGCGGCGAAACCCTGCGCTTGAACGCATGGCACCGCGATCAGGTGGTGCAGGCCCCGCCCGGCGCGACCGTCATCGCCAGCAACGATTTCTGCAACAACGCGGCGCTTCTTTACGACGACCGCGCCTTGACGGTGCAGGCCCATCCCGAATTCCGCCCCGAATTCGTTGATGGGTTGATGAAGACCCGGGGCAAGGGACTGGTGCCCGACGAGGTGATGGCCGAAGCCGCCGCCCGTCTGGACTTGGCCCTGCAGGACAAGACAATGGCGGGCCGTATCGCCGCCTTCTTCAAGGAACCGCGCGCCTGACAGGGCGTCGCGGGCAACCCGAAAAAACATAGTGTGACACATGTCCAAATGGACCGAGAAACTGCCCGAGGCAGCGCGCGAATTCATCGCAGGCCGCCGCGTGGATGAAGTCGAATGCATCATCGCCGACATCGCCGGCGTGGCGCGGGGCAAGGCGATGCCCGCCTCGAAATTCGCCAAGCAGGCCAACTATTTCCTGCCGAACTCCATCTTCCTGCAGACGATCACGGGGGAATGGGCGGACAACCCGTCGGGGGCCTTCACCGAACCCGACATGATCCTCGTGCCGGACTTCTCCACCGCCACCGCCGCGCCGTGGACGGCGGACGTGACGCTTCAGGTCATCCATGACGCGCAGGATCAGGCGGGCCGCCCCGTCCCCACCGCGCCGCGCAACGTGCTGAAGCGGATCGTGGAGCTTTACAACGCCGAAGGCTGGCAGCCCATCGTCGCGCCCGAGATGGAGTTCTTCCTGACCGCCCGCAACCTCGACCCCAACATGCCGGTCATGCCGCCCATGGGCCGCTCCGGCCGCCGCGCGGCAGGGAAACAGGCCTATTCCATGAGTGCGGTCGATGAATACGGCAAGGTCATCGACGACATCTACGACTTCGCCGAGGCGCAGGGGTTCGAGATCGACGGCATCCTTCAGGAAGGCGGCGCGGGTCAGGTGGAGATCAACCTCGCCCATGGCGACCCCGTGGCGCTGGCGGACGAGATCTTCTTCTTCAAGCGCCTGATCCGCGAGGCGGCGCTGCGCCACGACTGCTTCGCCACCTTCATGGCGAAACCGATCGAGGGCGAGCCGGGATCGGCCATGCACATCCACCATTCCGTGGTGGACAAGAAGACGGGGAAGAACATCTTCTCCGACCGCAAGGGGGGCGAGACGCCGGAATTCCTGCATTTCATCGCCGGGATGCAGACCCACCTGCCCGCCGCCGTCGCGCTGCTGGCGCCTTACGTCAACAGCTATCGCCGTTATGTCCCGGACTTCGCCGCGCCCATCAACCTCGAATGGGGCCGCGACAACCGCACCACGGGCCTGCGCGTCCCGATCTCGGGACCCGAGGCGCGGCGGCTGGAGAACCGTCTCGCGGGGATGGACTGCAACCCCTATCTCGGCATCGCGGCCAGCCTTGCCTGCGGTTATCTGGGGCTGAAGGCGGGCAAGATGCCCCGCCCCGAATGCACGCAGGACGCCTACAACATGGAAACGGACCTGCCCTACAACCTCGGCGACGCGCTGGATCTCTTGGAAGAGGACGCCCTGCTGCGCGAGGCGCTGGGGCTGGAGTTCTGCAGCGTCTACGACTCCGTGAAGCGCAACGAATACAAGGAGTTCCTGCAGGTCATCAGCCCGTGGGAGCGCGAGCATCTGCTGCTGAACGTCTGATGCGGCTTAATCTTCTGCATGCCAATGACCGGGCGGGGGACTATCCCCCGTCCTATTATGCCGCGACACGGGCGGAGTTCGGCCCCCTGCCCCCCCTGCAGGGCGAGGCGAGGGCCGATGTCTGCATTGTAGGTGCGGGATATACAGGCCTTTCCGCCGCGCTGCATCTGGCCGGGCGCGGCCTTTCGGTGATCGTGCTTGAGGCGCATCGCGTGGGCTTTGGCGCGTCGGGGCGGAACGGCGGGCAGGTGGGCAGCGGGCAACGGCTGGATCAGGAGGCGCTGGAGGCGACCGTCGGTCGGGAGGATGCACGCAGGCTGTGGGATTTCGCGCAGGAGGCGAAAGACATGGTGCGCGGGCTGATCACCGCCCATGGCATGCCGGTGCGGTTTCACCCCGGCATCGCCCATGCCTGCTGGAGCGCGGGCGAGGTGCGGGACGCCCATGCCTATGCCGAGAAGCTGCGCCGCGATTACGGCTATGATCAGGTGGAGCCGCTGACGCGAGAAGGGATCGGGCGGCTTATCCCCTCTGGCGTGTTCGCGGGGGGCGAGGTGGACCGGGGCGCGGGCCATGTGCATCCGCTGAACTATGCCATCGGCCTTGCGCGGGCGGCGCGGGCGGCGGGCGCGGTAATCCATGAACGGTCGGAGGTGACGGGCATCCTCCATGGGGCAAAGTCCGTGGTGACGACCGCGGGGGGCCGCGTGATCTGCGATCACCTGATCCTCGCCTGCAACGGCTATCTCGGCGGGCTGGAGCCGCAGGTGGCGGCACGGGTGATGCCGATCAACAACTTCATCCTTGCCACCGAACCCCTGGGCGAGCGCGCGGGTGAGGTTCTGGCGGAACCGGTGGCGGTGGCAGATACCAAGTTCGTGGTGAACTACTGGCGGCTGTCCGAAGATAACCGGCTGCTTTTCGGGGGCGGGGAAAGCTATGGCTACCGCTTTCCCGACATCATCAAGACCGTCCGCAAGCCGATGCTGGAGATCTATCCCGGCCTGAAGGATGTGAAGATCGACCATGCATGGGGCGGGACGCTGGCCATTACCATGACGCGCAACCCCTGTTTCCTGCGGGTGGCGCCGAATGTCCTGTCGGCATCCGGCTATTCCGGGCATGGGGTGGCGCTGGCGACGCTGGCAGGGCGCATTCTGGCCGAAGCGGTGGCAGGTCAGGCCGAACGCTTCGACCTGATGGCGCGCCTACCCACGCCGCGCTTTCCGGGCGGGGCGGTGCTGCGCTGGCCCATGCTCGTGCTGGCGATGACCTGGTATTCGATGCGCGACCGGCTAGGGCTGTGACCCCCAGTTTCGGCGGTTTCCTGCCCCGTGGCGCGGGGAAAATCCTGCTGTCCTGAACTTCTCGCTGGAAATGTGGCGGCTGCCTATTTACAGAAAACGAGAAGAAGATTTTCAGAAAAGGTGCAGGTATGGCCCCGGACGGACAGGCACTCGCCCCCAATGTCTATGACGCCGAACCGATCCCCGAGGCCGCGCGGGCCGAGATCGACAGACTGCTCTCCTCGGGTGATCTGTTCCGCTATACCGCGCCGGAGGATGCGCCGGTCGCGCTGCTGGAGGAGGAGTTCGCGGCCCTGCTGGGATCACGCTATGCTCTGGCGGTGTCTTCCTGTTCGGCGGCGCTGTTCCTGTCGCTGAAGGCGCTGGACCTGCCGCGGGGGGCGAAGGTCCTGATCCCGGCCTTCACCTTTGCTGCGGTGCCCTCGTCCATCGTCCATGCCGATTGCGTGCCGGTGCTGGTGGAGGTGGGCGCAAATTACCGCGTGGACATGGCGGATTTCGAGGCGAAACTGGCGGATGCGCAGGCGGTGATGATCAGCCACATGCGCGGCCATACCTCGGACATGGATGCGATCATGGGGCTGTGCGACGCGCGCGGCATTCCGGTGATAGAGGACGCGGCGCATTCGTTGGGCACCACATGGAACGGGCGCAACATCGGGACCATCGGAAAGATCGGCTGTTTCAGCTTTCAGTCCTACAAGCTGGTGAATGCGGGTGAAGGCGGGATCATGGTGACGGATGATCCGGAACTGGCCGCGCGGGCGATCATCATGTCGGGCGCCTATGAGGAGAACTGGAAGAAGCATCCGGGTCTGTCGAATTCCTGTGCCCATTGGCAGAACAGGTTGCCGCTTTACAATCTGCGCATGCAGAATCTTTCGGCGGCGGTGATCCGTCCGCAATTGCCCGAGGTCGCGCGGCGCGTGACGAAGGGACGCGCCAATCACGACTGGGTGGCGGAGCGATTGAACGCGAGCGGCCTGCTGACCGTGCCCCCTGCCCTGCCACAGGAGAACCGCGCGCCCGACTCGATCCAGTTCAACCTGACGGGAGACTGGTCCGATGACGAGGCGCGGGCCTTCCAGAAGGCGGCCAAGGCGCGTGGTGTATCGGTGCAGGTCTTCGGCCTGTCGGAGGGCAATGCGCGGGCCTATTGGAACTGGCAGTTCCTTGGCCCCATGCCGGAATTGCCGCGCACGCGTGCCATGCTGATGCGGGCCTGCGACGTCCGGCTTCCGGCGCGGTTGACGGAGGCGGAACTCGATTACATCGCCTGCGCGATCGTGGATGCGGCATTGGACGTGAAGGGCTGAGGAGCAAGGCTCTTCATCCGGAAAGCGTTCGGTCGCGATCTTCCTTTGGAAGATCGCAAAACTCTTCGCAGAAGAATTTTCGACGGTCACAAGGTCCGTAGCGTATCGCCAAGCCATGGCCAGAGGGCCCGGCTGGGTTCCACCACCTGCGCCTGCAACAGACGACGCAGGCGGATGGCCACATCCGACGGCATATCGCGCAGGACACCCGCCCTCGCATGCAGGGAAAGGCTGCGCGCCAGCGGTTCGAACGGCAAGGGGTGCACCTCCACCTCTGCCCGGAAGCGGGTGGCGTGGTGCAGGGCGAGCGGTGTCAGGATCGTCCAGCCTGCGCCAGCCGCGACCATGGCGAGGATCGGGGCATAGCTGTCCAGTTCGAACCGCGCCCCGATGCGCAAGTTCTGACGCGCCAGATGGGCCGCGATCTGGCGGCCCATCAGATGGCGGGTGGTATACTGGATCAGGGGCAGGTTGCCGATGTCGCCCCCTTTCGGCGCCACAGCGAGGAAGGGTTCGGCCAGAAGACCATGCACTTCACGCCAACCTTCGGGGGCGTCGAGCGTGGCATCGGCGGCAACCACCATGTCCAGCGCGCGGTTCGACAACTGTTCCAGCAGATGGTGGCTGGCACCGGTTTCCAGATGGAAGCGGCAGCCCTTCAACTCGGCCGCAAGCTCCGTCAGCAGGCGGGGCGTCACCTCGGCATCGAGATCCTCGATCATGCCCAGCCGCAACGTCGTCAGGCCCGACAGATCGGCCATGGCCAGTTCGGCCCGCGCCTCGGCCTCGGCATTCAGGATGACCTGCGCGTGACGTCGAAACATCGTCCCCGCCGGGGTGATCGACAGGGGCCTCGCGCTGCGGTCCATCAGGACCGCGCCCAGCGCGGACTCGAGCGAGGACAACTGCTGGCTGACGGCGGAGGGGCTTACGCCCAGCCGCCGCGCGGCGGTGGAGATCGACCCTTCCTCGGCCGCTGCCAGAAAGACCTCGATCCCCCAGAGGGTCACGCGCCCCTGGCCTTCGGTCATGGGACGCCCCCTTTCCGCCGATCAGAGCTTGGAGAGTTTCTTCTGCAGCTCGGCCAGTTGGGCCTTGATCTGGGCGAGTTCGGCATCCTTGGGCTGCGCCTCGGCCCCCTCTTCCTTGGCCGGACCGCTGCCACCCCAGCCGGGAAGGCCGCCCATGAAGGCCTGCATGAAGACCTCCTGCTGCTTGCGCATCGCCTCGAAGCCCGGCATCGCGGCCATCGGGTTGGGGAAGGAGGACAGGTTTTCCATCATCTTCGACTGTCCCTCGCGCAGCATCTCGAAGGAGGCGGCAAGGAATTGCGGCACGACGGATTGCATCTCGGTCGTGTAGGAGCGGACGAGATCGGTCAGCACATTGATCGGCAGGACGTTTTCGCCCTTCGCCTCATGTTCGGCAACGATCTGAAGAAGGTATTGCCGTGTCAGGTCGTCGCCGGATTTCAGATCGACGATCTGCACCTCGCGCCCGGCGCGGATGAAGCCTGCGATATCTTCCAGCGTGACGTAATCAGACGTCTCGGTGTTGTAGAGCCTGCGGCTGGCATAGCGCTTGATCAGAAGCGGCTTGTCTGTATCGGCCATAGGCCCCCCTCCCCATTCTTTTCGCAACTGCAATGGCTGCAATGCAGAGAAGCTTAAGACAGGGATTTTCAAAAAGAAAGGGCGGGCACGAGGCCCGCCCAAAGCGCGTCCGACCGACAGGGAGGAGGTGCGGGGACGCCGATCCTTGCGGATTACTTCGCAGCCGCAGCGGCCTTCTTGGCCACAGAGGTGACTTCGGCAGTCGCCTTCTTCACCGCGGCGGTCGCGTCTTCCGAGAAGTCCTTGCCGGCCGCCAGCATCAGTTCGACGGTTTCCATCTGCACCTTCTTGGCCACTTCGGCGAAGGCGGCCATGTTCTCGGCGGCCATTTCGGCATAGGCAGAGGCGAAATCGGTCACCGACTTGGTGTAGTCGGTCGGTTCGGTCTTGGCCTTGGAGACATCGCCCAGCTTGGCGAGGGTGTCCTTGGTCCATTTGGCGGTGATTTCGGTCGACTTCTCGGCGGCTTCGAGAGCCACTTTCGACAGCTTCTCGCCCATCGCGGCCTGCGTCTTGAACGCGTTCTGCATGGCCGAAGCATCGACCGGGAAGGAAGCCATCATGTCCTGCATGACTTTGGTGAAATCGGTTGTCTTGGTCATTTCTTTGCTCCTGGCGGGCCGATCAAGCGGTCTCGGGTGTGAGGTCGTTTCCTGATGAGCAAAGATATACATGCTGCAGCGCAGCAATTCAAGCTTTTTTCTGCATTGCAGCATTGCAATGGCGGAATGCGTCACGCAACCGGAAATTGCACGACGGATCAGGCGTTTGGCACCGCGGTGACATAGGTGCCCGGCGCGGGGGCCAGCACATCCGCCCCCGAATCGCCCGGCACACGTGCCTTGACCTTCTTGCCGGATCGCGAGGAGAGCCACTCGCCCCAGCGCGGCCACCAGCTGCCCTGATGGTAGGTCGCGCTTGCCTTCCAGTCCTCCGGTGCGCCGGAAACGGGACCGTCGTTCGTGTAATGGCCATACTTGCCCTTGGAGGGAGGGTTGATGATCCCCGCGATATGGCCACTTTCCGACAGGATGAAGGTTTTGTCCTTCGATCCCATCTGCTTCACGCCGTTGAAGCTGCCGCGCCAATGGGCGATGTGATCCGTCTCGCAGGCGATGGCGCAGATTGGCAGCTTGACGTCCGAAAGCGTGACGGGCTTGCCGAAGACGGGAAAGCCCGTGGTTGCGAAACGGTCCTGTTGGCAAAGGCCGCGCAGATATTCCAGCGCCATCTTGCAGGGCAGATTGGTGCCGTCGCCGTTCCAGTAGAGCAGGTCGAAGGCGGGTGGGGCCTCGCCCATCATGTAGCTCTTGATGGCGGGTTGGTAGATCAGGTCGTTGGAGCGCAGGAAGCTGAAGGTGCGCGACATGAAGAAGCGCGACAGGATCCCGTCCTGTTCCGCCTGTCGTTCGATCCCGTTGACGAAATCGTCGTTCAGGAAGACGCCCACCTCGCCGGGATCCGAGAAATCGGTCAGCGTGGTGAAGAGCGTGGCGGATTTCACCGAAGTGTCGCCCGCCTTTTCCAGATGCGCCAGCGTCAGCGAAAGGGTGGTGCCCGCGATGCAATAGCCCACGCAGTTGATCTGCTTCTCGCCCGTGATGCGGCGCGTCTCGGCCATGGCGCGCAGGTAGCCGTCGCGGATGTAATCGTCGAGACCCACGTCGCGATAGCCGGAATCCGGGTTCACCCAAGACACAACAAAGACGGTAAAGCCTTGATCCACGACCCATTTGATCAGGCTGTTCGCGGGCTTCATGTCAAGGATGTAGAATTTGTTGATCCAGGGCGGGAAGATCAGCAATGGCGTCGCATGGACCTTTTCGGTCGTGGGCGCGTACTGGATCAGTTCGAACATCTTGTTGCGGTAGACCACCGCGCCGGGGGTGGTGGCAAGGTTCTGGCCTACATGGAAGGCCTCCTTGTCGGCCAGCGTCACCAGAAGGTCGCCGGAATTCGCCTCGATATCCGCGACGAGGTTCTCCAGCCCCTTCACGAGGCTTTCGCCATCCGTCTCGATCGCGCGTTCCAGCGCGTCGGGATTGGTGCCGAGGAAGTTGGTAGGCGAGAACATGTCGACGATCTGGCGGGTGAAGTATTCCACCCTGCGCTTGTCGGCCGGGTCGAGGGTGGACATGTCGTCCACCGCCGCCGACAGCGCCTCGGCGTTCATCAGATATTGCTGCTTGAGGTAGTTGAAGAAGGGATGGGTTTCCCACAGCGGATTGGAGAAGCGGCGATCCTTGGGCGTGGCATCCGGGGGGGCCTTCAATTCGCCCTTGGCCAGCGTCTGCTGCGCCTCGACGTAGTGTTTCAGGCTTTTGCCCCAGTAGTTGATCTGGTGTTCGAGGATCTTGGCCGGGTTATGCATCATCTCGGCCAGATAGGCCGAGGCGGCCTTCATGTAGACATCCGGGGCCGGGCCGTGCAGGGCGTTGTCCACCGCCTTGCGCTTTGCCATCGCCGACACGAGGCGTTGCGACAACGCTTCGACCTTGGCGAGATTCTCGTTCAGCCTAACGAGTCTTTCACCTGCGTCGTTGTCTTCCGTTGTCATGCGAATATTTCCCCCCTATCCTCGCCGCTATGCAGCATATCGCCACCGGACCGGGGGGGAAAGCTGTGAATGCCGGAGTTAGGCCCACCCGGACAAGGAGACGCAGTGTGCGGTACATGTTCACCTACGACATGATGGAGACGGCTCGCAACACGAATGAGTGGCTTGGGGCCACCGCTCGGGCGATGGCGTCCTATCCTGCCTTCGCCTTGTCGATGAACCCGGTGCTGCCGATGATGGCCGCATGGGGCGAAGTGACGGAACGCACCTTCGGGCGCATGGTGGCCAAGCCGGACTGGGGCATCCGCTCCATCGTCGGGCCGGATGGCACCGACCACCTCGTCGATGTGAAGACGGTGGTGGAACGCCCCTTCGGCAACCTCGTGCAGTTCTTCGTGCGCCGCCGCGCGCCGATGGCGCGGAAGATCCTGCTGGTCGCGCCGATGTCGGGGCATTATGCGACGCTGCTGCGGTCGACGGTGGCCTCGCTCTTGCCGGATGCGGATGTCTTCGTCACCGACTGGCACAATGCGCGCGACATCCCCGTTTCGGCAGGCAAGTTCGACGTGGAGGATTACACCCTCTACCTTGTGGACTTCATGCGCGCCTTGGGGCCGGATACGCATATCATCGCCGTCTGCCAGCCCGCCCCCCTGACCCTCGCCGCCACCGCCTATTTGGCGGGTGAGGACCCGGAGGCGCAGCCGCGTTCGCTGACGCTCATCGGGGGGCCGATCGACCCGGATGCCGCCGCGACCGATGTCACCGATTTCGGGCGCCGCGTGACCATGGGCCAATTGGAACAGACCGCGATCCAGCGCGTGGGGTTCAAGTACAAGGGTGCGGGGCGGCTGGTCTATCCGGGCCTTCTGCAACTGCAGAGCTTCATGTCGATGAACGCCGAACGCCATTCCAAGGCATTCGCCGAACAGATCATGCGCGTGGCGCGGGGCGAGGCATCGGATCACGATGCGCATAACCGGTTCTACGACGAATATCTCGCCGTGATGGACATGACGGCGGAATTCTACCTTTCCACCGTGGAACGCATCTTCAAGAACCGCGAGATTGCCCGGAACGAATTCACCGTCGCGGGCAAGCGGGTGGATATCGGGGCGATCACGCAGGTGGCCGTCAAGACGGTGGAAGGCGCGAATGACGACATCTCGGCCCCCGGCCAATGCATTGCGGCGCTGAAGCTGCTGACCGGATTGCCGGAGGAAAAGAAGGCAAGCCATCTGGAACCCGGCGCGGGCCATTACGGCATCTTCGCTGGCAAGTCGTGGCGTCTGAACATCCGCCCGCTGGTGTTGAACTTCATCGACGCGAATTCCGGGGAACCGCGTCCGAAGAAGGCGAAGATCAGCCTCGCGGCTTCGCAGTAACGCGCAGCATCATCGGGCCGTTCAGAAAGGCCTCCAGCGCCGCGGTCACCGCCTCGGGCTGGTCGAGCATAGGCAGGTGCCCTGCCCCGTCGATCACCTGCAACTTGCCGTGGGGCGCGAGTTGGGCCGCGAAGTCCTGTCTGCGCACGGGCACCAGCGGATCATCCGCGCCCGCGATCATCAGCAGGGGAAGATTGGCACGGCGCAGGGTCTTTTGCTGATCCGGGCGGCGCTGCAGGGCGCGGGTCTGGCGCAGGAAGGCCCCCTCGCCCAAGGTCAGCGCCATGTCGCGCACAAGAGCCATGATCTCTGCCCGCCATTCCGAGGGGGCGAAGGCCGTTTCCGGATATTCCTGCGCCACCACCTCTTTCAGGCGGCCCGCCTTGGCGGCCACGATGCGCGCCTCGCGCGCCGCGGCCGTGGCGGGGGGTTCCGACAGGGGATCGGTGGAGATCAGCACCGCCCGGCTGGCCCGGCCATTGTCACGCCGCAGGATATCCAGCGCGACATCGCCGCCAAGGCCATGCCCGATCAGGATGAAATTCGGGGGGGCCGAGGCAAGGATCGCCTCGGACATCTGTTCCACCGTCTCGCCCTGCACGGGCAGGGCGATGTGGATGGGATACTGCGCCCCCAGATGCACGATCTGCGGCAGGAAGGTGCGCGCATCGCACAAAAGGCCGGGGATCAAGAGGATCGGTTCCTTCACAATCCGCGCGCCCAATCGGTGATGATGCGGATGGTCTGCTCCGTCTGGCCGGGGGACATGATGTCGCCTGCGATGACATGGGCATAGGGATCGTCATCGCCCTGCATCTCGCGCCGTTCCACCTGTGTCGGTCCTCCCCATGCGTCGATCACGGGCGGGATGCGGGCAGGGTCGATCACCTGATCGGCGGGCGCATAGAGAAAGAGCGCCGGGGTCTTGGCCTGTGCATAATCCGCATCGCGCGCGGCGCGGATCAGGCGGGCCATTGGATAGAGCGCGGCGGTCGGGTATTCCGTGGTCCAGTGCCGCCCCTGTTCGGCATTGAGCGGGGTGAAGGACCGCGTCTCGCCCGCCACGGCTGCCCCCCAGTGTTCCACGAAGGGCGCATCGAGGATCCATTGCGCGGGCGCGTGGACGCCGAAATTGGGCGAGATCAGCACCGTGCCCGCCAGCCCTTTGTTCAATTGCGGGTCGGTCGCGGCCAGTGCGGCAAGCGTGCCCCCAGTCGAGGTGCCTATGACGATCACCCGGTCACCAAGACGTCGGCCGATGGCCATGGCCTCGGCCATGTCGAAAAGCCAGTCCTCGGCGCTGGCCTGTGCCATGGCGGCCCCGTCGCGGCCATGTCCGGCAAGGCGGGTGAAGAAGAGGTTCGCGCCAAGCGCCCTTGCCACCTCGTCCGGGACGGGGCGGATCTCGGCGGGGCTGGCAGAGAAACCGTGGACATAGACGATGGCGAAGGGGGTCTTCGCCCCCTGCTCACCCGCCCAGAGGATGCGCTTGGCGTCACCGGGGCGGATGTCCGAAAATGCCGCTTCACGCTGGGAAACATAGGCATCGACGTCGGCGGGAATGTTCGCTTCGGAAAACTCGACAGAGCGTTCCACCCCCGTGCGCGGCACCCCGAACCAAAGGGCCACCAAAGCCACGGCAAGCGCCGCGAGGAACCGCCCCAGCCATTTCCCGAAGATACGTATCACACACTCACCTCATCCACCGCCGCCGCGATCATGGCAAGGCAGGCGGGTGTTGAAAAGCGGTGATCGGCCCCCTTCACCAGCGTCAGGCGAAGATCGTCGCATTCCGCATGCTCCATCAGGCGAAGCGCCACCGCGGGGGGCACGTCGGTATCGGCCGTGCCCTGCAGGATACGCACCGGGAACGGCAGCCGCAGGGGCGCGCGCAGGACAAGGCGCTGCCGCCCCTCTTCGATCAGGCGGCGGGTGATGGGATAGCCGTCGGGCGAGTAATCGGAGGGGATCACGATCCGCCCTTCCGTCATCAGGCGCGTGCGTTCTGCCTCAGAGAACCCTGCCCACATGCTGTCTTCGGTGAAATCCGGCGCGGGGGCGATGCCGACAAGGCCCTTGACCCGCTCCGGCAGGGCGCGGGCGATCTGCAGCGCGATCCAGCCCCCCATGGAGGACCCGACGAGGACCTGCGGCCCCTCGGTCCGCGCCGCAATCACGGCGAGCGCATCCTCGAACCAGTCGCCGATGCAGCCCTCTTCGAAGGCGCCGGAGGATTGTCCGTGGCCGGAATAGTCGAAGCGCAGGAACGCGCGTCCGTGCCTTTCGGCCCAATCCTGCAGGAAGACGGCCTTTGTCCCGGTCATGTCAGACATGAAACCGCCAAGGAACACCACGCCCGGCCCCTGCCCCGGCGTCTGGACATAGGCGATGCGGCGGCCTTGGGGGGTTGTCAGATGGTCGGTCATGCGGTTCTCCGTGTTGCGACAGGACATAGGCCAGCCCGCGCCGGGATGCCACTGCCCCGGCGCAGGTTGACATTCCGCCCCCGCCCGCGCAGGAAGGCGTCACATAACCCGCAACCGGGCGTTCCGTGGGCGCCAAACCGACGAGGGAGCCGCATATGGCCCAGATTTCCCTGACATTTCCCGATGGCAACATCCGCAACTTCGACGTAGGCGTGACGCCCGCGCAGGTGGCACAGGCCATCGCGCCTTCGCTGGCCAAGGCCGCGATCTCGGCCATGGTCGACGGCCAGCACTGGGACCTGCAATGGCCGATCCACAGCGATGCCCGCATCTCGATCAACACGATGAAGGATGACGGGCCCGCGCTGGAACTGATCCGGCACGATCTGGCGCATATCATGGCGCGTGCCGTGCAGGAAATCTGGCCCGATGTGAAGGTGACCATCGGTCCGGTGCGCGATTACGGTTGGTTCTATGACTTCGACCGGGCGGAACCGTTCACGCCCGATGACCTTGGCCAGATCGAGGCCAAGATGAAGCAGATCATCAACGCCCGCGATCCCGTGCGGACGGAAATCTGGTCCCGCGCAGATGCGTTGGCCTATTACGAAAGCCGGGGCGAGCCCTACAAGGTGGAACTGGTCCACAAGATCCCCGAGGATCAGGACCTGCGCATGTATTGGCACGGGGATTGGCAGGATCTGTGCCGTGGCCCGCATTTCCAGCATACGGGGCAGGTGCCTGCGGATGCGTTCAAGCTGACTCATGTGGCGGGGGCCTATTGGCTGGGCGATGCGTCCCGCCCGATGCTGCAACGCATCTATGGCGTGGCCTTCAAGAACCGCGACGATCTGAAGGCCCATATGACCATGCTGGAAGAGGCCGCCAAGCGCGACCACCGCAAGCTTGGCCGCGAGATGAACCTGTTCCACATGCAGGAAGAGGCGCCGGGGCAGATCTTCTGGCACCCGAACGGGTGGACCATCTACACGACACTGCAAGACTACATGCGCCGCCAGCAGCGTCGGGATGGCTATGTCGAGGTGAACA
This sequence comes from Tabrizicola sp. M-4, assembly GCF_051132405.1. Lineage (GTDB taxonomy): Bacteria > Pseudomonadota > Alphaproteobacteria > Rhodobacterales > Rhodobacteraceae > Paragemmobacter. The sequence goes on from NZ_CP128606.1 coordinate 2,882,605, forward strand.
CTCCCCAAGTGGTGAACCGCAAGCTGTGGGAAGCTTCCGGCCACTGGGAAAACTACCGTGAGAACATGTTCATCGTGGAGGTGGACGAGGAAGGCGCCCGGGAAAAGGTCGTCAACGCGCTGAAACCCATGAACTGCCCCTGCCATGTGCAGATCTTCAACGTGGGCCTGAAATCCTATCGCGACCTGCCGATCCGCATGGCGGAATTCGGATCCTGCGCGCGTTATGAACCGTCCGGCGCGCTGCATGGGATCATGCGGGTGCGCGGATTTACGCAGGATGACGCGCATGTCTTCTGCACGCTGGATCAGGTGGAAGCGGAATCGAAGAAATTCATCGAGTTTCTGGCGAAAATCTATTCCGACCTCGGCTTCGACAAATGGCGCGTAAAACTTTCCACCCGGCCCGAGAAGCGCGTTGGATCGGACGAGATCTGGGACAAGATGGAGGCGGCGCTGGCCAATGCCTGCATGGCCGCCGGATACCCCTATGAGCTTTTCCCCGGCGAGGGGGCCTTCTATGCGCCCAAGCTGGAATTCGTGCTGACCGATGCCATCGGGCGCGATTGGCAATGCGGGACGCTGCAGTTGGACCCCAACCTGCCAGAGCGGCTCGACGCAAGCTACATCGGCGAGGACGGCGCGAAGCACCGCCCCTTCATGCTGCACCGCGCCTGCCTTGGATCGTTTGAACGGTTCATCGGCATCCTGATCGAGAACCACGCCGGCAAGCTGCCCTTCTGGCTGGCGCCGCGTCAGGTGGTCGTCGCCTCGATCGTGTCGGATGCCGATCCCTTCGTGGAAGAGGTCGTGACGGCGCTGACCCTTGCGGGGGTGCGGGCCGAGGCGGATATGCGGAACGAGAAGATCAACTACAAGGTGCGTGAGCACTCTGTGGGCAAGGTTCCGGTCATCCTTGCCATCGGGATGAAAGAAGTGGAGGAGCGCACCGTTTCCGTCCGACGTCTGGGTGAGACGCGGACCGAGACGATGACGCTGGAGGCCATCGTGGCCGAGCTATCCGCCGCTGCCCTGCCGCCCGACATGCGCTGAGCGCCGGGTCGGAAAATCGGACGGAAAGGCACCTTCGGGTGCCTTTTCCTTTTGGCGCCCCTGATTCGCGTCCTGCCCGAAAAAGCGCCACATCCGGGATTTCCCCCTTGTTTCATTGGGTTGCACGCCCTGCGGCGGCGACGGAATCACGCTTGATTTTCAACGGCGCTTTGGCATGATTTTCCAAGTGACGACAGACTTCTGCCGCCCCTCCTGCGACGCACAGGCAAGTGGATTAAGGAAGACCTGGATTGCACGGCCTGACGGCAATCTCGCCGCAGGGGGGTAGTTGAAGGAGAAGCGGAATGCCGACGGGCACCGTGAAATGGTTCAATACGACAAAGGGTTACGGGTTCATCGCGCCGGATGATGGGGGCAAGGATGTTTTTGTCCATATCTCGGCGGTGGAGCGGGCTGGGCTCAAGGGGCTGAACGACAACCAGAAGATCGCCTATGAGCTGCAGTCGGGTCGGGATGGCCGGGCTTCGGCGAGTGATCTGAAGCTGCTTTGATCCGCGCAACCCATTGAAAGAGAAGGCCCGTCCCCGTGGCGGGCCTTTTCCTTACAGGAGTTTCGCCTGTACCGCCTCGTCCCAGCCGAGGTGCCAGTCGGCACCGTTGCGGATGACGGGGCGCTTCATCACCGTGGGTTGGGCGGCGATCTGCGCCTCGGGGTCGGAGGCCTTGAGGAAATCGTTGAAGGCGCGGTAGGTGGTGGAGGATCGGTTGATCACCCGGTCGCCGAATTCCTGAACGATTTCAGAGATTTCCGCATCGCTGAGCGGCTGAGCCCGCACGTCGCGGAAGGTCACCTCATGCCCTGCCGCCTGCAGCGCCTTCTGCGCCTTCTTGCAGGTGTCGCAGGTCGGAATGCCGTAAAGGATCATGGTTCTTTGCCCCTGTCATCGCCTGTACCGAAACCCGTGCCGCATTCTGTACCGCAAACTGTGCATACGCAACGAACGCCCGCTTTGCCAGTGGTTAACCCCTTACGGCCCGACCAGCGCCCGCGTGATCGCCACCCCGCCCCAAGCCGAGAGCGCCGTCAGCAGCGTGCCCCAGAGCGTATCGGTCGCCACCATCTGCCAGTGCCAGTCTTTCATGATGGCATAGGAGGTGAACTCGTATGTGCCATAGGCCATGGCCCCGATGATCGCCGCCGGGAGCAGCACGGGCGCCCCTGTCCGCAGTGCGGGGAGGGAGACGAGGTAGAGCAGTCCCGCGACATAGGCGAGGTAGAAGGCCGCCGCCGGGACGAGGCGGATGTTCTCCAGCATCAACGCGCCGATATGCCGGTCGAAGAGCGGCTTCATCACGAGGGTCAGCATGATCGCGTCCAGGATGAGGAAGATGGCGGCGGTGGAGAGGTAGAGGACGGCGAGTTGCATGGGGCGGCTCCTTGTGGAGCGGGGAGATAGCGCGGGGACGGGTGGGGGAAAGGGGTTGTTAACCAAAGGGTGTCAGGGTGGGTGGACAGACCGGTTTCGACCGTCGGACACGATCGGTGTCACACTATTCTAGTCACGCTCACTATTCTCCCTAAAGATCTCGGCTACCCGCTTCTTCGTCGGAATCTTGAAGACCGTCTCAGTCAAATCACGAAGAACTGAAAGGGAGAAGACGACACAGGCAACTCCAATGGAGTTGAAGAATGCGTGCTGTTCTTCGCTGGAAGCGAAAACAGGCTTTAGCACAACCGCAAAAAAGGCAATTAGAAAAACAACGACTAACGATACGGCCGATTGTTTTAGAGACACTCGAGATCGTACGAACTTCGCTTCTGTTTCATCTTCTAGCTTGTTTAGGTGTAAGAATATGCTGACTGTTGATGCGTTACCCACTGCAGTAGGCTCTGTTGCACAAATCGCTTGTGAGGATTCATGTTGTGAATCCAGCGTGATAGCTGGGGTACATGAGCAGACCCACAGCCCCAACCTACAAGACCCGGAACTGGCCAGCCTACAACAAGGCGCTGAAGCGCCGCGGCTCGCTGACGATCTGGTTCGATCCCGCCATGACGTGGGAGGCCGCGCCGACCGGCAAGCGCGGGCGGCAGCCCGACTACAGCGACGCCGCCATTCAGACCTGTCTGACGATGAAGGTTCTATTTGGCATGGCGCTTCGCCAGACGACCGGGTTCGTTGAGAGCCTGTTGCAACTGATCGGCCTGAACTGGGCAGTTCCGGATTTCAGTACGCTGTCACGGCGCCAGAAGACCCTGCAGGTGAACATCGCCTACCGCGGGTCAGACGGTCCCTTGCACCTGCTGGTCGACAGCACGGGCATCAAGGTCGAAGGGGAAGGCGAGTGGAACGCCCGTAAGCATGGTGGCAAGAAGCGACGTGTGTGGCGCAAGATTCACGTCGGGATTGATGAGAAATCTCTGGAAATCCGGGCGGCCGAGTTCACGACCAGCGACGTGGGCGATGCGCCCATGCTCCCCGAGTTGCTTGACCAGATCCCGCCCGACCAGGAGATCGCGACCGTCACCGCCGATGGCGCCTTCGACACCCGCAAATGCCACGACGCCATCGCCGACCGGGGTGCCGCCGCCATCATCCCGCCGCGGAAGAACGCCAAACCTTGGAAACCTGACACCGTCGGTGCAATCGCACGCAATGAAATCCTGCGCACATCAAAACGCGTCGGACGAACCATCTGGCGACGATGGAGCGGCTATCACCGCCGAAGTCGTGCAGAGACCAAGATGCACTGCGTCAAGCTCTTGGGGCAGCGGCTATCCGCTCGGGACTTCGACCGTCAGGTCGCGGAGTTCCAGGTCCGTGTCGCCGTCCTCAACGGCTTCACCGCGCTCGGCATCCCCGTCACGGAAGCCGTGGGATGAGTCTGTCCGGGGTAAGGGGAACCTTGGCCTTCAGCTGATTTGTGCAACAGAGCCACTGCAGTAATGAAACCCAAAACCGCAAGAATGTCCGCATCCATGAAATCCCTAAGGAACTGGTTTCCAGTATCAGACAAAAATGAAGGATGCCGAAGTGAAACAGCGACGAGTACGCCGCAAAAGAATAGAAAGAGAACCCATGGGGCTCCCTTACCCACGACCCAAAACCTTCTTTGCGATTTGTTCGATCATATCGTTGGAAGCCTCGTCGAGATCGGCCTTAGGAACGCTCTCAACAGTTGCGCGAGTCTCAGAAGAATAGCGCTTTCCATCTCGATTGCGCGCCTTAATCCTCCCTGCGCCCCGCCCCGCATACTTCACGCCAGATTTAATGATATCATTATCAGTGGTTACTCCGTTCTTTGCTCGAAAGGTGACATCAACCTGCTCGGTTCCTGTCTTTCGCCCAGTCGACCTCAGGTCTTTCTCAAGGTCTCCTTGGGGGTCCCACATATTTGGAACCGCAAACTCAAACCTGATGAATGAAAGGACCTTTCCACTTTCTTCGGCAAACTTCCAAAAATCGGTTTCGTCGAAAATCAATTCTGGAATGACACTGTAAGATGCATCGTCTCGTCCGTTTATGTGATCAAAGAGTGCCTTTGCAAGGGCTCTCGGACGCCCAAGCACATCATTCTCAATCGCCATTTTTTGACCATCGTCGTGGTGCCTCGGATCAAGAAACAAGTACGCGCCCTGCCAGAATTCATCAACCTTCTCTGCTCCGCCCTCGTTCGGTGAGTCATGGAAGGAATGTGGCTTCTTTCCTTGGATCAGGCCAAACACCAATTCGTTGGTGACACCCTTGGGAACCCATACAAGTTCCTTTCCACCCCACCCAGAAAATTCGAACCTTTCAGACAGGGATAATCTCAGCCACTGTTCACGTGAACCGCGAAATGATGTGAGGGTTGGCTGCCTATGCTCAACAAGACTTAAATGGAAAATGCTAAAGGTTCGATCTTCGTTCATTTTAACAGCACCTTACAAGAAAACCCACTAGGAGTGTTGACCAAAAGACCACGTCGGTCAACGCCCACACTACCTCACCCACTCCCGCAACAAACACCCCGGCCCATCCCCCCGCAGCCGCCGTTCATAGATCACCCGCCACTCCCGCTCGTCGAAGGCCGGAAAGAACGCATCCGCCCCCTCCACCTCCACATCGACCTCCGTCACCAGAAGCCGATGCGCCAGCGGCAGCAGCGCCTCGTAGACGGAACTCCCCCCGATCCCGTAGATGCGGGCATACCCCGCCTCCGCCGCCATCGCGACCGCCTCCTGCGGCGTGGGGGCGGTGGTCTCCCACACCGATGCATCGCGGGTGACGACGATGTTCAGGCGGTTCTTCAGCGGCTTGAAGGGCAGGCTCTCCCATGTGCGCCGCCCCATGATGACCGCGCCCCCGGTCGTCTCGCGCTGAAACGCGGCGAGGTCTTCGGGCGCGTGCCAGGGGATCGTGTTCCCCTTGCCGATGGCCCCGTTGCGGGCGCGGGCGACGATGAGGGTCAGCATCACACGGCCACCGGGGCCTTGATGGCGGGATGGGGGTCGTAGCCCGCAATCTCGAAATCCTCATACCGGAAATCGAAGAGCGAGGTCACGGGGCGGGTGATGCGCAAGGTGGGCAGGGGCCGGGGGTCGCGGGCGAGTTGGGTTTTCACCTGCTCCATATGGTTGGAGTAGATATGCGCGTCGCCGATGGAGTGGATGAAATCGCCCGGCTCATACCCCGTGACATGGGCCAGCATGACGAGGAGGAGGGCGTAGGAGGCGATGTTGAAGGGCACGCCGAGGAACATGTCGGCGCTGCGCTGGTAGAGTTGCAGGTGGAGCTTGCCGCCGAGGATGCGGACCTGCCACATCGTATGGCAGGGGGGCAGCGCCATCTGCGGCACGTCGGGCGGGTTCCAGGCGGAGACGATCAGGCGGCGCGAGTCGGGGCTGCGGCGGATCATGTCGAGCAGCGTCTCGATCTGGTCCACCCCGCCGAAATCGCGCCACTGGCGGCCGTAGACGGGGCCGAGATCGCCGTTCTCATCCGCCCATTCGTCCCAGATCGTGACGCCATTGTCGTTGAGATAGCGGATGTTCGTGTCGCCCTGCAGGAACCAGAGGAGTTCGTGGATGATGGATTTGATGTGCAGCTTCTTGGTGGTGACGAGGGGGAAGCCGTCGGCAAGGGGATAGCGGCATTGCAGGCCGAAATGGCTGATCGTGCCCGTTCCGGTGCGGTCGGAGGAGGGGATGCCTTCGGCAAGGACGGTGCGGAGCGCGTCGTGATATTGCTGCATGGGCCTGATCGTGGTTCATGAGTCGGGGGACACTATATCTTGCGGTGGCGCTGCGGGCGACCGGCTGTGTACTGTGGCGGGGAAGAAAAAGCGAAGGAGGAATGCGATGGGCATTCGGTATCTGCATACGATGGTGAGGGTTCTGGATCTGGAGAAGTCGATCGCCTTCTACCGGCTGTTGGGGCTGGAGGAGACGCGGCGCTATGACAATGAGGGGGGGCGGTTCACGCTGGTCTTCATGGCGCCTCCGGGGCAGCCGGACTGCCCGGTGGAGTTGACCTATAACTGGGACGGGGATGAGGGGCTGCCGAGCGACAGCCGCCATTTCGGGCATCTGGCCTATGAGGTGGATGACATCCACGCGATCTGCGCGCATCTGCAGGCGAATGGCGTGGTGATCAACCGCCCACCACGGGATGGGCGGATGGCCTTCGTGCGGAGCCCGGACAACATCTCTATCGAGTTGCTGCAGAGGGGCGGCGCGCTGGAGCCGGTGGAGCCGTGGAAGAGCATGGCGAGCGTCGGGCATTGGTGAGGCATGGCGGGGGGACGGGCGTCCCCCCGCACCCCCTGGCGCCTTGGTCCGGGGCGTGGCGAAGGGTGTCGGCGCAGGATGGGTATTTGGGCCGAGACGAAAGGGCGGTCAGAAGGTCCAGCGGGTGAGGATGTCGGGGCCGCAGGGGATGGTTTCCGAAAGGGTTGGGCGCGGGGCATCCTTCAGGGTCTGGAGGCCGAGGGGGCCTAGGACGGGGATGCCATCGGCGCCGATCAGGCAGCCTGCCTGAAAGAGGGCGAGGTCATCGACGAGCCGCGCGCGGATGAGGGCGGCGGCGAATTGGCCGCCTGCCTCGATCAGGATGCGGGTGAGGCCCTGAGCGGCGAGGAGGCGGAAGGTTTCGGTGAGGTTCAGGTGGGGGCCTTCGGTGGGGCAGGCGATCAGCCTTACGCCGGAGGCGGCCCATGCGGCGCGGGCCGGTTCGGGGGCGGCGGGGCCGTGGAGGACCCAGACGGGATGGTCTTTGGCGCTGCGGGCGAGGCGGCTGTCGGGCGGGGTCTTGAGGTGGCTGTCGGCCAGCAGGCGCAGGGGTTGATGGGTGGCACCCATGTCGCGCGCCGTCAGGTCGGGGTCGTCGGCGATGGCGGTGGCCGATGAGGTCAGCACCGCGTCATGGGTCATGCGCATCAGGTGGACGCGGCGGCGGGCCTGCGGGCCCGTGATCCAGCGGCTTTCGCCGGTGGCGGTGGCGATGCGACCGTCCAGCGTGGCGGCGAGTTTCAGGGTGACGAAGGGGATGCCTTGGGTGATGCGCTTGAGGAAGCCTGCCTGAAGCTGCCTTGCGCGTGCCTCGCAGAGGCCCTCGGTGACCGCGATGCCGCCCGCGCGGAGGATGGCATGGCCCTGCCCCGAGACGCGGGGATCGGGGTCGGTGAGCGCGGTGCAGACGCGTGACAGGCCCGCCGAGACCAAGGCTTCGGCGCAGGGGGGTGTTCTGCCGTGATGGGCGCAGGGTTCCAGCGTGACATAGGCCGTGGCCCCGCGCGCGCCCTGCCCCGCCTGATCCAGTGCCATGCGTTCGGCATGGGGGCGACCGCCCGGCTGAGTCCAGCCGCGCCCGATGACGCGGCCCGCCTTCACGATCACGCAGCCCACGGCCGGATTGGGCCATGTGCGCCCGAGCCCCCGCGCCGCCAGCGCGAGGGCGTGGGACATATGGACCTCGTCCTCGGTCACATGCGGCCCGTCACTCGTCGGGCGAGGCGCCGGGGCGCAGTTCGCTGACGAATTTGTCGAAATCGTCGGCGGCCTGGAAGTTCTTGTAGACCGAGGCGAAGCGCACATAGGCCACGGTATCGATCCGGGCGAGGGATTCCATAACGATCTCGCCGATCACCTTGGACTGGATATCCGTCTCGCCAAGGCTTTCCAGCCGCCGCACGATGCCCGAGATCATCTGGTCGATGCGATCTGGGTCGATCGGGCGCTTCTGCATCGCGATGCGGATGGAGCGTTCCAGCTTTGCCCGGTCGAAATCCTCGCGCTTGCCCGAGGATTTGATCACCACGAGATCACGGAGCTGCACCCGTTCATAGGTGGTGAAACGCCCCCCGCAGGCCGGGCAGAAGCGCCGGCGGCGGATGGAGACATGGTCTTCGGCGGGACGGCTGTCCTTCACCTGGGTGTCGATATTGCCGCAGAATGGGCAGCGCATGGCCCCCTCCTTGCTTGTTATGGTTTATGCCTGCCTCATGCCGGGGTGTTCCCCCCGGTTTGGCCCAAACTATAGGGGCGGGGGCGAGGTTTCGGCTAGGGGGAAGTTAACGGCCCCATATGCGGGGGGCGTGATGTGTGGCGGCGGGGACTCAGGGGGCGGCTCTCTGGGGTGGAACCGGAGTAGGGCGGGGTTCACCCCGCCGCGCGGGTCAATAGTGGTAGCGAGTTTATCCTCGCTTCAGTTTTTCACTTCCAAGACGATCTCCGCAAGAATGCGGTCGACGTCCTCCAAAACAGTCTCGATCTGGTCGGCCCAGTCGGTGAGTTCCCCTTGGAGTTCGGAACTCCACCGCAGGAGGTCAGCTATGAACTCTTGTTCCTTTAGAGACGAGGCAGAATAAGCCAATGCAGCATCGCGCAGCGCATCAATACGATCGAGTTGCATTTCGATCTTGATCACGAGGGTATCTAGACGGAGTTTGCCCTTTTCGACTTTGTGCTCAAGCTTGCGGAAAGCAGCTTCGGATTTTGAGCCGGAACTGAACGTACCGAGTTCGTAGTTGATATCGATACGTATCGCCTTAATCGCTTCGCGCAGTGGCAAACATTCCTCACCGCACTTCTTGAGCTTCTTTGCTAGGCTAGAAAGTGGATGAACCATTACAGTACCTAAACGAAGTATACTTCACGAACAGAAAGGCGCCCTGTAGGGCGCCCTTTCCACTCACTGATCCAGGAAACTCCGCAACTTCCTGCTCCGCGACGGATGCTTCAGCTTCCGCAGCGCCTTCGCCTCGATCTGGCGGATGCGTTCCCGCGTCACGCTGAACTGCTGGCCCACTTCTTCCAGCGTGTGGTCGGTGTTCATGCCGATCCCGAAGCGCATCCGAAGGACGCGTTCCTCGCGCGGGGTGAGGCTGGCCAGAACGCGCGTCGTGGTTTCCTTTAGGTTTTCCTGAATGGCGCTGTCGAGGGGCAGGATGGCGTTCTTGTCCTCGATGAAATCGCCAAGCTGGCTGTCTTCCTCGTCCCCGATGGGGGTTTCGAGCGAAATCGGCTCCTTGGCGATCTTCATCACCTTGCGGACCTTTTCCAGCGGCATCTGCAGCTTTTCGGCCAGTTCCTCGGGCGTGGGTTCGCGGCCGATCTCGTGCAGCATCTGGCGGCCGGTGCGGACCAGTTTGTTGATCGTTTCGATCATGTGGACCGGAATACGGATCGTGCGCGCCTGATCGGCGATGGAACGGGTGATGGCCTGACGGATCCACCATGTCGCGTAGGTGGAGAACTTATAGCCACGGCGGTATTCGAATTTATCAACCGCCTTCATCAGGCCGATGTTGCCTTCCTGGATCAGGTCAAGGAACTGCAACCCGCGGTTCGTGTATTTCTTGGCAATCGAGATGACCAGACGAAGGTTGGCTTCCACCATCTCCTTCTTGGCCTGCCGCGCCTCTTTCTCGCCCTTCTGGACCTGATTGACGATGCGGCGGAATTCGGAAATGTCGACCCCGATATACTGGCCGACCTGCGCCATCTCGGCGCGCAATTCCTCGACCTTGTCGCGCGACTTCTCCATCAGCGCCTGCCAGCCGCGGCCCGCCTTGGCGGCCATGCGGTCCAGCCATGTCGGGTCAAGCTCATAGCCCTGATATTCGTCGATGAATTCGCGGCGGTTGATCCGCGCGGCATCGGCCAGTTTCACCATGCCGGAATTGATCGACATGATGCGCTTGTTGATCCCGTAAAGCTGGTCGATCAGCGCCTCGATCCGGTTGTTGTGCAGGTGCAGCGCGTTGACCAGCGTGACGATTTCCGACCGCAGCTTCTGATAGGCGGCCTCGTCGGCGGCGGAGTAGCTGGCGGTTTCGGACAGGGTGGCCGACATGCGGCGGTCCTGCATCTGCGCCAGTTTCGCGTAGTCGCGCGCGATGATCTCCAGCGTTTCCAGCACCTTGGGCTTCAGCGCGGCTTCCATCGCGGCGAGCGACATGTTGGAGGCCTCGTCATCCTCGTCCTCTTCCTCGGCGCGCATGATGGGGTTGCCATCGGCGTCGAGTTCCGGCTCGGAGGACCCGCCCGCGGCACGGCGGGGGGCGGCGGCGGCGACATCGACATCGTCCAGAACCGGGCCGTCCATCTCGTCATCGCCATCGAGCGAGCGGCCGAAGGTGGCTTCGAGGTCGATGACGTCGCGCAGCAGGATCTCTTCGTTCAGGAGTTCGTCGCGCCAGATGGTGATGGCCTGAAAGGTGAGCGGGCTTTCGCAGAGGCCCGCGATCATCGTGTTGCGGCCCGCCTCGATCCGCTTGGCGATGGCGATCTCGCCCTCGCGGGACAGAAGTTCGACGGAGCCCATCTCGCGCAGATACATGCGGACGGGGTCATCGGTGCGGTCCAGCGTCTCGGTCGTTGCGCCGACAAGGGCCACTTCGCGCGAGGTGGAGGTTTCCACCAGTTCGCCGCCTGCCTCGCCCTCTTCGGCCTCTTCGTCCTCGATGACGTTGATGCCCATTTCCGAGAGCATCGACATGACGTCTTCGATCTGCTCCGACGATGCCTGATCCGGCGGCAGCACCGAATTGAGCTGGTCATAGGTGATGTAGCCGCGCTCGCGCGCATCGGCGATCATCTTCTTCACCGCGGCCTGGCTCATGTCGAGCGAGACGTCGGCCTCCTGCTCGTCGGGCTTGGCGTCGTCAGTGTCTTTGAGTGCCATGTGGTCTCCTCGGGGCGCACGGGGATGGTCGGGCGAATCAATTCTGCGTCTGTCGAATCAATAACGCGAATCATTCTGGGCGAAAGGGTGCGAACGGTGATTCTTTTGCTGACGGAAGGCTAATGCCTGCGGTTGGGGCGTTCGAAACGGATGCTGTCGAACACCTTGCGGGCCTCTTCCAACTCCTCCTTGTCGAGGGCGACGCCGTTGGGGGAAATCACGGCCTCGCCCGTCTTGTCCTGCGGGCCGCGCTGCGCCTCGGCCCTTGCTTCGTTGGCCTTGGCGATGCGCCATGTCAGGCCTTCATCGGCCACGCCTTCGATATCCAGCGCCGCCTCCTCGATCTCGCGCCGGCGGCCGCGTTCGGCCTGAAGAATGAACAGATCCTGCGCGACGGCGAATTCCGCCTTTTCGGTATCGGACGCATTCAGGATCGCGGGCGCGTTGCGGACATGGGGATGCGACAGGAGCGCGTCAAGCACCGCAGGGGCGGCGGCGGCGATTTCGGCGCGGGGATCGGGCGCATCGGCATGGGTGAGGAGGAGGTTGCGCAGCAGGGCATGGTCCTCGCCCGTGCAGTCCAGCGTTTCCAGCGCGGATTCGAACTGCCGGATCAGGCCGGGATGGATGACCAGCGTGGCAAGGATCACCGCCTCGCGCAGGCGTTCCTCCACCGGGGCGGTGGCGGAGCCGAGCAGCGAGGCGCGCGTGCTGGGCAGCGGCGCGATGGGCTGGAGGGGCGCGAAGCGGCCCCCTGCCCTGCCCTGACCGCGCGGGGTGTAGGGGCGGAAGGGCTGGGCGTTCTGGCCGAAAAGCTCCAGCCGCAGGCGTTTGATATCCTCGCCGTAATGGGCACGGATCGAGGGATCGGCGATCTTCTTCAGCGCCGCGCGGAGGGTCTTGTCGAGGGCTGCCTTGCGTTCGGGGCTGTCGAAGACGCGGCCTTCGGTTTCCCTGCGCCACAGCAGGTTGACCATGGGTTGGGCCGCGTCCAGCACCTTCTGCATGGCTGGCGCCCCCTGCGCCTTGATCAGGTCGTCCGGGTCCATCCCCTGCGGCAGGATGGCGAAGCGCAGGCCTTTTCCAGCCTCCAGAAGCGGCAGCGCGAGGTCGATGACGCGCAACGCGGCGCGGAATCCGGCCGTATCGCCATCCAGCGCGATGATCGGCTCGTCATGGATGCGCCAGAGAAGGCGAAGCTGATCCTCGGTCACCGCCGTGCCGAGGGGGGCCACGGTGGCGCGGAAGCCGGCCTCGGACAGCGCGATCACGTCCATGTAGCCTTCGGCCACGATCAGCGGCAGGCCCTTTCCCGCCGCCTCGCGCGCGGGGGCCTGATTGTAGAGGTTGCGGCCCTTGTCGAAGAGTTCCGTCTCGGGACCGTTGAGGTATTTGGCGGGATCGTTCGGCGACATTGCTCGTCCGCCAAGACTAATTGCCCGCCCACGGGCGTCCCTAATAGGGAAGATTATTCTGTTACGAAAGCGGTCGTAGGGTCCACGGCGCGGGTCATCTGATTTCGCGCATAGCCCTGCATCAACGAGAAGCTCCGGCGAAATGCCCTTTTGCGTCATGGCAGTTAGCAGGCCATGCCAGCCATCCGGCGCGAAGCCGATATCCCAACGATCCTGTGCAGGCGGCGGCAGGCGGCGCTTGTCCAGATAGGCGCGCGCCTCGGCGGCGGCGGAGGTCTTCAATTGCAGGCGGAACCATTTCACCGCTTCTTCCATCACCTGCGCCAATAGGGTGCGGCGGTCGGCCTTCTCGGCCGCCTTCGGGTCGCGGGCGGGCATCTGCATCCCGGCCTCGCGCGCAAGGATTTCGACCGCCTCCATGAAGGAGACATTGTCGTTCTCCTTGATGAAGGTGACGGCATCGCCCTTCGCGTGGCAGCCGAAGCAGTAGTAGAAGCCCTTCCGGTCATCGACATGGAAGGAGGCGGATTTTTCCTGATGGAAGGGGCAAGGCGCCCACCAGTCGCCCTTGGCCATGTTGGACTTGCGCATGTCCCATGTGACTTTGCGCCCCACAACTTGGCTGAGGGACACGCGGGTGCGGAGTTCGTCGAGGAATCCGGGTGGCAGGGACATGGGTCCTATATCGGGCGCAGGGGGGCGGCTGTCCAGTCACCAAGCGGACGGCGCATGCGCGCCGAAGCCTTTTCTCCCCACCCCCGGCTTGCGCCGGGTGCGGGGCCCGTTCAGGGGGCGTTCCGCCCCCTCTTGGCCTTGCGGCCAATTCACCCCCTGAGGGTATTTGGGCCGAGACGAAGGGGAAGGGTCTTCGTTTCGGGAAAAATACCCTGGGGGTCCGGGGGCAAGGCCCCCGGGTGCCGGAAATCCCGCGCGCCCGTCAGGATGACTTGGCGCGGGCCTCCAGCACCTCCAGCGCCTCGGCCAATTCAGCCCATGCGGTGCGGGCCATGGAGCGGAAGACCATCACCTCGAAAGCATCCGGTGCAGGACGGGAGAGGATCGCCTGCATGTGGTTCAGGGGCGCGCGGGTGGCCCGGCCAACCGGGAAGGCCGCAAGCCGGAGGTCGAGCGGCACGGGCCGCATCAGCGCATCCGCTGCAGCCGGGCCGGAAAGGCTGAGGATCGCCCAGCCGTCGGATTGATCGGTCAGAGCCGCGTGATCGGACAGACCGGGGGGGGCATCGGCCCCGATGAGGAAGGCCATGTCGCGGCCGCTCCAGATCAGGCGGGTGCTTCCGTTCGAGGCTTGCATCCCCGGTGCCGGAAAGGCCAGCCCCAGCGGCGCGAGGATCGCGTCCACCTGGGGCGTCCGGCCCGGATAGGGCGCGACGGAGGTGATGCGCGCCCCCTGCCCCTCGGCCAGAACGGTGCCCTGACGGGTGACCGGGGCAAAGCCCGACAGGGCGCTTTTCGCGATGAGGTCAGGCACGGAGTTTCACTCCTTCCTTGTCGTGGAAGACGGGATCGGTGACTTCTGCCAGCGCGTCGATCTTGCGCAGGTGATCGACAACGCGGATCGTCTCGCCATGCCGCGCGCGGCCGTTGCGCAGGAAGGCCAGCCCCAGATGCGCCTCCAGCGTGGGCGACCAGCAGACGGAGGTGACATAGCCCTGATCGGTTTCGCGATGCACCTTTTCGCCCGGCACGAAGAGATGCGCCCCCGCGGCCAGCGGCAGCCGCGCCTTCAGCCCCACGAGTTGATCCCGTTCGGGCCCTACCATCCCCGGACGCGCCGCCGCAGCCTTGCCGATGCAATCCTTCTTGGCGCTGACCATCTTTTCCATGCCGATGTCGAAGGCCGTCGTCCGCCCGTGGATTTCCGCATGGGTGATGAAACCCTTCTCGATCCGGAGGACGTTCAGCGCCTCCATCCCGTAGGGGCCGCCGCCCATGGTTTCGGCTCGGGCCAGCAGGTCACGGAAGAGTGCCTCGCCATAGCGGGTGGGCACGGCGATTTCATAACCTTCCTCGCCCGAGAAGGAGATGCGGAAGAGGCGGGCGGCGACGCTGCCGATGCGGATGTCGGTGACGCCCATGAAGGGGAGATCCGGTATCTCGCCCAGCAGAGTGGCCAGAAGCGCCCGCGCCTTGGGCCCCGCCACGGCGAATTGTGCCCAGCTTTCGGTGACTGAGATGAACCGCAGGTCCCACCCGGCACAGAAGGCCTGATGCACGAAATCCAGATGCCGCACCACCAGACCCGCCGCCGCCGTGGTGGTGGTCATCAGGTAATGATACTCCCCCAGCCGCGCCGTCGTGCCGTCGTCCAGCACATGACCATCCTCGCGCAGCATCAGGCCATAGCGGACGCGCCCCACGGGCAGGGTGGAGAAGGTGTTGGTGTAGACGAGGTCGAGGAAGCGGGCGGCATCCCGTCCCTGTATGTCGATCTTGCCGAGGGTCGACACATCCGCCACCCCGACCGTTTCCCGCACCATCCGCGTCTCGCGGTTGCAGGCTTCGAGCCATGTCTTCTCGCCCGGCTTGGGGAAGTAGCTGGGGCGATACCACAGCCCCGCCTCGATCATCGGCGCGCCCCGGTCGCGGCTGGCCTGATCGGACGTCAGGAAGCGCTGCGGCGCGAAGCCAACCCCGCGCCCCCCCGCGCCCATCGCGGCGATGGAGGTGGGGACATATGGCGGGCGGAAGGTCGTCGTCCCCGTCTCGGGGATCGCGCGGCCCGTCACGTCGGCCAGCACGGCCAAGGCGCCCAGGTTGGAGTTCTTGCCCTGATCCGGGGCCATGCCTTGCGTCGTGTAGCGCTTCATATGTTCCACGCTGCGGAAATTCTCCTGCGCGGACAGCTTCACGTCTTTGGTCGTCACGTCATTGGCGAAGTCGAGCCATTGCCGACCCTCGGCCCCTTCCGTCTCCCAGAAGGGCGTGATCGAATAGGGCGCATCCTCGGCCACCGGGACAGCGATATCCGGCCCAGTCTTGCCCAGCGCCGCCAGCGCCGCCTTCGCCGCCTCCACCCCGTCGCGCAGGCAGGCGGTGGTGGAGAAGGACCCGTTGCAGGCCCCCGCAGGCGTCAGCTTCGGGACGGCATTCGCCGCAGGCACGAAGGCCGCGATGTCGTCGCGCCAGACGGGGCGGCCGTTCATGTGGCAGGTCAGGTGGACTGTGGGGTTCCAGCCGCCGGAAACGCCCAGCGTGTCCACCTCCAGCGTCGCCTCGCCGCCTGCATGGCGGAAGCGGATGGAACTCAGGCCCAACCGCGCCGCCGTCCCCGTGATCCGCGCGTTCAGATAGACGGGGCAGTCCTCCACCGCCCCCGCATCGGGGCGCGTGTCGAGGATCGCCACCACTTTCACCCCCGCCGCCATCAGGTCGCGCGCCGTGGCGCGGGCGGCGTCGTTGTTGGCGATCAGGGCGACGCGGCTCCCCGGCACGACGCCGTAGCGGTGGAGATAGCTGCGCAGGGCCGAGGCCAGCATGATCCCCGGACGGTCATTGTCGGGGAAGGCCAAGGGACGCTCCAAGGCGCCTGCCGCCAGCACCGTCTGCCGCGCCACGATGCGCCAGAAACATTCGCGCGGCAGATGCGGCGCGGGGGCGCGGTGCAGGCCCACCCGCTCCAGCGCGCCATAGGTGCCGTCGTCATAGGCCCCGGTCACCGTGGTGCGCGTCATCAGCCGGACATTGGGCATGGCGCGCAACTCGGCCAGCATGGCATCGACCCATTCCGCCCCCGGCTGCCCGTCGACGCGGATATTGTCCGAGATGACGCGCCCGCCCATACGGGCATCCTCTTCGGCGAGGATCACATCCGCCCCCGCCTGCGCAGCGGTCAGCGCGGCCATCAGTCCCGTAGGCCCCGCCCCCACGACCAGCAGGTCGCAAAAGGCCCATGCCTTTTCGTACTGCGCCTCGTCATGCTTGCCCGACAGGCTGCCCAAGCCCGCCGCGCGGCGGATGAACGGCTCGTATAGCTTTTCCCAGAAGGGGCGCGGCCACATGAAGGTCTTGTAGTAGAACCCAGCGGAGAAGAAGGGCGAAAGGCGGTCATTCACCCCCATCAGGTCGAACCGCAACGAGGGGAAACGGTTCTGGCTGCGCGCTGCCAGCCCGTCGAAGAGTTCCTGCATGGTGGCGCGGACATTCGGGGTCTGCTGGTTGCCCTCGACGATCTCCACCATCGCGTTGGGCTCTTCGCTGCCTGCGGTCAGGATGCCGCGCGGGCGGTGATATTTGAAGCTGCGCCCCACCAGCCGCACGTCATTGGCAAGCAGGGCCGAGGCCAGCGTATCGCCGACGAAACCCTGATAGGCCCTGCCGTCGAAGGTGAAGGTGACGGGCTTGCTGCGGTCGATCAGACCCTTGCCTTCCAGCCTCATGCCGCACCGCCTTTCCGGTCGGCGACCAGTTCGATGCCGTGGATTTCATGGGTCACCGTGTCCCGGGTGACGATCAGCCAACTGGAACAGCCCATGTCGTGATACCACAGGTCGCGCGTCAGCCCGGCGGGGTTGTCGCGGTTGTGAAGGTAGTCGTCCCATGCCTGCGGCGGCGCATCGGGTGCGGGGCGGTTCAGGTAATCCTCCGCCCCGTAGTAATAGAACTCGCGGCGGTCGCGTTCCCCGCAAAGCGGACAGGTCAGGCGCATATCTTTCCCCGTAGGTTCTTCCGGCCCACCTTGCAAAGGGGCGCTGCCCCTCGGCCTTCGGCCTCACCCCGGGGTATTTGGGCCAAGACGAAGACAGGCTGCTTCGTTTCGGAACAAATACCCCCGCCGGAGGCGAAGGTCGGGCAAAGGCGCAGGTGCGGAAGGAAGGTCATGGTCAGTGCAGGTTGTGCTGGCTTCCGGTGCCTTCCTCGTCGAGGATATGGCCGGTCGCGAAACGGTTCAGCTTGAAGCGGGTGGCGACGGGGTGGCTTTCGCCGGTCGCCATCAGATGGGCCATGCAGAAGCCGGAGGCGGGCACGGCCTTGAACCCCCCGTAGTTCCAGCCGCAATCGACGAAGAGGCCGTCGATATGCGTCTTGTCGATGATGGGCGACCCGTCGGGCGACATGTCCATGATGCCCCCCCATGAGCGCAGCACCTTGGCACGCCCGATCATCGGCATCAGCGTCATGCCCGCCTCCATCACATGCTCCACCATCGGCAGGTTGCCGCGCGAGGCGTAGCTTGCGTAGAAGTCCAGATCGCCGCCGAAGACGAGACCGCCCTTGTCGGACTGGCTGATGTAGAAATGGCCCATGCCGAAGCTGATCACGTGGTCGATCACGGGCTTCAGCCCTTCCGTCACGAAGGCCTGCAGGATGTGGGACTCGATCGGCAGGCGCATCCCGGCCATGGCGGCGACCTGGCTTGACCGCCCCGCCACGACCATCCCCACCTTCTTCGCCTTGATCGCGCCGCGCGTCGTCTGCACGCCGACCACGCGACCGCCCTCGATGTCGATCCCCGTCACTTCGCAATTCTGGATCAGGTCCACGCCGCGCTGGTCGGCCCCCCGCGCATAGCCCCATGCCACCGCGTCATGCCGCGCCGTGCCGCCGCGCGGGTGGTAGAGGCCGCCATAGATCGGGAAGCGCGTCTGTTCGAAATCCAGATAGGGCAGCATCTCGCGCACGCCCTCGCGGTCCAGCAGGATCGCGTCGTCGCCCTGATTGATCATCGAATTGCCGCGCCGGACGAAGGCGTCGCGCTGGCCGTCGGAATGGAACAGGTTGATGAGGCCGCGCTGCGAATGCATGACGTTGTAGTTCAGGTCGAGTTCCAACCCTTCCCACAGTTTCATCGAATGGGAATAGAACTCCGAATTCCCCGGCAGGAAGTAGTTGGCGCGCACGATCGTGGTGTTCCGCCCGATATTGCCCGAGCCGAGATAGCCCTTCTCCAGCACGGCGATATTGGTCATGCCGTGGTTCTTGGCGAGGTAATAGGCCGTCGACAGCCCATGCCCACCGCCGCCGATGATGATCGCGTCATATTCCGCCTTGGGCGCCGGGTCGCGCCATGCGGGTTTCCAGCCCTTGTTGCCGAAAAGCCCTTCGGTGATGACCTTTAGCCCAGAATAGCGCATCCCATCCGTCCCGTTGGCAGCAGCCTGCCCAGCAAAGCGTTGCGGGGCGGAGGATGCAACCCCCGCCCCGCAAAGCCATTGCCGCCCGCGACAGGATAATGTCGCTTTTCGGAAGCGCCCGTAGGGTCTGCGGTTCCGCGCCCCGGCGCGGGTTCGCGCGCCCGTGGCGTCACAGCCCCTTGGACCGGTAGGTCTGCGCCACCCGCCCGATGGATACGATATAGGCTGCCGTGCGCAGATCCTCGACATCGCCGCGCCCGTGCCAGACCTCGCGCATCGCTTGATAGGCGGTGCGCATCGTGTCATCGAGGCCCGACCGCACCAGCGCCAACTCGTCCGACCCGGTCAGGAATTTCTCCTTGAAATCCGGGGCGAGCGACCAGCCCAGCCCCTTGTCGGCGCTGAGCCGTTCCAACTCCTCGACGATCAGGCGGGAGCGTGCCTCCTCAGCGCGGCGCTGCATCCGGCCAAAGCGGATATGCGACAGGTTCTTGACCCATTCGAAGTAGGACACGGTCACACCGCCCGCATTGGCATACATGTCGGGGATGATGACCACACCCTTCTGGCGCAGGATTTCGTCCGCGCCGAAGGTGATGGGGCCGTTCGCCGCCTCGATGATCAGCGGGGCCGAGATGCGGGCGGCGTTGCCCTGATGGATCACCCCTTCCATCGCGGCCGGGATCAGGATGTCGCAGGGCTTTTCCAGCACCGCCGCGCCATCGGCCACGTATTCCGCGCCGGGGAAACCCTTCAGCCCGCCGGTCGCCACCATGTGGGCGCGCACGGCCTCCACCTCCAGCCCGGAGTCGAGGATCAGCGCGCCATCGCGTTCGATGATGGCGGTGATCTTCACCCCGTCCTCCTCGGAAAGGAATTTCGCGGCGTGATAGCCCACATTGCCCAGGCCCTGCACCACGGCGCGCTTGCCGTCCAACGTGCCGGACAGGCCCGCGGCGGTGACATCCTCCTTGTGGCGGAAGAATTCGCGCAGGGCGAATTGCACGCCGCGCCCCGTCGCCTCCACCCGGCCCTGAATCCCGCCGGCATGCGGCGGCTTTCCGGTCACGCAGGCCTTGGCGTTGATGTCGGTCGTGTTCATCCGCGCATACTGGTCGGCGATCCATGCCATCTCCCGCTCGCCCGTGCCCATGTCGGGGGCGGGGACGTTCTGGGCGGGGTGGATCAGGTCGCGCTTGATCAGTTCATAGGCGAAGCGGCGGGTGATCTGTTCCAGTTCATGTTCGTCCCAGACGCGCGGGTCGATGCACAGCCCGCCCTTCGATCCGCCGAAGGGCGTTTCGACCAGCGCGCATTTGTAGGTCATTAGTGCGGCCAGCGCCTCCACCTCGTCCTGACTTACCGACAAGGCATAGCGGATGCCGCCCTTCACCGGTTCCATATGTTCGGAATGGACGGAGCGGTAGCCGGTGAAGGTTTCGATCTTGCCGCGCAGCCGCACGCCGAAGCGCACGGTATAGGTGGAGTTGCAGACCCGGATCTTGTTCTCCAGCCCCGGAGACAGGTCCATCAGCCGCACCGCGCGGTTGAACATCAGGTCGACGCTGTCCCGAAAGCTGGGTTCGCCGGAATGCTTCATGCCATCCTCCCTTTTGCGCCGGAAAGGGGGGCGCAGCCCCGTGACGGCGCCTCCACGCCGGATCCCTTGCGGGCAGATGCTAGGACGGTCGTTTTGACAGGGATTTAACTGCCCTGCCCCCGATCCGGGAAAACGCCTGCAATCCGCCGCGATCTGCCCGCCATGTTCCCAATCCTGCCGCAATCCCGCCCCTAACAAAAGTTAATGACACACCTAACGAAGGTTAATTTCGCCGACCTTCGGATGGGTGTTCCTGCCGTTCCGGCAGGTCAAAAGGGAACGGATGCCGATGATTACGCACTTGCAACGCAGGGCCGGGGCCATCGTCGCGCGGTCGATCCCGGACGAATCACCCATCCTTGGGCTTCGGGCGGCCCGCCAAGGACTGTCTGCAAGATTTCCACAATTGCGGCGGGAAACGGCCGATCGTTTCACCACCTCCGCAGAGCAGACGCCTGCGCGTTTACGAATCTTGCCAGCCGCCGACGCCTTCCCCATCGTCCTCCGCCGGGGGCATGACGATGGGGCGAACCGGGCAACCGGGGCGTCGTCCACTGAACATGGGAATGCCTGACATGCGCACCTCTCTCCGCTCCCTCCTCGGTCGGCCGTTCCGTCGTTTCCGGCGCAGCGAGGACGGCTCGCTCATCGTGTTCGGCCTGTTCCTCTTCGCCACCTTCTTCCTGATGTCCGGCATGGCCGTCGACCTCATGCGCACCGAGAACCGGCGCGCCGCGCTGGCGCAATCGCTCGACCGTTGCGCGCTGAACGCCGCCGCACTGCGCCAGACGCTGGACCCGGTCGATGTGGTGCGCGACTGCGTCGACCGCGACGACATGCTGCCCTTCGTCACCGATATCATCGTCACCAACGGCGCGGGCCAGCGCTCGGTCGAGGTGAAGGGCAAGATCCCGGTGGAAACCATGTTCATGGGCGCCTCGGGCGTGGATGTGATCGACGTGGGCGGCCGCTCGGTCGCCGAACAGCGCGCGACCAACATCGAGATCGTGATGGTGCTGGACGTCTCGGGGTCCATGGCCGGGTCGAAGATGACCGCGTTGAAATCGGCGGCGAAGAACTTCGTCTCGACCGTGCTGGCCAATAACACCAACCGCATTTCCATCGCGATCGTTCCCTATAACGGGCAGGTCAACCTTGGCCCCTCGCTGCGCACGAAATTCAACGTGACCCATGTGCCGGGCCTGCCCGCCACGGCGGATGTGAACTGCGTGGACATGCCCACCTCGGTCTATTCCAACGTCGGCATCGCCCGCACGCTGGCCATGCCCGCGACGGGCTGGGCCGATGCCTTCACCACGTTGGGCAGTTTCCCCACCAGCTATTCCACCACGGGCCGCAGCCCCACGGCCGGCAACGTCTGGTGCCCGCCCTCGACCTCGAACATCGTGCGCCTGCAGGATGACAACATCGCGGCCATGCACGATTACATCGACGATCTCACCGCGATCGGCGCGACCTCGATCAACGCGGGGATGAAATGGGGCGGGGCCCTGCTGGACCCGCAATTCCGCAGCGTCGTCAACGAATATGTCGATACGGGCGTGATCCCGCCGGAATTCCGCGACCGTCCCTTCGATTATTCCAAGCGCGACGCGCTGAAGATCGTCGTCCTGATGACCGACGGCGAGAATTTCGGCGATGTGCGGCTGAATGACAATTACCGCACCGGCCTGTCGCCGATCTTCAAGGGCACGGACGGGAATTACTCCATCCGGCACACTTCGGGCCGCCCGTCGGGCGCAGGCAGCAACGAATACTGGGTCCCCCACCGCAACAGCAATGCGGGCGAATGGCGCGCGACCTCCTGGGGCGGTTCCACCGGCACACAGGGCACGCAAATGACCTGGCAGCAGGTCTGGCAGGAACTGAACGTCAGCTGGACGGCATGGCACATGTATGCCCGCGCCTTGGGCACCACCTCCACCACGCGGACGAACCAGTACAACACTTGGTTTAACAACTTCCGCAGCCAGCGCGGCACCTCGACCAGCACGCCGGAGATGGATGAGGAAGTGGCCAGCATCTGCGGCCTGACAAAGCAGCAGGGCGTGCTGATCTATGGCATCGCCTTTTCGGCCCCCACCCGCGGCGTCAACACAGTGCGCAACTGCGCCTCGTCCACGGGCCATTTCTTCCACTCGACCAGCACGAACCAGTTGAACGCGGCCTTCCAGGCCATCGCCACCAACATCACGCAACTGAGGCTTGTGAACTGATGCGGATGCCAACCCCGTTCAAACGCTTCTTCCGCGAGGAAGGCGGCAATGCCACGGTCGAATTCGCGATCCTCGTGCCGCTTCTGTTCGCGATCTTCGTGGCGACGCTGGAAGGCGGACTGATGATGTCGCGCTGGGCCGGGATCGACCGGGCCGCCGACATGGTGATCCGCAACCTCAGGCTCGGCCAGTACGAGAACCCGGATGCCGAACTTCTGCGGCAAGAGATCTGCGATCAGGTCTTCCTCGTCGAGAACTGTTTCCAGAACACCGCCGTCGACATCCGCGAGATCGACCGCGCCACCTTCCTGATGCCCGACGAGGACGAACCCTGCGTCACCCGCGAGGACGAGATCATCCAGCCGGTCACCGAGGTGACGCCGGGCCAGCAGAACGACCTGATGCTGATCCGGGTCTGCGTGACGGTGGATGCGCTGTTCCTCACCTCACGCTTCGCGATGGAGGATCTGGATGCGCAGGGCGGCTATGCGCTGTCCGTCTCCTCCGTCTACGTGAACGAACCGAGTTGAGGGAGGACGGGATGATGCGCTTGCTTTCCGCTGTTCCAGCCCGCCTGCGCCGCGCCACGCGCCGTTTCGCGGCCCGGACGTCAGGATCCATGACGGTCGAGGCGCTGTTCATCGTGCCGGTTATGATGTTGGGCATGACGGGCTTCTATGCCTTCTGGGATGCCTACAAGACCCAGAATGTCGTGCAGAAGGCCGCCTATGCGGTATCCGATATGCTGTCGCGCGAGATGATCCCGGCGACGCCCGCCTTCATCGACGGGCTGGATCGGACGCTGGAATACCTCGTCGGCAGCGATGTCCGCGTGCGGGTGACCAGCATCCGCCGCACGGCGAATGGCCCGCTCGGCCTGCAGGGGCTTGACGTGCTTTGGTCCTATTCGCCCGGCAACGTGATGCTGCCGCTGACCGAGGCCACACTGACAGAGGTGGAGGCCGACATCCCGATGATGGCGGTGGGGTCGAACATGGTCGTGTTCGAGGTGCGCGTGCCCTATTCGCCGGTAACCGAGATCCTCGAACTCGACTCGATCCGTGAGACGGTGGCGATGCGCCCCCGCTTCTTGCCGACGCTCTGCATGACGGGCGTCGTCTGCTGACGGCAGCCCCGCCCGGGGGGCGGGCTGCGATCTGTGCGGCATGGCACGCAGACCCTGCGCGGGCCTGCGTTGCCGGATCGGGACGGCTGCCCTAGCTTCGTGGCAGATCAGCCGCGCAGGAGTGCACCATGTCCATCCGTCCGATCCTTGAGGAAAACCGCGCCCAGCCCACCTATGAGGGGGCGGGCGTGCATCTGCACCGCGCCTTCGGCTTCGGCGATCCGTCGAAGATGGACCCGTTCCTGCTGTTCGACGATTTCCGCAACGAGGACCCACGCGACTACATGCGCGGCTTCCCTTGGCATCCGCATCGGGGCATCGAGACGATCACCTATGTCCTTGCAGGTGCGGTGGAACATGGCGACAGCCTTGGCAACCATGGCCTTCTGAAAGGTGGCGACGTGCAGTGGATGACGGCGGGGTCCGGCATCCTGCATCAGGAGATGCCGCGCGGGAATGCCAAGGGGCAGATGCACGGCTTCCAGCTCTGGGCGAACCTGCCCGGCAGCCTGAAGATGACCGCGCCGCGCTATCAGGACGTGAAGGGCAAGGACATCCCCGAGATCATGGATGATGACGGCACCGTGGTGAAGGTGATCGTGGGGTCGTTCTGGGGCAAGACGGGCCCGGTGGACGGCATCGCCGCCGATCCGCAATACCTCGACATCTACGTGCCGCCGGGACGGCGGAAGACCTTCAAGGTGGATACCTACCGCCGTGCCTTCGCCTATGTCTTCGAAGGAAAGGGCAGCTTTCGCGACGCCGCTGCCCCGACCGGCGTGCTGCTGGAGAAAGAGGTGCGCGGGCAGGAGGTGAACATCCGCGACATGTCGGGCGACCGCACGCTGGTCCGTTTCGGCACCGGCGACGAGGTGACGGTGCAGGCAGGCCCCGACGGGCTGCGGTTCCTGCTGATCTCGGGCGCGCCGATCCAGGAACCGGTGGCATGGCACGGGCCCATCGTGATGAACACCGATGCCGAGATCAGGCAGGCGATGACCGAATTGCGCAACGGCACCTTCATCCGCCCCGCGCATTGACCCTGCGCGCCCTTTCGCCACCGGGCAGCCCCGGCTAGGATGGCCCGTCCCAGCCCGCCTCCCAGCCGGAGCCTGCCCATGCGCCTGACCGCCGCCCTCCTCTGCCTGCCGTTTCTGGCGGGATGCAGCCAGCCGGGCTTCATCGATACGGGCGATGTCGGGCCGCCGCCGCCGCTCCTGCCGATAGAGCAGTTGCTGACGGCGGACAGTCCGCAACTGGATGCCGAGGCGGCCGAGGCGCTTTCGGCCCGCGGGACGGCGCTGCGCGCCCGCGCGGCCGCAGCCGGCTGAGGCCCCCTCCTCTGCGTTGCAAGCCCCGCGCCGAACGGCTAACAGGGCGGCAGATGCGCAGACCGCGCCGCCCTGCCCCCGCTGAATTACGGAGAAGCCCATGCCCGCGCCCCTTCGCCTCGGTCTTGCCGGTCTGGGAACCGTCGGCATCGGCGTGGTGAAGATCGTGCAGCGTCATGCAGAGCTGCTCGCCGCACGCGCGGGCCGCCCCGTCACCATCACCGCCGTCTCGGCCCGCGACCGCAGCCGCAACCGCGATGCCGACCTCTCTGCCTATGACTGGGAAACCGACCCCGTCGCGCTGGCGAAACGGCCTGATATCGACGTCTTCGTCGAGGTGATGGGCGGCCATGACGGCCCCGCCAAGGCCGCGACCGAGGCCGCACTTGCCGCAGGCAAGGACGTGGTCACCGCCAACAAGGCGCTACTCGCCCATCACGGCCAGAGCCTTGCCGAAACGGCCGAGGCCGCGGGTCGCGTCATCCGCTTCGAGGCTGCCGTCGCGGGCGGCATCCCCGTGATCAAGGCCCTGACCGAGGGGCTGGCCGCCAACCAGATGCGCCGCGTCATGGGCGTGATGAACGGCACCTGCAACTATATCCTCACCCGCATGCAGAATGCGGGCCTGCCCTATGAAACCGTATTCGAAGAGGCCCGCCAGCTTGGCTATCTGGAGGCCGACCCCAATCTGGACGTGGGGGGTATCGATGCAGGCCACAAGCTCTCGCTTCTGGCCGCCATCGCCTTCGGCACGCGCGTGAGCTTCGACAAGGTGGAACTCGAAGGCATCGGCAATGTCTCCATCGAGGACATCCGCATGGCCGATGACATGGGCTATCACATCAAGCTGCTGGGCGTGGCGCAGATGACGGGGCGTGGCCTTGAACAGCGCATGACGCCCTGCCTCGTTCCTGCCGAAAGCCCGCTGGGCCAGTTGCAGGGCGGCACGAACATGGTGGTTCTGGAAGGCGACAGCGTGGGCCAGATCGTGCTGCGCGGGCCCGGCGCGGGCGAAGGCCCGACCGCCAGCGCGGTGATGGCCGATGTGATCGACATCGCGCGCGGCATCCGCCTTTCCACCTTCGGGCGACCCGCCACAACGCTGGTGGACCCCGTGGCGGCGAGATCCGCCACACCGGCCCCCTATTACCTGCGCATGACGCTGCTGGACAAACCCGGCGCGCTGGCCAAGGTGGCCACCTGCATCGGCGAGGCGGGCATCTCGATCGACCAGATGCGCCAGATCAACCAGCCGGGCGAGGCGGATGACAAGGCCACGGTGCTGATCGTCACCCACAAGGCGGCCCCCGCCGATATCGGCTGGGCCCTGTCGCGCATCCCCGAAACCGGCGTGCTGGTCGGCGCCCCGGTGGCCATCCGGATCGAGGAAGTCTGACCGGGCCGAAAACTTTTCATCCGAAAAGTTTTCGCTTCGAAAATTCTTCGTACGAAGAATTTTCGCCCCCTGCCCCGCCACTGCCGCATTCCTGCCCGCCGTTAGCGTCACCATCCTTGCCGCGCCCCGCGCCGGGCGCTAAGCGGGCGGAAAATGCCATTGAAAGAGGGACGCATGGCCGACAAGGACGAATTTCAGGACCGCCTCCTCTCGCTGGGCCTCGCCCGCGTCTCGGAGGCGGCGGCGCTGGCCTCGGCCGCGCTGATCGGGCGCGGCGACGAGAAGGCCGCCGATCAGGCCGCCGTCAACGCGATGCGCGACCAGCTCAACCTGCTGGACATCGCGGGCGTCGTGGTGATCGGCGAGGGTGAACGGGACGAGGCCCCGATGCTCTATATCGGGGAAGAGGTGGGCACCGGCAAAGGCCCCGCCGTGGACATCGCGCTCGACCCGCTGGAAGGCACGACCCTGACGGCGAAGGACATGCCCAACGCGCTGACCGTCATCGCCATGGCCCCGCGCGGCACGCTGCTGCACGCGCCCGATGTCTATATGGACAAGCTGGCCATCGGCCCCGGCTTCAAGCCCGGCACCGTGACCATGACCATGAGCCCCTCGGAGCGCGTCTCGGCCTTGGCTGCCGCCAAGGGCTGTTCGACCGAGGACATCACCGTCTGCGTCCTCGAACGCCCCCGGCACGAGGAGATGATCAAGGAGATCCGTTCCACCGGCGCGGCGATCCGGTTGATCACCGATGGCGATGTGGCGGGCGTGATGCATTGCGCCGAACCGGATGTGACGGGGATCGACATGTATATGGGGTCCGGCGGCGCGCCCGAGGGCGTGCTGGCGGCGGCCGCGTTGAAGTGCATGGGCGGGCAGTTCTTCGGCAAGCTTCTGTTCCGCAACGAGGATGAGCGCGCCCGTGCCCGCAAGGCCGGGATCACCAATTTCGACCGCGTCTACACGCGCGACGATCTGGTGCGCGGGGACGTGATCTTCGCCGCGACCGGCGTGACCAACGGGTCGCTGCTGGCCGGGATCAAGCGGGAACCCCGGATGGTGACGACCGAAACGATCCTGATGCGGTCGAAGACCGGATCGGTGCGCCGCGTCCTCTATCGCAGCCCCATCCGCTGAGGCCCACCGCGCGCGGTGGGGCGGGGCCTTCGCCCCCCCGCCCCTTGCGCGAGGCGTGGCTTTGCGGCACTCCGTCAAGCCATGACCCAACGTGCCTTCCTCAATGTCGATGCCTCGCTGACCGGTCGCCGCTGGATCGGCCCCACGGCAGAGGAGGACCGGTTGGCAGAGGCCATGGCCCAGCAGACGCGGCTTCCGCTGGCGCTCTGCCACACGCTGGTCAGGCGCGGCGTGGCCCCGCAGGATGCCGCCGCCTACCTTGCCCCTTCGCTGCGCGACCTTCTGCCCGATCCGCTGACCTTGCGCGACATGGGGCCTGCCGCCGCGCGGTTCCTGCAGGCGCTGAAATCCCGCGAGACCATCGCGGTCTTCGCCGATTACGACGTGGATGGAGGCACTTCTGCCGCGCTCTTGATCACATGGCTGCGTGCCATGGGGCATCGGGCCACGCTCTACATCCCCGACCGCATCGACGAAGGCTATGGCCCGAACATCCCCGCGATGGAGGCGCTGGCGGCGACCCACCGCCTGATCCTCTGCGTCGATTGCGGCACCCTCTCGCATGATCCCATCGCCGCCGCCGTGGCCAAGGGGGCGGATGTCGTCGTCCTTGATCACCACCTCGGCGGCGAGAGGCTGCCGCCCGCGCTGGCCGTGGTGAACCCGAACCGGCAGGATGAGGATGGCAGCCTTGCCCATCTCTGTGCCGCCTCCGTCGTTTTCCTGATGCTGGTGGAGGCGAACCGCCAAATGCGGGCCGAGGGCGTTCAGGGGCCGGATCTGATGGCGATGCTCGACCTCGTGGCGCTAGCCACCGTGGCCGACGTGGCCCCGCTGATCGGGGTCAACCGCGCCTTGGTCCGGCAGGGGCTGAAGGTGATGGCGCGGCGGGAAAGGGTGGGGCTGCGCGCGCTGGCCGATGTCGCCCGCATGGATCAGGCCCCGAACACCCATGCTCTCGGCTTCCTCCTTGGTCCGCGGGTCAATGCGGGCGGGCGGATCGGCGCGGCCGATCTGGGCGCGCGGCTTCTGTGCTGCGAGAGCGAGGCCGAGGCGCAGGCCCTTGCCGCCCGCCTTGACGAGTTGAACACCGAACGTCGCGAGATCGAGATGCGCGTCCGCGACGAGGCCTTGGCACAGGCCGAGGCGCGGGGTCTGGACGCGCCGCTCGTCTGGGCGGCAGGTCAGGGCTGGCATCCCGGTGTGGTGGGCATCGTCGCCAGCCGGTTGAAGGAGGCGACGAACCGCCCCGCCGTGGTGATCGGGCTGGAGCAGGGGATGGGCAAGGGATCGGGGCGCTCTGTTTCGGGCGTCGATCTGGGCGCGTCCGTCCACCGCCTTGCCGCCGAGGGGTTGCTGGTCAAGGGCGGCGGCCACCGCATGGCCGCGGGCCTGACGGTGGAGGAAGGCAAGCTGGAGGCCGCGATGGCCCGCCTCTCCGACCTCCTCGCCCGACAGGGCGCGGGGGCGGGCAGGCCTGCCGACCTGAAGCTGGACGGCCTTCTCATGCCCGGTGCCGCCGACCGCGCGCTGGTGGAGCGGCTGGAAGAGGCAGGCCCATTCGGCGCCTCGTCCCCAGCCCCGCGCTTTGCCTTTGCCGCCATGTCCGTCCGCGCCCGCCGCGTGGGCGAAACCCATCTGAGGCTGTCCTTCTCGGATGGCAGCGGGCCTACGCTGGAGGCCATGGCTTTTGGGGCCTTCGACGGCCCGCTCGGCCCGGCGCTGATGGAAGGCGGGCATCAGCGGTTCCACCTTGCGGGACGGCTGGAACTGAACACATGGAACGGCAGCACCAAGGTGCAACTCCGGCTGGAAGACGCAGCCCGCGCTTGACCCACACGGCGAGCGCCGCGCATCATTTTCCCTCTTGCACCCGCCCCGCCTGCCGATTAGACACCGCCCCACTGATCGTGGCCCGTTCGTCTATCGGTTAGGACACCAGGTTTTCAACCTGGGAAGAGGGGTTCGACTCCCCTACGGGCTGCCACTTTCCCCAAATTGATCAAGAAGATACGCGCCGCCTCGCGGCCCAGCCTCGCCTTTTGGCAAGCCCCGCGCGCCCGGCGCAAATGTTTTGAGTTTGAAATTCCTATTGACAGACTCGCCCTTCCCGCGAAACCTTAACTCCAGAGTAAAGAAATTCGCACCAACGCGAATCGCTCAACAGGGATGGTGGCGATGCTTCAGGAACGCATCGAAGGCAAATGGCTTGCCGCCTTTCGGCGTGTCCTCGCGCTGAACGGGATCGGCAAGGGGACGCAGGTGGCGATCCTGTCCGAAACCCAGTCGCGGCCCGTGCTGGTGCATCTGTGCGAATTGGCGGCCTATGACCTTGGCGCCGAATTCTGCATGATCCAGATGCCCACCCCGGCGCAATCGGCCCCGGTCCCGGTGAAATCCACCGGAACCAGCTGGGCGATACAAGGCAACCGCGCGGTGATCGAGGCGTTGAAACGTGTCGACATCATCGTCGATTGCACGGTCGAAGGCCTGATCCACGCCCCCGAATGGCCGGAAATCGAAGAGGCGGGCCGCACGCGCCTGCTGGTGATCACCAACGAACATCCCGAAATCCTTGAACGCACCGAACCCAAGGCCGAGGACAACGTCAAACTGCAGATCGGCATCCAGATGCTGCGCGAGGCGTCCGAGATGCGGGTGACCTCCGCCGCTGGCACCGACCTGACGGTCGATCTGCGCGGCGCGCCCTGCGGCGGGACGGCGGGCTTCGGCACCACTCCCGGCGCGGTGGCGCATTGGCCGGGTGGCCTCTGCCTTGCGTTCCCCGGCAAGGAGGCGGTGAACGGGCGCATCGTCATGGACGTGGGCGACATGAACCTGACGTTCAAGACCTTCCTCAACAGCCGGATCGACTTCACCATCGAGAAGGACTTCGTCACCGCGATCAAGGGCGACGGCATAGATGCCCTGCACCTGCGCGAATACATGGAAGCCTGGGGCGACCGGAACGCCTATGGCCTGAGCCATGTCGGCTGGGGGATGAACCACGGCGCGAAATGGGTGTCCGCCGCCATGTATGACAAGCGCGACATGCAGGCCGTGGAATTCCGCGCCATCGCCGGATCATTCCTGTGGTCCACCGGGGCGAACCAATATGCAGGCCGCTATACGCTCGGCCATTTCGACCTTCCGATGAGGAATTGCACCATCGCCCTCGACGGGCGCGTCGTCGTGAAAGATGGCGTTTTGCAGGGAGAGCTTGCCTGATGACCGAACAGCGCCCGATCACCGCCGCCATGCCCATGAGCAGCCCCGGCGATTACTATGACCTCTCGCGCATCCGCCCCGAGGTGCTGGCCATGCTGGACAAGGTCAACGCCATGGGCGCGACCTTCGCCGCCCGCGCCAAGGCCGTGGATGACGAGGCATCTTTCCCCGTCGACAATTACCGCGATCTGGCCGAGGCGGGGTTCCTGACGCTCTGCATCCCAGAAGAATATGGCGGCATGGGCTTCACCATGTGGGAATATGCCATGGTGGGGGCGGAAATCGCCAAATATTGCGGGGCGACCGCGCTCACCTTCAACATGCACAATTCCTCCATGGCATGGTCACGCTTCATGTTCGACATGCCCAACTTGACGGATGCGGAACGGGCGGAATTCGCCCCCTTGCGCGAAAGGCAGTTCAAGCGGGCGATTGCCGAAAAGGCGATCTATTCGCAGCCCATCTCGGAAGGCGGGCAGAACTGGACGTCGAAACCGAACCAGACCCAGTGCCGCGCCGTCGAAGGCGGGTGGCGGATCAACGGGTTCAAGAAGTTCGCCAGCCTCGCGGGCTATTGCGATTACTACACCATCGTCTGCACCGAGGTTTTCGAAGGTGTGGAGCCGCGCCACGAGGATACGATGCTCTTCGTCGTCCACAAGGATGCGCCGGGGCTGACGGTCAAGGGCGAATGGGACCCGCTGGGGATGCGCGGCACGAACAGCCGCGACCTGATCCTGAAGGATGTCTTCGTCACAGCAGAAGACATGCTGATGCCGCGCGGCATCTTTGGCAAAACCCTGCCCAACTGGCCGCATATGATGGCGACGCTGTCGCCCACCTATATGGGCGTGGCGCAGGGGGCGTTTGATTTCACCGTGGCCTATCTCAAGGGGCAGGTCCCCGGCCAGCCCCCCATCGACCGCCGCATGTATGCGACCAAACGCATCGCCGTGGGCAAGATGTATGCCCGCCTCGCCAACATGCGCGCGCTCTGGTGGCAGGCTTTCTCCGAGGCGAAGGGCTTCCCCACCAAGGCCGAGGTCATGCGCATGTATGCCGCGCAGTACAACGTCATGGAGGGCGCGGCGGAAATGACCAGCATGGCCATCCGCACCTGCGGCGGGCAGTCCATGCTGCGCTCCCTGCCCTTGGAGCGGATGTATCGCGACAGCCGCTGCGGCGCGCTGATGCTGCCCTACACATCGGAAATCATGGAAGATTACCTGTCCATCCTGACGCTCTACGACATGGACGAGATCGACGATGCGCCCGGCGACGAGGGCGGCGCGCGCAACTCGCTCTGGCGCGGGGATGCCGGATCGCTCAAGGGGCTGCGCTAGGGCCATGGGGCGCGACCGCGTTCACGTCCACGGCCATGTCGCCGCCGACCCGGCCGCCGTCTGGGCCGTGGCGCGCGATTTCGGTGGCGCTTGGCATCCATGGATCGCCACGATCCGCACCGAACGCGATGCGCGCGGCCATCTGATCCGCGCCTTCACCGTGGCGGGGGAGGAGACGCTCTACCGCGAACAGCGCACCTATCTGTCGGACAGCGACCGGGTGCTGGCCTATACCCATCTGGAGGGCATCGCCGGGGCGGAAAGCTATGACGCCCGCCTGACCGTCTCGCCCTCCGATGCGGGCGGGTCGGTGGTGACATGGACCGCCACCATCGCCGCGCCCGCCGTACGGCTGGCGCAGATCTGCGACGGCACCCGCGCGGTGTTTGAGGCCGGGATCGAGGCGCTGCGGGGGGCCGGGGGGGTGCAGGGCACCCCCCCGCCCCCCCCCGCGCCCTGCCCTGTCACCGACACCACGATCGACGACCTGCCGCGCCTTGGCCTCTCGCTCACCCCCGACAGGGGCGATGGCAGGCTCTGCCTCTTCCTTCACGGCATCGGCGGCAACCGGGGCAACTGGCGCGCGCAGCTTGGCGCAGCGGGCCATCACATTCGCGCCGCAGCACTCGACCTGCGCGGCTATGGCGACAGCACGCTCGGACCCCGTGGCTCGACCGTCGATGACTATTGCGCCGATATCCTGCGGGTAGCCGAAACCTTCGGCGCGCGCCGCCTCGTCCTTGTGGGCCTCTCCTATGGGTCATGGATCGCCACCTCCTTCGCCATGCGCCACCCGGACATGCTGGATGGACTCGTCCTCTCCGGCGGCTGCACCGGCATGTCCGAGGCAGGCCCCGACGAACGCGAGGCCTTCCGCCTCTCGCGCGAGGTGCCGCTGAACGCAGGGCAGGTCCCCGCCGATTTCGCCCCCGCCGTGGTCAAGGTGCTGGCCGGCCCCGACGCGACCGAGGCCGTCAAGGCCGACCTCCTCGCCTCCATGGCCGCCATTCCCGCCTCCACCTATCGCGACGCGCTTTCGTGCTTCACCAACCCGCTGGAACGCTTCGACTTTTCGCGCCTTTCCATGCCCGTCCTGATGATGACCGGCGAACATGACCGCCTCGCCCCACCCGCCGAGATCCGCGCCGTCGCGGGGCGGATCTGGGACAGCGCCCCCCGCCCCGACGTGCGCTTCGAGGTGATCCCCGGTGCCGGCCATGTCTGCAATGTCGAGGCGCCGGATGCCTACAACCGCCACCTGACCGATTTCCTGCAGGGCCTGCCCGCATGACCGCCCTCTCGCGCCGCGCCCAGAACCGGATCGAGCGTGAGCGGCGCATTCTGGAGGCCGCGCTGAAGGTTTTCGCCGAACAGGGCTATTCCGGCACCACCATGGATGCCGTGGCCGCCGAGGCAGGCCTGTCGAAACCCACGCTCTACCAGTATTTCGACAGCAAGGAGGCGCTGTTTCAGGCGATGATGCTGGGCAAGCGCGACCTGATGCTGACGGTCTTCGCGCACCCCTCACCCAAGGGGATGGTGGCCGACCTTCACGGCTTCGCCTGGACCTATGCCGATACCGTCATGCGGCCCGACATGCTGTCGCTCGCCCGCCTCATCATCGGCGAGGTGCAGCGCTTCCCCGAAATCGGGCGGGCCTATCAGGCGTCCGGTCCCGATCAACTGCTGCGCGGGATCATGGCCTATCTGACAGGCCAGCGCGCGGCGGGGCGGCTGGCCTTCGACGATGCCGAACTTGCCGCGCAGGATCTCTGGGGCCTCATCCTTTCCGCCCCGCGCACGCAGGCGCTCTACCTGCCCGACGCGCCGCCCTCGCGGGCGCAACTGGGCCGCTACATCATGAACGGGCTGCGCGTCTTCCTGCGCGCCTATTCCACCGATCCGAACCACGATCTTGAACAGCTAGAGGCGCTTGAAAGCGCCCGTTTGACAGGGACAGGACCATGACACTCGACGACTTCCTCGCCGATCCATCCAGCCGCTTCGCCACCGTCGCCATGGCCGATACCAACGGCCTCTTGCGCGGGCAGATGGTTTCCGTGAACAGCCTGAAGGGCATCGCGAAGAACGGCATGGGCATGGCCCCCGCACAACTGGCGCTGGACCCGACCGACGTGCTGCTGACGATCCCCGGCGTGAATGACGACACGGGCGATTTCCACGACGATCCCCTGCGCGTCGATCCCGGCACAGTGCGCCGCCTGCCATGGTCGAAGCCGGGGCATGACCTTCTGGTCCTGTCCAACTTCACCGGCGAAAGCGCCAAGCTCTGCCCCCGCTCCATCCTGAAATCCGTCCTCGACCGCGCGGCATCGGCGGGGTTCCTCCCGAAATACGGGATGGAACTGGAATACACCCTATTCGACGAAACGCCCGAAAGCGCCCGCGCCAAGGGCTATCGCAACCTCAAACCCGCGACCCAGCACGCAAGCCACGACCTGACTATCTATCAGGCCGTGCAAACCGAATGGTACGAAGCCATCGCCGCCATGTGCGAACCGCTGCGGATCGACCTTGCCAAGATGCACGAGGAAATCGGCGCGGGCTTCATGGAGGCCTGCATCGGCGCGGGCGAGGGCTTGGAACCCGCCGATCA
Source organism: Tabrizicola sp. M-4 (assembly GCF_051132405.1). GTDB lineage: Bacteria > Pseudomonadota > Alphaproteobacteria > Rhodobacterales > Rhodobacteraceae > Paragemmobacter. Next base: position 2,917,309 of record NZ_CP128606.1, read on the forward strand.
ACTGGTGCTTCTGAAGAACTTCATCCGCGCGCTGGCCCTGCGTCAGGGCAGATCCGTCACCTTCATGCCGCGCTGGAACGAACAGGCCGACAGCCAGTCGATCCACCTGCATGTCAGCCTGAAGGACAAGGCGGGCAAACCGCTCTTCTGGGACGAAGGCGGCAAGAACGGCGTCAGCCGGACCTTCCAGCACTTCCTTGGCGGCCTGCAGAAATACGTGGGCGACATGACGCTGATCTTCCAGCCCACGGTGAACAGCTATCGCCGTTTCGCGCCCGGCACCTTTGCGCCCCCCGGCCTGACATGGGGATATGAGAACCGCACCACCTGCTTCCGCCTCGTGGGCCATGACGCGGGCAGCCTGCGGGTGGAAAACCGCCTGCCGGGGGCGGATACCAACCCCTACCTCACCGCCGCCGCCACCATCGCCGCAGGCGTGGCGGGCATCCTTGAAGGCGTGGAACCCGATCCCGAAACCATCGGCTCCGGCTATGCCCAGAGCCCGCCCCGCGACTTCGCCCGGTCGATGCCCGAGGCGATAGACCGGCTGCGCGGGTCCGATTTCGCCAAGGATTGGCTCGGCCCCCGCTTCGTCGAGGCCTTCACCGCCACCCGCGAATGCCAGCATGACGAATTCCGCAGGCGGGTGCCGGATGTGGAACTCGAACGCTTCTTCGATCTGGGCTGACGGCGCATGGAAACCCTCCGCGCCCGCTTTCTGGAAGGCATGAGCCGCGCCGCCACCTTCGTTTCCGTCGCCACGACCAACGGGCCGGGGGGGCTTGCCGGGGTGACGATCTCCTCGCTCACCTCGGTCGCGGCAGATGGGGAACAGCCCTCGCTGCTGGCCTGCATCCACCACCAAAGCCCCGCCGCCGCCGCCATCCTCGCCAACCGCGCCTTCTGCGCCAACCTTCTGGCCGAGGATCAGCAGGAGGTCGCGAACCTCTTCGCGGGCCGCGCGGGGGGTGACCATGCTCAGCGCTTTGCCAAGGCGGCATGGGCGCATGGCCCGCTCGGCCAGCCGCTGCTGGCCGGGGCCACCGCCACTTTTGAATGCCGCCTCGCCACGGCGCTCTTGTGGGAGACGCATCACATCATCGTAGGCCAGGTGCAGTCCGTGCATCTGTCCGACGCCCCCTCGGCCCTGCTCTACGGCCAGCGCGCCTATCGGCGGGCGGTGCATCTTCCCAAGGGGGAATGACGATCCCCGGCGCGGGGCCAACCCGCGCCGGGGCAAACAGAACGGCAACCGGCGCAAAGACCGGACTCGCCAACCAACAAGGAGTGGACAATGACCGAGATTTCGCAAGGCGGGGCCAATCAGCTTCGCCGCAATTCGCTGGGGCTGCTGGCCGTCACCTTCATGGTGATCTCGGCGGCGGCCCCGCTGACGGGGGTGGCGGGCGCGGTGCCCATCGCCTTCCTTCTGGGCAACGGGCCAGGCGTCCCCGCGACCTTCCTCTTCATGACGCTGGTGATGCTCGCCTTCGCGGTGGGCTATGTCGCCATGTCGCGCTATGTGAAGAACGCGGGCGCCTTCTACGCCTATGCCGCGCGCGGGCTTGGCGGGCGCTGGGCGGGGGCCACGGCCTTCACCGCGCTGGCCGCCTATAACGCCATGCAATTCGGCCTGATCGGCCTGCTGGGCGGCATCGCGGCAGGCGTCTTCGGGAGTTTCGGCATCAACCTGCCCTGGTGGGGGTGGAGCCTGATCGCCATCCTCCTAGTCGGCATCCTCGGCTATCGGCAGGTGGACCTGTCGGCCAAGGTGCTGATCGTGCTGGTGGCGCTGGAATACCTCATCGTGCTGATCGTCGATTTCGCCATCCTTGGCGCAGGCGGCGCGGCGGATGCGGGCGGGCTGTCGGTGAATATCTTCGACACGACCGCCATCTTCTCGGGCTCGCTCACCGCCGCCATCCTCTTCTGCCTCGGCTCCTTCATCGGGTTCGAGGCGACGACGATCTATGCCGAAGAGGCGCGCGACCCGGAAAAGACCATCCCGCGCGCGACCTATCTTTCGGTGCTGATGATCGGCCTTTTCTTCGTCTTCACCACATGGCTGATGATCGCGGGCGTCGGGGCGGAGAACCTGATCCCCACCATCGGCGGGCTGGCCGATCCGACGGAATATTTCTTCATGCTGGCCGATATCTATGTGGGCGGCCCGGTGCCCCCCATCGCAGGCATCCTGCTGGTCTCCAGCCTGTTCGCGGCGCTGTCGGCCTTCCACAACTACATCGCCCGCTACAGCTATGTCGCCGGGCGCGAGGGGCTTCTGCCCGCCGCCTTCGGCCGCACCCATGATGCCCATTCCAGCCCGCATGTCGGATCGGTGGTGCAGACCATCGGCGCGCTGGTGATCCTTACGGTCTTTGCGGGGCTGGGCCTCGATCCGGTGCTGAACATGTTCACATGGATCAGCCAGGTGGGCACGCTGGGCGTGCTGGGGATGATGACGGTCACCTCCATCGCCGTGATCGCCTTCTTCCGGTCCAACGCCAAGGGCGAAGGTCCGCTGGCCACACTGATCCTGCCCGCCGTTTCCGGGCTGATCATGGCGGCGCTTTTCGTCTATATCTTCCTGAACTTCGGCGACCTGACCGGCACCACCGGCGGCGCGCTGGGCTGGATCCTGCCCGCCATCATCCCGGCGGCGGCGTTCATCGGCTGGCTGGCCGCGCTGCGGCTGGAAAAGGCCGACCCGGCCGGTTTCGCCCGGATGGGCGAGAACCGCGCCTGATCCCACCCGCGCGGGGGGCGGCGTCCCGCCCCCCGCACCCCCCACCCTTCCCCGATCCACCCGTTCCGCAAGGCCCCCCATGCCCAACGCGCCCCTCGGTCCCTCTGGCCACGAAGACAGCTTCACCCGCGACAACCTGCCCCCGGCAGGGGAATGGCCCGACCTGCTTCTGGACGGTTTCGCCTATCCCGAATGGCTGAACGCCGCCGTGGAACTGACCGACCGGATGGTGGAGCGCGGCTTTGGCGACCATACCGCCCTCATCGGCAATGGCCGCAGCCGCACCTACAAGGAACTGACCGACTGGTCGAACCGCATCGCCCATGCGCTGGTGGAGGATTACGGCGTCAAACCCGGCAACCGCGTCCTGATCCGGTCCGCCAACAACCCCGCCATGGTCGCTTGCTGGCTCGCCGCCACCAAGGCGGGTGCGGTGGTCGTGAACACCATGCCCATGCTGCGGGCGGGCGAACTGGCCAAGATCGTCGACAAGGCCGAAATCACCCATGCCCTCTGCGACACCCGCCTGATGGAGGACCTCGTCGCCTGCCAGAAGGAGAGCGCCTTCCTTCACACGGTGATCGGCTTCGACGGCACCGCCAATCACGATGCCGAACTCGACCGCATCGCGCTGAAGAAGCCCGTCCGCTTCACCCCGCCCGCCACGGGGCGCGACGACGTGGCGCTCTTGGGCTTCACTTCCGGCACCACGGGCGAACCCAAGGCCACGATGCATTTCCATCGCGACCTCCTCATCATAGCCGACGGCTATGCGAAGGAAGTCCTCGGCGTCACCCCCGACGACGTCTTCGTGGGTTCCCCGCCCCTCGCCTTCACCTTCGGCCTCGGCGGCCTTGCCATCTTCCCTCTGCGCTTCGGCGCGGCGGCGGCGCTTCTGGAACAGGCAAGCCCGCCCAACATGATCGACATCATCACCGAACACCGCGCCACCATCTGCTTCACCGCCCCCACCGCCTATCGCGTCATGCTCAAGGCGATGGAGGAGGGGGCCGATCTTTCGTCGCTGCGCGCCGCCGTCAGCGCGGGCGAAACCCTCCCCGCCCCGGTCTATGAGGAATGGCAGGCCAAGACCGGCAAACCCATGCTCGACGGCATCGGCGCGACCGAGATGCTGCACATCTTCCTGACCAACCGCTTCGACGACCACCGCCCCGGCTGCACCGGCCGCCCCGTCACGGGATATCAGGCGCGCATCGTCGGCCCCGACATGGAGGAACTGCCGCGCGGCGAGGTGGGCCGCCTCGCCGTGCGCGGCCCCACCGGCTGCCGCTACATGGCCGACAAACGCCAGAGCGCCTATGTCCGCGACGGCTGGAACCTGACGGGCGACAGTTTCTGGCAGGATGACGAGGGCCGCTTCCACTTCGCCGCCCGCTCCGACGACATGATCATCTCCGCAGGCTATAACATCGCCGGACCAGAGGTGGAGGCGGCGCTGCTCTCCCATCCCGCCGTGCATGAATGCGCCGTGATCGGCGCCCCCGATGCCGAACGCGGCCAGATCGTCGAGGCCCATGTCGTGCTGGCCGCCGGCCATGCGGGCGATGCGCTGATGGTGAAACTGCTGCAGGATCACGCGAAGAAGGTCATCGCGCCCTACAAATACCCCCGCCGCGTGATCTTCACCGAAGCGCTGCCGAAAACCCAGACGGGCAAGATCCAGCGCTTCCGCCTGCGCAGCGCCTGACCCGGACCCCGGCCCTCAGGCCGGGATCACCGCCGTCGCCTCGATCTCCACCTTGGCGCGATCCTCGACCAGCGCCACCACCTGCACCAGCGCCATCGCCGGGTAATGCCGCCCGATCACCGCCTTGTAGACGCGGCCCAACGCCTTCAACGACCCCAGATATTCCTTCTTGTCGGTCACATACCATGTCAGCCGCACCAGATGCTCCGGCCCCGCCCCCGCACAGGCCAGCACCTCGACGATGGATTTCAGGGCCTGTTCCACCTGCCCCACGAAATCATCCGTCTCGAATTCCTGATCGGCGTTCCAGCCGATGATGCCCCCGGTGAACACCATCCGCCCCGTGGCGGCCACGCCATTGGAATAGCCGATGGCAGGTTTCCAATGCGACGGGTGCAGGAATTGCAGCGTGCTGTCGGTCATTCTTGCGTCTCCAGATGCGCGGTCAGCACCGCGCGAATACGATCCGGCCAGCGCGCAGGCCGATGCTCGGGCGACATCCACACCAGCACCAGCCGCGTGATCAGCCGCAATTCCGCGCCACAGCGCGCCTCCAGCCGGAAGGTGGCGGAGGACCCGCCCACGGCCTCCACCACCATCCCCCAATCCAGCACATCGCCAAGGCGCGAAGGCGCGCGGAAATCCGTCTCCACCCGCGCGGTCGGCACGCCGATCCCATCCGCCATCATGGCGTGATAGGAATAGCCCACCACCTCGCGGAAGAAATTCTCCATCACCGAATTCGTCATCTCGAAATAGCGGGGATAGAAGACGATCCCCGCCGGATCGCAATGGTTGAACTCCACCCGGATCGCGCGCTGATACATGGGCCGCTCAGTCGTTGGCTTCGGGCGGCAGGAAATCCACGTCATGCGCCGCCGAGGCGGCTACGATGGCGGGAATGTCCGTCATGTTGTGCAAGGTGTCGAACAGCGCCTCCAGCTTGCCCGCGGGCGAAACCCAGAACAGCGCGCGGCAGGGCGCATCGGATTTGTTGAAATAGCCATGCGGCACGCCACGCGGCATCCGCACCAGATCGCCCGCGCGGGCCGTGTGCCAGACGCCATCCAGCTTCAACTCAAGCTGCCCTTCCTGCACGAGGATGAATTCATCCTGCGTGGGATGGACATGCACAGGCACGAACTGCCCCGGCTCGCTGTTGGTTTCAAAGGCGAAACTCGCCTCGCAACTGGCCTTGGGGAAATAGCGCTGCCCAAGGATGTTCAACTCGCGCCCGTGATAGGCCGCGCCGTCCCGCGTGATGCCGCCGTCAAGTGCCTTGGTCATGTCCCGTCTCCCCCTGTTTGCCCGTCAATTCAGGATGCTGCGGGCGATCACCACCCGCTGCACATCCGACGCCCCCTCATAGATCCGCAGCGCCCGGATTTCCCGGTAAAGGCTCTCCACCACCGATCCATGCCGCACGCCATCGCCGCCATGCAATTGCACCGCCATGTCGATCACCTCCTGCGCCGCCTCGGTGGCGTAAAGCTTCGCCATCGCCGCCTCCCGCGTCACCCGCGCCGCGCCATTGTCCTTCACCCACGCCGCCCGATAGACCAGCAGCGCCGCCGCGTCGATCTTCAGCGCCATATCGGCCAGATGCCCCTGCACCATCTGCAACTCGGCCAGCGCCTGCCCCTGTATCCGCCGCGCCTTCACGCGCGCCAAGGCCTCGTCCAAAGCCCGCCGCGCAAAGCCCAGCGCCGCCGCCCCCACGGTGGACCGGAACACGTCCAGCACCGACATGGCGATCTTGAACCCCTCGCCCGGTTTGCCGATCAACGCCTCCTCCGGCAGGACCATGCCCTTCATCCGCAAGGTCGCCAAAGGATGCGGCGCGATCACCTCCAACCGCTCCGCCACCTCCAACCCCGCCACATCGGCAGGCATCAGAAAGGCCGACAACCCCTTCGCCCCCGGCGCCTCGCCCGTCCGCGCAAAGACCACGTAGACATCCGCAATCCCGCCATTGGAAATCCAGGTCTTCTCCCCCTCGATCAACCACCCGCCCTGCACCCGCGTCGCGGTCGTCGCCGTCGCCGCCACATCCGACCCCGACCCCGGCTCGGTCAGGGCAAAGGCCGAAATCGCCTCCCCGCTGCGCGTCCGCGCCAACCACTCCTGCTGCGCGGGCGTCCCGAACAGGCTTACCGCCCCCATCCCCAGCCCCTGCATGGCAAAGGCGAAATCCGCCAGCCCGTCATGCCGCGCCAGCGTCTCGCGGATCAGGCAGAGCGTGCGCACATCCAGCCGCTCCCCCTCGCCCGCCCCGGAATGCCGCAGCCACCCCCCCGCACCCAGCATGGCCACCAGCCCGCGACAGGCCGCATCCACATCCCCGTGATCCACCGGCAGATGCGCCACGCACCACGCCTCCAGCGCCACGGCCATCTCCAGATGCCGCGCCTCGAAAAAAGGCCAATCCAGAAAGCTCCGATCCACCATCTTCATCCGTTCCCAAATATCCTCAGGGGGTGAGGAGCGTCAGCGACGAGGGGGCGCGAGCGCCCCCTGATTTTTCGCAAGAAAAATCGTCAATCCCCACGGAACACCGGCGTCTCCTTGGCGACAAAGGCGTGATAGGCCCGCTCGAAATCCCGCGTCTGCATGCAGATCGCCTGCGCCTGCGCTTCCGCCTCGATCGCCTGCTCCAGCCCCATGTTCCATTCCTGATTGAGCTGCGTCTTGGTGATCCCATGCGCGAAGGTCGGCCCCGCCGCCAACTGCCGCGCCAGCGCCATAGCCGCCCCCTCCAATTCCTCCGGGGCATGCAGCGCGTTCCAGAACCCCCACCGCTCCCCCTCCTCGGCCCGCATCACCCGGCCAGTGTAAAGCAGTTCCGCCGCCCGCCCCTGCCCGATGATCCTCGGCAGCATGGCGCAAGCCCCCATGTCACACCCCGCCAGACCCACGCGCGTAAACAGGAAGGCGCATTTCGCCCCCGGCGTCGCCAGCCGCAGGTCGGACGCCATCGCCATGATCGCCCCCGCCCCGACGCAAACCCCGTCCACCGCCGCGATGATGGGCTTGCCGCAGCCGATCATCGCCTTGACCAGATCGCCCGTCATGCGGGTAAAGGCGAGAAGCTCCTTCATCTCCATACCGACCAGCGGCCCGATGATGTCATGCACATCCCCGCCGGAACAGAAATTCCCCCCGTTCGGCGCGATCACCACCACATCCACATCGGTCGCATAGACCAGCGCACGGAAGGTATCCCGCAACTCGGCATAGCTTTCAAACGTCAGCGGGTTCTTCCGCTCCGGCCGGTTCAGCCGCACCACGGCCACCCGATCCACCACCTCCCACAGGAAATGCTCAGGCTTCAGCCCCGCCATCGCGCCCATCACGCCGCCCCCATCCGCTTCAGAATATCCGTCAGCGCGTCCAGATCGGCCTCCGACAGCCCCCCGAACATCCGCGCCACTTCCGCCTCATGCCCCGCCGCCAGCACCTCGAACTGCGCCAACCCTTCCGGCGTCAGCGCGACGAAGACCGTCCGCCGATCCGTCTCGCTCGGCGTCCGCCGCACCAGACCATCCGCCTCCAGCCGGTCCACCACCGTGGTGGCATTGCCGTTCGACACCAGCAGCATCCGGGAAAGCTCACTCATCGTCACGCCCTCTCGCCGCCGATACAGCGCCGCCATCACGTCGAAACGCGGCAGGGTCGTGCCATGCTGCACGCGCAGGAATTCGCGCAACTCCCCCTCCGCCGCGCGGGTCACCCCCAGCAGACGGATCCACATCTTCAACCGCCGTTTCGAAAGCGTGTCGGTCACACCTCGCCTCCCGAAATCACGATCCCCTGCCCGTTCACGCCCGCCGCCCCGTCCGAACACAGCCACAGCGCCGTCGAAGTCACCTCATCCGGCCGATAGAGCCGCCCCTGAGGGCTCATCCCCTCCAGCGCCGCCCGTGCCTGCTCCGCCGTCTTCCCCGTCTTCTCCGAAATCACCCGGATTGAGGCTTCCGTCATCTCGGTATCCAGAAACCCCGGACAGATCGCATTCGCCGTCACCGGCCCCCGCGCCACTTCCAGCGCGACAGACCGCACCAGCCCCATCACCCCATGCTTCGCCGCCGCATAGGGGGCCACCTTCGCATAGCCCTTCACGCCAGCGGTGGAGGCCACGGCAATCAACCGCCCCCACCCGTCGAACTGCCGCAACCCTTCGCGGAAGGTCAGGAACACCCCCGTCAGGTTCACCGCCAGCATCCGGTTCCACTGCTCCAGCGACGTCTTGGCGAACGGCGCCGAATCCGCCTGCCCCGCATTGGCGACGACGACATCCACCCGACCCGCCTCGGCAAACAGCGCCTGAACCGATCCCTCATCCGTCACATCGCAGGGCAGCGCCCGGATGGCCCCATGCTGCGCCGCGACCGAAGCCAAAGCCTCCACCCGCCGCCCGCAGATCACCACCTCGGCGGCCCCCGCACGGGCAAAGCCCAGCGCAAGGTCCGCCCCCGCGCCCGACCCGCCGCCCGTCACCAGAACCCGCCGCCCCTCGACACTCATGCCCGGATCACCTCCACCGCCTTCTGCGCCAGACGCCGCGCCTGATCGCGCCCCGCCAGATAGGGAAGCGGCCAGTCCGTCGCCCCATCCCCCATCGCCACCGAGGCATGCAATGTCCAGTAGGGATCGGCCAGATGCGGCCGCGCAAGGCAGACAAGGTCCGCCCGACCCGCCAGCAGGATCGAATTCACATGATCCGGCTCGGTGATGTTGCCCACCGCCATCGTCGCCAGCCCCGCCTCGTTGCGGATACGGTCCGAAAACGGCGTCTGGAACATCCGCCCGTAGACGGGCTTCGCATCCACCGAAGTCTGCCCGGCTGAGACGTCGATGATATCCGCCCCCGCGCTTGCAAACATCCGCGCGATCTCCACCGCCTCATCCGGCGTCACGCCCTCATCCCCCACCCAGTCGGTGGCCGAGATACGCACCGACAAAGGCTTCTCCTCGCCCCATGCCTTGCGCATCGCCCGCAAAACCTCCAGCGGCCAGCGCATCCGGTTCTCCAGCGAACCGCCATACGCATCAACCCGCTTGTTCGATTTCGGGCTGATGAAGGACGAAACCAGATAGCCATGCGCCGCGTGAAGTTCGATCATGTCAAACCCCGCACGCTTCGCCATCTCCACCGACGCCACGAATTCCGCCGTCACCGCCTCCATATCCGCCCGCGTCATCTCGCGCGGGACGGCGTTCTTCGGCGACCACGGCAAAGCCGAAGGCGCAATGATCTCCCAATTCCCAGAAGGCAGAGGTGCATCCCCCTCCTCCCACCCGACCTGCGTCGAAGCCTTCCGCCCTGCATGCCCGATCTGGCAGCAGATCTTCGCCGTCGTCTCGGCATGGACGAAATCCACGATCCGCTTCCACGCCGCCTCATGCTCCGGCGCATAAAGCCCCGGGCAGCCGGGCGTGATGCGCCCCTGCGCGGATGTGCAAGTCATTTCCGTATAGACCAGCCCCGCCCCACCCTTGGCCCTTTCGCCGTAATGGACCAGATGCCAATCCGTAGGGCAGCCCTCCACCGCCTTGTACTGCGCCATCGGCGACACCACGACGCGGTTCTTCAACGCCATGTCGCGCAGACGGAACGGCGCGAACATCGGTGCGCGGCCGGGCTGCCCCCCGGCCTGTTCCTGAAACCAGTCCTCCGCCCGCCGCAACCACACCGGATCGCGCAGCCGCAGGTTTTCGTGGCTGATCCGCTGGCTGCGCGTCAGCAGCGAATAGGCGAACTGCTCCGGCGGCAGGTCCAGATAGCGCTCCACCTGCTCGAACCACTCCAGAGAGTTGCGCGCCGCCGATTGCAGGCGCAACACCTCCACCCGCCGCTCGTCCTGATACCTCTGGAACGCGCCCTGCAAGGTCGGCTCGGAATGCAGATACTCCGCCAGCGCAATCGCACTATCAAACGCCAGCCGCGTCCCCGACCCGATGGAGAAATGCCCCGTCGCCGCCGCATCCCCCATCAGCACCACGTTCTGATGATACCACGTCCCGCAGATCACGCGCGGGAAGTTCATCCACACCGCCGACCCGCGCAGATGCGCCGCGTTGGAGATCAGCTCATGCCCCCCCAGATGCCGCGCAAAGATCTTGCGACACGTCTCCACCGTGTCCTCCTTGGACATGTCGGCAAAGCCCCACCTGTCCCACGTCTCCTGCGCGCATTCCACGATGAAGGTCGCGGTATTGTCGTCGAACTGATAGGCATGCGCCCAGACCCAGCCATGCTCCGTCTTTTCGAAGATGAAGGTGAAGGCGTCGTCGAATTTCTGATGCGTCCCCAGCCAGACGAACTTGCACAGGCGCATGTCGATATCAGGCTGGAACACCTCGGCATATTCCCGCCGCACCGCCGAGTTGATCCCGTCCGATGCCACGACCAGATCGTAATCCTTGCGGTATTCCTCCGCCGTCTTGAACTCCGTCTCGAACCGCAGATCGACGCCCAACTCCCGCGCCCGCGCCTGCAACAGGATCAGCATCTGCTTGCGCCCGATCCCCGCGAACCCATGCCCGCCCGACACCGTCCGCACCCCGTCATGCACGACAGCGATATCGTCCCAATAGGCGAAATGATCCCGGATCGCCTGCGTCGACACGGGGTCGTTCTTCGCCATCCGCCCCAGCGCGTCATCCGAAAGCACCACCCCCCAACCGAAGGTATCATTCGCGCGGTTGCGTTCCAGCACCGTCACCTGATGCGACGCATCCCGCAGCTTCATAGAAATCGCGAAATACAGGCCCGCAGGCCCACCCCCAAGGCAGAGAATCTTCATCGCCCGAAATCCCGTCATCCGGCGCGGAATGCGCCCATCTGGGAAAAGGCTGACACCATCCCAAAACAATTTCAAGTTTGAAATTTTCAGACTTGAAATTTTGTCGCAACCCGCGAAGATGGAGGCATGGAACTCCTGACCGAACGCCATGACGGGTGGGCCACCCTCACCCTCAACCGCCCCGCGCAGAAGAACGCGCTGAACACCGCGCTTCTGGGCGCGCTGGCCGATGCGCTGACCGCGCTCGCCGCCGATCCCGCGATCCGCGCCGTCGTGCTGCGGGGGGCGGAGGGCAACTTCGCCGCCGGTGCCGACATAGGCGAGATCGAACACAAGACTACCGCCGAAGGCGCGACCGACCCGCGCAAGGCGCATTGGTCCACCATCCGCGCCTTCCCCAAACCGCTCATCGCGCAGGTCGAAGGCTTCGCCCTGGGCGGCGGCTTCGAACTCGCCCTCATGGCCGACATGATGGTGCTGTCTCCCAGCGCCCGCCTCGGCCTGCCGGAAACCAATCTCGGCCTCATCCCCGGCGCGGGGGGCGGTCAACGCCTCATGGCGCTGGCCGGACGCGCCCGCGCCATGCGCATGGTGCTGACGGGCGAAATCATCGACGCGCAGACCGCCCATGACTGGGGCATCGCCGCCCATCTGGAAGAGGACGCCGCAACCTTCACCGCCACGCTTGCCGCGAAACTCTCAACCCGCGCCCCCCTCGCCCTCATGGCCGCCAAGGCCGCGCTCATCACAGGCGAGGAACGCCCCCTCGCCCTGACCGAAGAGCGCGCCGCCTTCGAAACCCTCCTCGACACCGCCGACAAGCATGAGGGCATCCGCGCCTTCCGCGCCCGCGAAAAACCAAGGTTCCAAGGCAAATGACGACCCCCACCATCGGCATCATCGGCCTTGGCGCCATGGGCCTCGGCATCGCGCAGGTCTTTGCCGCCGCAGGCCACCCCGTCCGCGCCACCGATGCCAACCCCGACAGCCGCGCCACGGCCCGCGACCGCCTGTCGGCCAGCCTGCAACCCCGCATCGACAAGGGCGCGATGACCGAGGCCGACCGCGCCGCCCTCCTCTCCCGCCTCATCGTCACCGACCGGGTGGAGGATATCGCCCCCGCCGACATGGTGGTCGAGGCGATAGTGGAACGCCTTCCCGCCAAGCAATCCGTCTTCTCCCTGCTCGAAGACCACCTCTCGTCACAGGCGGTGCTGGCGACCAACACCTCCTCCCTCTCTGTCGCCGCCATCGCGCGCGGCCTTGCCCATCCCGAACGCCTTCTGGGCCTGCATTTCTTCAACCCCGCGCCCGTCATGCGCCTTGTGGAACTGATCCCCCACGCCGCCACCACCGCGCAGGCTCTCACCACCGCCCGCAGCCTGACCGAGGCCGCCGGGAAAACCGTCATCCAATGCGCCGACCGCCCCGGCTTCATCGTGAACCGCTGCGCCCGCCCCTATTACGGCGAGGCGCTTGCGCTGCTGGAAGAAGGCCGCAGCGCGCCCGAAATCGACGCCGCCATGACCGCCGCAGGCTACCGCCTTGGCCCCTTCGCGCTGATCGACCTGATCGGGGCGGACATCAACCTCGCCGCCACCGAAAGCCTCTCCACCGCGATGGGCCACCACCCCCGCTATCACGTCTTCGCCGCGCTGAAGGCGCAGGTGGAAAAGGGCGCGCTTGGCCGCAAGACGGGCACGGGCTTCACCCTTCCCGCGACCGACACGCCTCCCCCGCCCGATGCCGCCGCCATCGCGCTCCGCATCGAAGCCACCCTCGCCAACGAGGGCGCATGGCTCCTCTCCGAAGGCGGCACCACGGCGGAAGGCATCGACACGGCGCTCAAACTCGGCCTCAACTTCCCGCGCGGCCCGTTCGAGATCGCCCGAACCCAAGGCCCCGCCACCATCCTCGACACGCTCGCGAAACTGGAAGCCGCAGCCCCCGCCCACCTGAAAACCCGCTACCTCCCCGCCCCCGGACTTGCCCCATGACCGAAGTCTTCCTCTGCGCCCACCGCCGCACCCCCATCGGCCGCCATGGCGGTGCGCTGGCCATGGTCCGCCCCGATGACATGGCCGCCCATGTGATCGACGGCCTGCTGGACCTCCACCCTCACCTGAGCGTCGACGAGGTAATCCTCGGCTGCGCCAATCAGGCGGGCGAGGACAACCGCAACGTGGCCCGCATGGCCGTCCTCCTCTCGCGCCTGCCCGAATCCACCCCCGCCCTGACCGTGAACCGCCTCTGCGCCTCCGGCCTCGATGCCGTGATCGCGGGCGCGCGCGCCATCCGCGACGGGGCCGATGTCATCATCGCGGGCGGCGTGGAAAGCATGACCCGCGCACCCTTCGTCATGGGCAAGGCCGAAACCGCCTTCTCCCGCGCGGCGGAAATCCACGACACCACCATCGGCTGGCGCTTCGTCAACGACCGCATCGCCCGCGCCTATGGCACCGATTCCATGCCCGAAACGGCGGAGAACGTGGCCGAGGCCCATGCCATCGCGCGGCAGGATCAGGACGCCTTCGCCTTCCGCTCGCAATCCCGCTACAGCGCGGAGTGGCATGCCGCCGACATCCTCCCCGTCACCATCCGGTCCCGCAAAGGCGACACCACCGTCGCGCAGGACGAACATCCCCGCGCCACGACGCCGGAGAAACTCGCCCAACTCCCCGCCCCCTTCCGCGTGGGCGGCACGGTCACGGCGGGCAATGCCGCGGGCATCAATGACGGGGCGGCGGGCCTGATCCTCGCCTCCGCCGCGGGCGTGAAACGCCACCGCCTCGCCCCCCTTGCCCGCATCGGCGCGGCGGCCTCGGCGGGGGTCGCGCCGCGCCTCATGGGGATCGGCCCGGTCGCTGCGGCGGAACACCTCGCCACCCGCACCGGGCGCAAGGCCGACCGCTATGACGTGATCGAATTGAACGAGGCCTTCGCCGCGCAGGTCCTTGCCTGCCTGCGCGTCTGGGGCATTCCCGACGATGCCCCCCATGTGAACGCCCATGGCGGCGGCATCAGCATGGGCCATCCGCTTGGCATGTCGGGCGCCCGCATCGCGGGCACCGCCGCGCGGCGTCTGGCGGAAACCGGCGGCACCGCCGCCCTCGTCACGCTCTGCGTGGGCGTGGGTCAGGGCGTGGCGCTGGAACTCCTGCCCGCCTGACCCCGCCCCCCTCCCCGACCCTCCCCCCGCAAGGGGGAGGGAGAGGCACCCCCCTCACGCAGGCACCGCCCTTGGCTGAACCCGCCCCGGCGCGCCGTCCAGCCGTGCGTGCAATTCGCGCGCGACCCGCGCATAGGACCCCGGCTTCACCGGCATCTGCCATTCCATGAACCGCTGCAGGGGCCCGATCCCCAGACCCATATCCTCCAGCAATTCGTCGATCTGGTGCATCGAGAACGGGATGATGTTCGTCCCCCTCGCATGCTTGCCCTCGGTCCGCGCCTCCATCCAGCGCAGCCGCTTCTCCGTCACCGCCCGCTGCTCCGCCTCGGCAGGCAGGCGCAACCCGCCCGCCAGCAGCGCCGCGATCCACAGCGCCCCCATCTCCGCCGACAGCGGCGAAAAGAAGGACGAGTTGTATCCGTTGAAGGCCAGATTGCGCACCCCCACCGGCAGGATGCAGCGATAGAGCAGGAAATTCCCCCGCTCATCCATGATCCGCTCCTGCATCGCCGGGTCAAGGAACGGCACCTCCTGCCGCCAGCCCGTGCCGCAGATCACGATATCCGCCGGGATCTTCTCCCCCGATTTCAGCAGCGCGAACCGCCGCCCCCCTTCGACCAGCAGTTGCGCCACCGCATTGTCCCGCTTCAGCGCGATCCGCCCCTTCTCCACCAGATCGAAGAACCCGTCCGTCACGAGGCTGACCGTCGACCGCGCGATCCGCTCGAACGACCCGCGCGGCAGCGCGCCCAGCTTCTTCAGCCGCAACTGCCGCGTGATCACCCCCTGCACCGTGCCCAGCATCGAATTCCGCACCGGACGCCCCGCGCCATGCAGGAATTTCTCCACCCCTTTCAGATGGATATAGGGAAACAGGCCCTCGCCCATCCGCGTCAGGAAAAGGTATTTGTAGTTCAACACCCCCGCCAGCTTCTTGGGCATCTTCCAGATTAGCTCGCGCGCCACCACCGTGACCGACGCCGCCGCCCCCTCAAGCCCCACCGCCACATCGCAGGAGGATTTGCCATAGCCGATGACCACGACATGCTTCCCCCGCGCCTCGTCGAGGTTCACGAATTCCGACGAATGGCAGATCCGCCCCCCCACCGCCCGGAACTCCTCCGCCCCAGCGAAATCCGGCACGGCCGGAGAGGAGAAGATCCCGTTGCACACCGTCAGGAAATCGAACGCCTCGCTCTGCGCGGCGCCGCCCTCGGGCCGGAAGGTCACGGTCCAGCGCCCGTCCGCCCCCTGCACCGCCGCCGTCACCGGGGTGGACAGCCGGATCAGCGGCTTCAACCCGAAATGGTCGGCATAGGCGTTCAGATAGGCCTGCACCTGCTGCCCCGAGGGCCATTCTGGATAGTCCTTCGGCATCGGGAAATCCGACAGGTGATAGGTGTCCTTGCCGTTCTGCGTGGACACGCCCGGATAAAGCCGCGTGGTGGACCACACGCCCCCCACGTCATGCACCTTCTCGAACACGGTGACGTCATGGCCGAAATCGCGCAGATGCCGCGCAGAGGTCAGGCCGGCGAAACCGGCCCCGATGATGGCGATCTTCATGGATTTTCCCCGTTGGTTGCGGGCGCGGGGCCTCTTGCGTGCCGCCGTCGCCCCGATTTGGTCACGACATCAGCAGCGGTATCGCAGGCTCCGCCCGTTCCGGCCCCATCGCGGTGTAACCGCCATCGACGCGGATATCCGTCCCGGTGATGAAACCCGCCTCGTCCGAACACAGGAACAGCACCGCCGATGCCACTTCCTCCGGATCGGCCACCCGGCCCAGCAGATGGAAGGGCGCGGCCACCGCATCGGTCTTTTCCCGGTTCCCGCCCGTCAACTGGTCCATGATGTTCGACCACGTCCAGCCGGGGCTGACCGCATTCACCCGTATCCCCTTGGGCGCCAGATCCATCGCCTGATTGCGCGTCAGTTGCAGGATCGCCGCCTTCGACACCGGGTAGAGCCAGCGCCCCGTCTGCGCCACCCGCGACGAGATCGACCCGAAATTCACGATCGCCCCCCGGTTCCGCGCCAGTTCCGCCTCCGCCGCCTGCATCAGCATGACCGACCCCACGATGTTCACATCGAGACTTTCCAGCCATTCCGCCCGCGTCGAGGCCGCGCCATTGTCCAGATAGGAACAGGCCACGTTCACCAGAAAGTCGATCCGCCCGAACCGCTCCACCGTCGCCGCCACCAGCGCCTTGATCTGCCCGTCATCGCGCAGATCGCAGGGCTGGTAGGCCACGCCCTCGCCGAATCCCTCGCCCGGCGCGATGTCGGCCACCATCACCCGCGCCCCCGCCGCGACGAAGGCATCGACCACCGCGCGCCCGATCTTGGTGCAGCCACCCGGAATGATGGCCACCTTGCCGGAAAGTCCACGCATCCCAATCTCCCCGCATTTCTTTGAATTTGAAGGAATTGTGACCGATGCCCCGGAACCCGCTATCCGCGTGGCGCGCGCTTTATCCGGAAAACGAAAAAAACGTGTATCCCCCGGGTCGGATTGCCGCAGGCCGTGCTAGGCTGTTGCTCCAATGGCCCATTCACTGGCGGACACGGCCCGATGCCCATGGCGATGCTGAAGGACCACGCGCTTTTCCGCTCCCGCGACCTCGACGAGGCGCGGGACCGCGTCGCCGCCATCTTCTGCCCCCACCGTCTGGAAACGCTGGGCGCGCGCAGCCTCTTCGACGCCTGCCACCACCACCTCCCCGGCCAGCGCCTCTCGCTCAACTACATCGAATACGGTGCGCGCACCCTGATCGCTCCGGGGGAACTCGGCGCCTTCTACCTGCTGCAGATCCCGCTCGAAGGCGGGGCCGAAATCACCAATGGCCGCGAAAGCTACCTCTCCACCCCCGCCACGGCCGCCATCCTGAACCCGCACCTGCCCACCCGCATGACATGGGAGGAAGGCACGCGTCAGGTTCTGGTGCAGATCTCGCGCCGCGCCCTGCAAGACCATCTCGCCTGCGTCATCGGCGGCCCCTCCGACCGCCCGCTCACCTTCGACGGCCCGCTCGACCTCACCTCCGGCCCGGCGCGGCGCTGCGCCGCCTCGTCATGTGGCTGGTGGCCGAGGCGGATGCGGGCAGCCCGCCCATCGGCCCCGGCCTCATGGCCCGCCAGATCGAAAGCACCGTCCTCGCGGGCCTGCTCGAGGCCCGCCACGACCACGCCGCCCAGATCGCGCGCCAGCGGGCCGCGCCCCGCCCCCGCCACCTGCGCCTTGCCGAAAGCTATATCGAGGCGCATCTCGACCAGCCCATCACGCTGGAAGAGGTGGCGCAGGCCGCAGGAATCTCGCCCCGCGGGCTGCAACTGGCCTTCCGCGACTTCCGCGGCACCACGCCCTTGGGCTTCTGGCGCGAGGCCCGCCTTGCCCGCGCCCATGCCGACCTGCTGTCCGCCGCGCCCGGCACCCGCGTCACCGATATCGCCCTGCGCTGGGGCTTCACCCATTTTGGCCGCTTCTCGGAAATGTATCGCGCCCGCTACGGCCTCTCGCCCCGCGACGCGCTGCGCGGCGGCTGACCCGCCTCGGCTGCAAAGGCATCGCAGGGCCCGGAACCAGGGCGGCCTGCCGATCAAATCTAGGGAGAACTTGGAGCGGGTAGCGGGAATCGAACCCGCCCCATCAGCTTGGAAGGCTGAGGCGCTACCACTACACCATACCCGCGTCGCGCCCGATCCTCATACCGATACCGCCCGGACGATGCAACCCATCACCCCGCCTCACAGCATAAGCCCCACCTCGCCCGTGGCGAGGAAGCCCGCCCGCGCATCCACCGCCACCCGCAACATCTGCACCGCCTTCTCCGCCGCCGTCCCGTTGCGAATGATCATGTCCCCGGCCAGCGTCAGCCGATCCAGCGCTGGCACGCTGTCCCGATAGATGCCCTCCGCCGCATAGGCCGCGCGGCAAACCTCCTCCGCCAGCACGGCTTGCGAGGTCAGGATCGCCACCGCCCCGCATACCGCCACCGCTTCGGCAGAACCCTCGAACTGAAAATGGGGCCAGCGCCCCGGAAAGGTCCCCGGCACCACCGTCACCCTCCGGCTCGAGCCCCTCCCCTCGCCTCACCCCCGTCAACCTCAACGCACCCTTGCCCTGCGCGCCCTGAACCGCACCCCATCCCCGCCCCCCGCCTGCCTCCCGTCGCACCTTCATCCCGCACCCTGACCGTAACCCGAACCTGCCTCACCCCTCCCCGCCCTTCAGCCCCCTCCCGTTAACCTTAATGCACCCTTGCCCCGAGCGCCCTGAACCGGACCCCATCCCCGCCCCCGCCTTCCTCCCGTCGCACCCGCACCCCGC
Source organism: Tabrizicola sp. M-4 (assembly GCF_051132405.1). Taxonomy (GTDB): domain Bacteria; phylum Pseudomonadota; class Alphaproteobacteria; order Rhodobacterales; family Rhodobacteraceae; genus Paragemmobacter. Next base: position 2,936,071 of record NZ_CP128606.1, read on the forward strand.
ACCCTGACCCTAACCAGGAACTGCCCCACCCCTCTCCTCCCTTCAGCCCCCTCCCGTTAACCTTAATGCACCATTGCCCCGAGCGCCCTGAACCGCACCCCATCCCCGCCTTCCTCCCGTCGCACCTTCATCCCGCACCCTGACCGTAACCCGAACCTGCCCCACCCCTCCCCGCCCGTCAGCCCACTCCCGTCAACCTCAACGCACCCTTGCCCCGAGCGCCCTGAACCGCACCCCATCCCCGCCCCTGCCTGCCTCCCGTCGCACCCTCACCCCGCACCCTGACCCTAACCCGAACCTGCCCCACCCCTCCCCGCCCTTCAGCCCACCCCCGTTAACCTTAATGCACCCTTGCCCCACATCCTGAACCTAACCCCACACCGCCGCCATCCCCGCCCCTCGGCTCACCCCCGTTAACCTTAACGCAACCTCACCCCAAACCCCGAGCCTACCCCCACACCGCCGCCATCCCCGCCCCTCGCCTCTCCCCCGCCAACCTCAACGCACCCTCACCCCACACCCTGAACCGCACCCCCAAACCGCACCCCGCACTGCCTCACACCACATTAACCTTAACGCCGCGTTCCACCACCGCGCGTATGCACGCTTTGCGGCACAGGTCCCCGCACAGCCTGCGGCCCCAACGATTTCCCGAATTCCACAAGGTAAAGACAGCGTTCTCAGACGCTTAGGGGTTCAATCAGCTCCGGCCCTCGGCCCGGTTGGAATTCACCCGCACATCCACCCGATGACAGCGCAGCACCCCTTCGGCAGAGGGTTTCATCAACACCGCCGCCCCATGCCCCGCCTCGCCCAGCCAAAGCGGCCAGTCCCCCCGCTCCAGAACCACCGCCTCGCGGTGATGCAGCCCCGCCATCCCCGGCCCCGCCTCGGTGGACACGATCGCCACCGTGTCCATCTCCCCCCAGCGCTGCCAGATCCCGGCGAATGCCATGGGCTCGCCATCCACCCTGCTGAAATACCACGGCAATTTGCGCCCCTCCACGGTCTCCCATTCATAGAAACCGGTGGCGGGCACGATGCAGCGGCGGCTGCGCACCGCCTCGCGGAAGGCGGGCTTCACCGCCACCGTGTCCGACCGCGCATTGATGATCAACGGCCCATCATTCGGCGCCTTGTACCAGCTCGGGATGAACCCCCAGCGCATCGCGCGCAACCGCCGCGCGCCCCCGTCCGAAGTGACCACCGCCACCTGCGTCGTCGGACAGACATTGAACCGCGGCACCGGCGGCAGGTCATTGCCGATCACGGCATCGAACAGCCGCGCGATGGCCTCATCGGGATGGGTGATGGTGAAACGCCCGCACATCCTCCCATCCTACGCCGTGCAGGCGCAAAGGAAAGACCGCCCCCGAAAGGGGCGGCCCCAGGCCGCAAGGACCTTACTTCCGCGTGATACGCCCATCCGTAAAGGGCTGATAAGGCTGCATCTTCGCCAGATACTCCGCCGTCACATCGGCCAGATCGGGGCCGAAATCATAGGCATTGGCCGCGCTGCGGAACATCGCATAGCCATCGCCCCCGCTCCGCACATAGTTGTTCGTCACCGCCTTGTAGACGGTCGCCGGATCAATGGGCGCCCAATCCTCGCCCGCCTTCACCATCACCTCCGACACGCGCGATCCCGCCGGGGCCGCCGGATCGAAGCTGTATTTCAGCCCCGCCACCTGCGGGAACCGCCCCGCCCCTTCCTCGACCTGGCTCACGCCATTCTCCAGCGCGGCGACGATCACCTCGCCCGTCACCTCGAAGGTCGACAACGTGTTCTGGAAGGGCAGCACCGTCAGCACCTCGCCCATCGTCACGGGGCCCGCATCGATGCTGGCCCGCAGGCCGCCGCCATTGGCGATGGCAATCGTAACCCCTTGATCCGCAACACGATCCAGCATCGCCTCGGCCACCAGATTGCCCATCGCGCATTCCTGCGCGCGGCAGGTCTCGCGCGCCCCGTCGATGGCGGCCGCCGTTTCCGCCACGACCCGCCCCTTCAACTCTTCAATCGGCCCGGCCAGTTCCTTCACCCGCGCCTCGATCTCGGGATCGGGCGTCACCAATCCGTCCAGCACGATCGTGTTGCCCCCGGCATAGACCAGCTTGCCCGCATCATCGAAGGTCAGTTCCAGATGCCCCAGATACTTGCCATAGGCATAGGCCTGCACCACCGGCACCAGATCGCCTTCGCCCCGCGTCACCCATGTCGGATAGGGGCCATGCCGTTCGGGGTCCGTGGCCGACAGATAGGTATGCGAATGCCCACCCACCACGGCGTCGATCCCCGGCACCGCCGCCGCCACCTCCAGATCGCGCGGCAACCCCAGATGCGTCAGCGCGATGATCTTCGTCACCCCCTCCGCCTCCAGCGCCGCGACATCCGCCGCCAGACTGTCGATATCCCCTTGGAATATCACGCTTTCCCCGGGGCTCGACGTTTCGGGCGTATCCATGGCAAGCGCCGAGATGAGGCCGATCCGCTCCCCTCCCACTTCCAGAACGGCATGGTTCTGCACCCGCCCCGCCAGAACATTCGACTGGCTCACATCGATATTGCCCGAGATCACCGGAAAGCTCACCTTCTCCAGAAAGGCCGAGAATCCCTCGGGACCGTCGTCGAATTCATGGTTGCCTACGGCCATCGCGTCAAAGCCGATGGCCGCCATCATCTCGGCCTCTACGGCCCCCTTGTATGTCGTGTACATCAGGCTGCCCTGGAACTGGTCGCCCGCATCCAGCACGATCACATTCTCGCCCGCCGCCCGCAGGCTGTCGCGCAACTCGCGGATCTTGGTGGCCAGCCGTGCCGCCCCGCCAAAGCATTCATTCGCCGCCGCCTGTTCGGCAGAGCAGGTCGAATCAGACCCGTTGATCGCCTCCACCCGACTGTGGAAATCGTTCACATGCAGCACATGCAGCCGATATTCCGCCGCAGCCTGCCCCGCGCCCAAGACCAATACCGCCGCGCTGGAAAGGAAAACGCCCCTCATCGCAAATCGCTCCTCTGCTGGTTGAATGCCCCGATCCTGCCCGCCTCGGGGGCCACCTGTCAAAGTTGACCTAGGGGAAAGTCCGCGCCCCGCGCAACACCGTGCCCATCCCGCAAGCCATTGACCGGCAGGCAAGCACGGTGCATGAACCGCCCATGCTGATCTACAAGATCTTCCGCCGCCCCGAATGGGATGCCTTCCGCGCCGCGGGCCACACCTCTGGCGCGCCCGTCGACCTTGCCGACGGCTTCATCCATTTCTCCACCGCAGCGCAGGTCGCCGAAACGGCCGCCAAATGGTTCGCCACCGAAAGCGACCTTGTCCTCGTCGCCTTCAACGCCGAAACCCTCGGCCCCGCGCTGAAATGGGAACCCTCGCGTGGCGGTGCGCTCTTCCCGCATCTCTACCGCGCGCTCACCATGTCCGATGTCGTCTGGGACAAATCCCTCCCCCTCGGCGCGACCGGCCACATCTTCCCCGAAGGCCTGTGGTGAGCGTCGTCGAACGCGCCGCCCTCGCCCTCCTCCACCGCCTCGATCCCGAGGTGGCGCATGGCCTCTCTCTCCGCGCGCTGCAATCCGGCCTCGCCCCTCTGCCCGGCCCCGTCACCTCGCCCCGGCTCCAAACCACCCTCACAGGCCTCACCCTGCCCAACCCCGTGGGCCTCGCCGCAGGCTATGACAAAAACGCAACCGCCATCGCGCCCCTCTCCCGCGCGGGCTTCGGCTTCATCGAGGTGGGCGCCGCCACCCCCCGCCCGCAACCCGGCAACCCCAAACCCCGCCTCTTCCGCCTGTCTGAGGACCGCGCCGCCATCAACCGCTTCGGCTTCAACAACGAAGGGGCCGAGGCCATCGCAGCCCGCCTCGCCGCCCGCAAACGCACCCAAGTCCCCGTTGGCCTGAATCTCGGAGCGAACAAGGACAGCACCGACCGCGCCGCCGATTTCGCCCGCGTGCTGGCGACCTGCGGCCCGCATGTCGATTTCGCCACCGTCAACGTCTCCTCGCCCAACACCGAAAAACTCCGCGACCTGCAAGGACGCGCCGCCCTCTCCGCCCTGCTGCAGGGCGTGATGGACACCCGCGCGCAACTCGCCCGCCCGATCCCCGTCTTCCTCAAGATTGCCCCCGACCTCACCGAGCAGGACCTCGCCGACATCGCCGAAGTCGCGCGGGCAACGGGCATCGCGGGCATCATCGCGACCAACACGACCCTCTCCCGCGACGGCCTCCGCAGCCCGCAGGCCAAAGAAACCGGCGGCCTCTCCGGCGCGCCGCTGTTCGAGAAATCGACCCGCACCCTCGCCCGCCTGTCACAACTGACCGAAGGCACCATCCCCCTTATCGGAGTGGGCGGCATCGCCACCCCCGAACAGGCCTGGGAAAAGATCCGCGCCGGGGCCAGCGCCGTGCAACTCTACACCGCCATGGTCTATGACGGCCTCTCCCTCATCCCCCGCATCGCGCGCGGCCTCGACGCCCTCGCCGCGCAGCACGGTTTCGCCCGCGTCACCGACGCCACCGGCACCGGCCGCGACCGCTGGCTCTGACCGCCCCTTCGTTTCGGTCCCAAATACCCCGAGGGGTGAGGAGCGTAAGCTCCGAGGGGGCGAGCAGCCCCCTGATTTTTCGCAGAAAAATCGTGACTCCGCTCAGAACGCCTTGAACGTCATCGTGGTCAGCGTCCGCACGATCCCCGGAATGTCGAACAGCCGCGACGAAAGGTAATGCCCCACATCCTGATCCTCCGGGATATAGACCTTGGCGATCAGGTCATATTCCCCGCTGGTGGAATAAAGCTCGCTCACCACCTCGCGGTCATAGATGGCATCGGCCACCTCATAGGTCTTGCCGGGCGTGCAACGGAACTGGACGAAAACGCAGCGCATCATGGGCCTCCTGATCTCGCGCGCAGCCTAGCCAAGACCGGAGGAAAGGAAAAGAACCGCCGTCAGAACCCGTAGAACACCATGTCCAACGCCGCCTTGATAAGGTCCCCTCTCTCAGACATATCCGCCACCTCATCGCGCAAAAGGCCCGACGGCACCGCCGCCATCTCCCCCGTCCGGATGACATGGGCCATCCCGCCCAACATCACGACGGGTTCCAACCGCCCCAAGGGCCTCGGCCCCGTTCCCACCGGCGTCAGCGGCGCCACGACCCGTGATCCCGTCTCGATGAAATCCGTCTGCAGATCGACCACCAACCGCCCCGGACCCAGCCGGTAAACGTGGAACTGCGCCATCAGTCGATCTTCATCACCTGCACATCGGCAAGCGGCATCCCATTCGCCTCGATCCACGCCTTCCGCTCGGCAATCGCCTCTGCGTTCTCCAGCGCCCATCGCGCGGCCCGCGCCTCGCTCACCGCCTTGGCCAGCGCGGCATCGCTGATGGCCGAGACGTTCAACCCCAATTCCCGCGCCGCGGCCAAGGTGTCGACACTCAGCGTCACGTTCGTCCTTGCCTTCTCGACGGCTGCCCGCATGTCACGCCTCCTGATCGCGCCGATCATACACATGATCAGTGTGTATCACAATTCACTCCTCCCCGCTCAAGGCCAGCGCCGCAGGCCCCTTGCGCAGATCCGCCACCGACAGCGGCCCCTGCGGCCGCGCCAGACGATAGCGCGTCACCCACAGCAGCCGCTGCGAGGCCCGCGTGATCGCCACATAGGCCAGCCGTTTCCAAAGCGGCACCCCCGCCTCGCTCCGCCCCGCCTGCGCCGCCGCCCAGATGTCGGGGGCGAAGACCTGCACATCCTCCCACTGGCTGCCCTGCGCCTTGTGGATCGTCACCGCCGCCCCGTGCAGGAAGGCCGCCCCCATCGTCGCCGCCGAAGGGATGAAGGGCTCCTCCTCCTCCGGCTTCTCGATCTTGATGATCGAGGCCGCGCTGACCTGCGGCTCCTCCGCCCCCACCACATGCAGCTTGGCGAAACCGGGTTTCGATCCGGGGCCCAGATAGATCACCTGCGCCCCCTTGATCAGCCCCCGCGCTTCCAGATCGATCCGCTTCTTCCTGTGCTTCAGCGGCAACTCGATCCCGTCGCAGATCAGCGGCTCCCCCGGCAGCAATTCGTCCTCCGGCGCGCCGAAGGCCCCCCGGAAGGCATGGATCAGCCGGATCCGCGTCGCGTTCCGCCAGACCAGCACGGGCGAACGCGCCATCAGATCGGCATCCACCCGCTCGGCCATCACCACGCGCCCATCGGCCCGCGCCGCATCCTCCACCATCCGCTCGAACCGCTCGAATGTCAGCCCCTCATCGCCCAGCGCATGGGCCAGATCGAGGATCGGGTTGTCCTCCGCCTGCCGGTGGATGCGGTTCAGCACCATCCGCCGCGACGCGGACAGCCGGTCGAAAACCATCTCCCCCGACAGCCCCACCGGGGCCAATTGCGCCGGATCACCGAACAGCACCAGCGTCGGGAAGATCTCGCGCAGATCCTCCAGCGCCCGCTCGTCCAGCATCGAGGACTCGTCGATGAACCCCACATCCAAGGGCTCTTCCCGCCGCTTCCATCCCTTGATGAAGTCGGAACCTTTCAACCCCGCCGCCGCCAGCGCCCCCGGAACCGATGCCACCTGCTGGAAAAAGGCAAATGCCCGGTCCAGCGCAAGGTCGGTCAGCCCCTCCACCACGGGCCGCTCGCCCTGCCCCGTCAGCCATTCCGCGATGCGCTCGTATTCCGGATCATAGACGGGGGTGTAAAGGATGCGGTGGATCGTCGTCGCGGGCACCCCCCGCAGGCGCAGCACGCTCGCCGCCTTGTTCGTGGGGGCAAGGATGGCCAGCGTCCGCCGATCCTTCCGCCGCCGCCCCTCGTAATCGCCCGAGATGACCTCCACCCCAGCGGCCAGCATCGCCTTTGTCAGCCCCGCCAGCAGCATCGTCTTGCCCGATCCGGCCTTCCCCACCACCGCCAGAACCGAGGCCTTCCCCTCTGCCCGCGGCGTGATCTCCCCCGCCGTCAGGTCGATGCCATTGGCATAAAGCTCCGCCGAAACGCGGTCGAAGGCTTCCGCCTGATCGTCTGACAAGGTCACGGGAAGGGTCATGCGCGCGACCATAGTCGCAGGGCCGGAAAGATGCGAGGGGCCATCTGCCCCCACCGCCTCCCCGCGCCTCAATGCAAGGAATTGCTCCCCCGGCCCCCTTTCGGCGGCTCCTGCGGCTTGGGCGGGCCAAGCTCCTCGCGCGCCGCGGCGAGCGCCTCCGCCGCCTTCAGAGACAGGCGCGGCAGGCCGTTCCTGTCGGCATAGTCCACCAGATCCTGCAAGACTTCGAACACCCAGTCATGCCCCATCCGGACCCCTGCCAAACCAGCCCAACCCTTGGCCGCAGGATAGCACCGCCCCCCCTCATCTGAACCCACGCCGCCGGAAACAGGCCGTTTCCATCCCGGCAACGGGCCCCGCCAAAGGAAAGGGGCGCGTCCGGCCCCGCCAGACGCGCCCCCATCCCGAACGTCCGAAACCTCACATCCCGCGCGAGGCTTCCAGCGTGTCCTCGAATGTCCGCAGCCCCGGCCGCGGTGCCTGCACCAGCACCGCCATGTTGCCGGGCCGATGCTGGTTCTTCAGCATCTTCATATGCGCCTGCGGAATCTCGGCCCAAGGGAAGACCTCCGACATGCAGGGGTCCAGCCGCCGCTCGATCATCAGCTTGTTCGCCGCGCTCGCCTGTTTCAGATGCGCGAAATGGCTGCCCTGCAAACGCTTCTGGTGCATCCACATGTAACGCACGTCGAAGGTGCAGTTGAAACCCGTGGTCCCGGCACAGATCACGACCATCCCGCCCTTCTTGCAGACCAGCGAAGACACCGGGAAGGTCGCCTCGCCCGGATGCTCGAACACCATGTCGACGTTCACGCCCTTGCCGGTGATGTCCCAGATCGCCTTGCCGAAGCGCCGCGCCTCCTTCAGCCAGTCATTGTATTCCGGGCTGTTCACCTTGGGCAGTTGCCCCCAGCACTTGAACTCGTTGCGGTTGATCACGCCCTTCGCGCCCAACCCCATCACGAAATCGCGCTTGCTCTCGTCCGAGATGACACCGATCGCATTCGCCCCCGCCGTGTTGATCAACTGGATCGCATAGACGCCAAGGCCCCCCGACGCCCCCCAGACCAGCACGTTCTGCCCGGGCTTCAGGTCATGCGGCTCATGCCCGAAGAGCATCCGGTAGGCGGTGGCCAGCGTCAGCGTATAGCAGGCCGACTCCTCCCAGCTCAGATGCTTGGGCCGCGGCATCAACTGCTGCGCCTGCACCCGCGTGAACTGCGCGAAAGACCCGTCATGCGTCTCATAGCCCCAGATGCGCTGGGTGGGAGAGAACATCGGATCGCCGCCGTTGCATTCCTCGTCGTCGCCGTCATCCTGATTGCAGTGGATCACCACCTCGTCGCCGACCTTCCAGCGCGTGACCTTGTCGCCCACCGCCCAGACGATGCCCGCCGCATCCGACCCCAGCACCGCATAGGGCTGCTTGTGGCCGTCGAAGACGCTGATCGGCTCGCCCAAGCACGCCCAGACGCCGTTGTAATTCACCCCGGCGGCCATCACGAGGACAAGCACCTCATGGCTGTCGATCTTCCACGTGTCGACCACCTCCAACTGCATGGCGGTGTCGGGTTGCCCATGCCGCTCGCGCCGGATCGCCCATGCATACATCTGCTTGGGCACATGGCCCAAGGGCGGCATCTCGCCCACCTCATAGAGGTCCTTCTTCGGCGCATCATAGGCGACCACATGCTGCTGCGTATCCAAAGCCATCCTCCGGCCTCCCTGAACCCGATGCCGCGCCGCAGAATCGGCGCCCTTGGCTCACTGATAGAGGATGCCCGCGCAACATTGCAATAGCGTTGGGTTGGTTTTTGTAATTTTATGTCTGCCGCGCCGCAGCAGGGCACATATGCCCCCCCCGCCCCGCGCTCACAACTCCAGCCGCTGCCGAACCGGGGCTGCATAAAAGGCCATCAGCGCCCGCTTCTCCTCGCGCAGCGCCAGATCCTCCGTCACCAGCCCGCGCCGCCGCAGATGCAGCAGCGCCTCCTCCACCGTCGCCTCCAGCCCCTGCGGATGCAGCCGCAGCACGGCATCCTTCGCCGACAGCGCATCCGCCAGCCGACGCACCTCCACCTCCAGCCCCTCGCGCGATACCACCCCCGCCTCCAGCGCCGCCGCCACCAGAGGCACCGGCAGGATCGGCACCGCCCGCGCGACCCGGCCCATCAACTCCGCCCCCAAGGCCTGCGCCACATCCCCCTCATGCCCCGCCAGAAACGCCCGCAGCGAAACGGGCGCCCCGAACCCCGCCGCCGTCGCGCCGAAACCGGGGAAATTCCCCCGCAGCAACCGCCACCCCATCCGGAAGACAAAGGCCACCACCCCCGCAGGTCCCGGCCGGAACCGCCGCACCCCTGTCCGCGCCGCCTCGGTCAATACCCGGTCTTCCAGCACCCGGTCATAGCCCAGCCCCACGGGCACGAACAGGATATCGCGCCCCTCCGGATCGAACCCGTTCACGAAATAGGACAGAAGCCCCAGCTTCGCTTCACCCACGCGCCCATCCAGCGACAGCCCGCCCTCCGGGAAAATCGCCTGCGCCACCCCCTCCGCCGCCGCCATCTGGACATAGCGCGCCAGAACCCGGCGATAGAGCGCGTTGCGCGACCCGCGCCGGATGAAATAGGCCCCCATCCCCCGGATCAGCCGCGACAGCGGCCAGACCCGCGCCCATTCCCCCACCGCATAGGAAATCGCCGACCGATCCGCGATCAGCCATGTCACCAGCACGTAATCCATGTTGCTGCGGTGGTTCATGACGAAAACCACCGTCGCCCGGTTGTCCACCTGCCCCAGCGCCGGGTCGATCCGCCCGATCCGCACCCGATAGAAGACCCGCGTCAACCACCGCGCCACCTGCACGGCAAAGCCGAAATACATCGTCGCGGAAAAGGCGGGCACGATCTCGGCCGCATAGGCCCGCGCCTCCTGCATCGCCACCGTGGGCGGCACGCCCGTCTCGGCGGCATGTTCCGCCACCGCCTGCATCACCTGCGGGTCATAGGCCAGCCTCAGGATCATGTCATGCCGCTGCGCCAGCTTGAACGGCGCGATGGGCCGCTCCAGCCGCTCGTTCAGCCGCGCCACCGCACGCTCCATCCGCCGCCGGAAGAACCACCGCACGCTGGGCGCAAGGATACGGTCCAGCGCCGCGATCCCCGCAAGCGCCAGCACCAGCACGACCAGCCAAATCGGCAGTTCCACCGTCCCCGTCATGGGCAGAGGCTAGCGGGCCACGGCCCGCGCTGCAAACGGATCAGTTATAGGTGACCGACGTCACCGCGCAGACGTCGATATCCTGAATGGCCTCGTCGCCATCGTCGAAGACAGCGCGGAAGGAATAGGTGCATTCCCCGGTATCGGCGAAATTCACCGTGGCGCTCTGGCCCGATCCCACCGCCTGACCGGCCAGCACATCCTCCTGCCAATCCGCCGCCCCAAGGGTGGAGGCGTAGAAGTTCGTGATGGTAAAGCCCGACTGGTTCACGATCTGAACCGAACGCTCCTGCGCCATGGCGGGCACCGCCATCGCCATCGTCAGGGCAGCAAGCGCGAAACTGGTGCGCATCGTCCTTGGTCCTTCGACCCTCGGCCCCCCTTGTTGACGCCGGATACCCGGCAAGGGCCTTCCCTGTGAATATAGGTCAGCCAAACGCCCCTGTTAAGGGGGGGGGCCGTCACCTGCCCCCGATCACTCGGCCATCACGCCGCGCCAGTCGATATCGCGCACCGAAATCATGCCCGAGGTGATGATCCCCGCCAGCACCAGCCAGACGATGGCCGCGATCCAAGTCGTCATCTTGGCCTTGCGCGCCACGATATGCGTGGCGGGCGCCCCCTTGGGCGTGCCCGGCACCACGACGCCGGTATCGCCCTGACTCACGAAACGGATCGGCAGCACGATGAAGAACACCATGAACCAGCTGACCGCATAAAGAACGATGGCCGAGGTGATGCTCATGTCCTCACACCTGCTCCAGTTCGACCAGACAGCCATTGAAATCCTTGGGATGCAGGAACAGCACGGGCTTGCCATGCGCGCCGATCTTCGGCTCGCCCGATCCCAGCACCCGCGCGCCCGATGCCTTCAGCCGGTCGCGCGCCGCAAGGATATCCTCCACCTCATAGCAGATATGGTGGATGCCCCCCGCCGGGTTCTTTTCCAGAAACCCCGCGATGGGGGAATTCTCGCCCAGCGGATACAGCAACTCGATCTTCGTGTTCGGCAATTCGATGAAGACCACCGTCACCCCGTGATCCGGCTCGTCCTGCGGCGCGCCGACCTTTGCGCCCAGCGTGCCACGATACTGTTCCGCCGCCGCCGTCAGGTCCGGCACAGCGATGGCCACATGGTTCAGCCGTCCGATCATCCCGTCACTCTCCCCGCATCAAGCTCTCGCCTGCGTTATGGGTGCGCCCAGCGCCCCGCGCAAGGGGCGCTCCGGTCGCAGGGGGCTTTACCGGCGCTTAACGGTCCCGCCCGCAGGATCGGCACGGGATTTGCCCAAGATTCGCCACAGCCACCCCGCAGGATCGCCCCATGACCCAAGCCGCACCCCAGATGCCGCCCTCCGCCCCCCCGGTCCCCCCGGCGCTGCGCGATGCGGTCAACCTGCGCCTCGTCACCCTCTATCCCGACTGAGGCAGGGCTACAGCGCGGGGTCCGATGCCGCCCGCACCAACCGCGTCAGGTCCGAAAGCCGCTCCTTCTGCCGCCCGTCGGCGGTGAAATTCGCGGGCGACAGCCAAGCCGCATAGGCCTCACGCAGGGCGGGCCATTCGCTGTCGATGATGGAAAACCAAGCCGAATCCCGGTTCGCGCCCTTGATCACCATGTGCTGGCGGAAAATCCCCTCATAGGAAAATCCCAACCGCTGCGCCGCCCGCCGCGACGGCAGGTTCAGCGCGTTGCACTTCCATTCATACCGCCGATAGCCATGGGCAAAGGCCCAATCCATCATCAGAAACATCGCCTCCGTCGCCGCCCGCGACTGCTGCAAGGCGGGCGACAGGCAGATATGCCCCACCTCGATGCTGCCATGATCCGGCGTGATCCGCAGATAGGAGGCCACGCCCAGAGGATGCGCCCCGCCCGCCTCGTGGATCGCCCAGAAGACCGGGTCACGCCCCGCGACCGACTCCTTGGCCCAGCGGTGATAGGCGGCAGCGGAATGAAATGGGCCATAGGGCATGTAATCCCACAACCCGTCATGTCCGGCAAAGGCCGCGAAAAGGTCGGCGGCATGGCTGTCGGCATCCAGCCTCTCCAGCCGCGCATAGCGCCCTTCCATGGGCGCATCCCCCGGCCATTCCGCCGGTTTCCACCCTTCGACCAACGCGCCCGCCATGTTCCCGCCTCCGTCACCCAAGGCCGCCACCTTGCCCGCCCCGCGCCCTGCCCGCAAGCCGCCGGATCAGAAGGCAAAGCCTGCGGGATAGTCGTGGAACCCGTCGAAATCGGCCTTGCCCAGCGCCACCCCCGCCGCCCGCAAGGCGGCATAGCCCATGGTCACGTGGAACAGGAAATTCGGCATCCCGTAAAGGTGCAGGAAGGTCGCCCCGTCCTGCTCCAGATCGGCAAAGCCCGCGCGATGCACGATCACCCGCCCCTCCGCGCCCTCGAACTCCGCCGGTTTCATCGCCCCCAGCACCGCCCGCGCCACCGCCAGCCTCGGCCCCAGCGCGGCCGGCAGGTCCGGCACCTCCCGCCCTGCAAGCGGGCAGGCCACCCGCAGCGCGAACCCCGCCGCCGTCGCGAATTGCTGCCGCGCCGGAAAGGCATCCGCGATCCGGTGATCCAGCGCCTCCGCCCCCGCCACCTCTACCATCCGCGCCACGCGGTCCAGATAGTGCCGGAACACCGGCACCGTGGCGGAGTAAAGCGGCGGATGCGGCAGCATGGAAACCCCTCGGCAAGGCCGGGTCACAGTGACAGGGAAACCCTGCTTTGTGGAGTCCACCCCCGACGCAGTCCCGGTTAACGCCCGCTCAACCCGGATGCACGAACCCCTTCCCCACCGCCCGCTGCGTGCTGACAGTTTGCGGCACGGTTTACGGCACAGTTTCCGGCACGGCCCGCGTCACGCCTGCCGCAGCGCGGAATGCCGCAACGCGGCGAATTGACATTGAATGATTCTGTCCTCTATTCAGGTCACTGCGAAATATTATTGCCGAACCGAGTCAGGAGGCCCCCATGACCCAGAAGCCGAAAGAGCAACCCTGGCTCTTCCGCACCTATGCGGGCCACTCCACCGCGCGGGCCTCCAACGCCCTCTACCGCACCAATCTTTCCAAGGGCCAGACGGGCCTCTCCGTCGCCTTCGACCTGCCCACCCAGACGGGCTATGACAGCGACCACGAACTCTCGCGCGGCGAAGTCGGCAAGGTCGGCGTCCCCGTCGCCCACCTTGGCGATATGCGCACCCTGTTCGACCAGATCCCGCTCGAGCAGATGAACACCTCGATGACGATCAACGCCACCGCCCCGTGGCTTCTGGCCCTATATATAGCGGTGGCCGAGGAGCAGGGCGCCGACATCTCGGCCCTGCAAGGCACGGTGCAGAACGACATCATCAAGGAATACCTCTCGCGCGGCACCTATATCTGCCCGCCGAAACCCTCGCTCCGCATGATCACCGACGTCGCGGCCTATACGCAGAAACACCTGCCGAAATGGAATCCGATGAACGTCTGCTCCTACCACCTGCAAGAGGCGGGCGCGACGCCGGAACAGGAACTCGCCTTCGCGCTGGCCACCGCCTGCGCCGTGCTAGACGACCTGAAGGGCAAGGTGCCGGCGGAAGACTTCCCCAACATGGTCGGCCGCATCAGCTTCTTCGTCAACGCAGGCATCCGTTTCGTCACCGAAATGTGCAAGATGCGCGCCTTCGTCGACCTCTGGGACGAGATCTGCGAAACCCGCTACGGCGTGACTGACCCCAAATACCGCCGCTTCCGCTATGGGGTTCAGGTCAACTCGCTGGGCCTGACGGAACAGCAGCCGGAAAACAACGTCTACCGGATTCTCATTGAAATGCTTGCGGTTACGCTGTCCAAGAAGGCCCGCGCCCGCGCCGTGCAACTGCCCGCATGGAACGAGGCGCTCGGCCTCCCCCGCCCGTGGGACCAGCAATGGTCGCTGCGCATGCAGCAGATCCTCGCCTATGAAACCGACCTTCTGGAATATGACGACCTCTTCGACGGCAACCCCGCCGTGGACCGCAAGGTCGCCGAACTCAAGGACGGCGCGCGTCAGGAACTCGCCACCATCGACGCCATGGGCGGCGCGGTGGCGGCGATCGAATACATGAAGGGCCGTCTGGTCGAATCGAACTCCGAACGGCTTGCGAAGATCGAAACCAAGGAAACCACCGTCGTCGGCGTCAACCGCTGGACCGAGGCCGCGCCCTCCCCCCTCACCGCAGGCGACGGCGCGATCATGGTCGCCGATGCCGATGCCGAACGCGACCAGATCGAACGCCTGCAACAGTGGCGCACCACCCGCGACGAGGCAAAGGTCAAGGCTGCGCTGGAGTCGCTCCGCCAAGCCTGCGCCACGGGGCAGAACGTCATGCCCGCCTCCATCGCCGCAGCCAAGGCGGGCGCCACCACGGGCGAATGGGGCGCCGTCGTCCGCGCGGCCTTCGGCGAATACCGCGCCCCCACCGGCGTCTCGCGCAACCCCTCGAACCGCACCGAAGGCCTGGAACCCATCCGCGACGCCGTCGCACAGGTCAGCACCAAACTCGGCAAACCGCTGAAATTCCTCGTCGGCAAACCCGGCCTCGACGGCCATTCCAACGGTGCCGAACAGATCGCCGCCCGCGCCCGCGACTGCGGCATGGACATCCATTACGAAGGAATCCGCCTGACCCCCGCCGAAATCGTCGCCGCCGCCGCCGAACAGAAGGCCCATGTCGTCGGCCTCTCCATCCTCTCGGGCAGCCACATCCCGCTGATCTCCGAAACCATGGACCGCATGCGCGCCGCAGGCCTTGGCGACATTCCCGTCGTCGTCGGCGGCATCATCCCCGAGGAAGACGCCACCCGCCTCCGCGCCATGGGCGTGGCCGCCGTCTACACGCCCAAGGATTTCGAACTGAACCGCATCATGATGGACATCGTCGGTCTGGTGGACCGCCAATCCGTCGCCGCCGAATGACGCCTCCGGGCTGACGAACCCTCGTCAGCCCGTTTGCGCCAGATCAAGGCCCCCCGCGCCTCCGCCCTGCATCCTCCCTGCAAGCACAACCTTGCAGGATCACCCCCATGCTCACCCGTCTCCGCGCCCTCCTCGACCGCTGGCACCAGCTGAAAGCCGTCGAGGCCCTCACCGACCGCGACCTTGACGATCTCGGCATGACCCGCGCGCAGGTCATGGCCTTCGCCACGATGCCCGCCGACGTCCCCGACCGCGTTGCCCGCATGGCCGCCATCTTCGGCATCCCCGAGGCGGATCTGAAGGCGAACTACGCCGACTACCTCGAACTCCTCGGCACCTGCGCCCATTGCACCGACCGCGCTGCCTGCTCGCTCATGCTGCGCAAAGGCGATATCGCCCGCCCGCAAGACGCCACCTTCTGCCCCAACGCGCCGATCTACACAGAACGCGCCCGGACAGCCGCCTGAACCCTCGGTTAAGGAACAGACCCGCCCCTTCATCTTGGCCCAAATACCCACCCGCAACGCTTGCATCCCAAAAACGCCCCCGCGCAGCGCGCCCCTCCCTCTCCCCTCGGGGGAGAGGGCCGGGGTGAGGGGCCCCCTTCCCCCCGCCTCCCCCATCGCCTACCCTTGCGCCAAACGCAGCAAGAGGCCCCCATGACCTTCCACATCGGCGCGAAACCCGGCGAGATCGCCGAAACCGTCCTGCTTCCGGGCGACCCCTACCGCGCCCGCTGGGCCGCGCAGACTTTCCTCAAGGACGCTGTTCTGGTGAACGAAGTGCGCGGGATGCTGGGCTATACCGGCACATGGAACGGCCACCGCGTCACCATCCATGGCACCGGCATGGGGATGCCCTCGCTCTCCATCTACGCCAACGAACTGATCCGCGACTACGGGGCCAAGACCCTCATCCGCATCGGCTCCGCAGGCGCGCTGCAACACCACATCAAGGTGCGCGACATCGTGCTGGCGCAGGCCACCACCACCCTCGGCTCCCCCTCCCGCTCCATCTTCCGCGAACTCAACTTCGCGCCCGTCGCCGATTTCGGCCTGCTCTCCGCCGCCCATGCCGCCGCCACCGGGCGCGGTATCCCCACCCATGTCGGCGGCATCTACTCCTCCGACACCTTCTATGACGAAAGGCAGGACCTGTCCGACCAGCTCCAGCGCCACAACTGCCTCTGCGTGGAAATGGAGGCCGCCGAACTCTACACCCTCGCCGCCCGCCACGGCGCGCGGGCACTGGCGATCCTGACCATCTCCGACCACATCCTGACGCATGAGGCGCTCCCCGCCGACCAGCGCGAACGCAGCTTCGGCGACATGGTGGAAATCGCCCTTCAGGCCGCCTTCACCCCTGCGTGAGGGGGGCTGGCCCCCCGCCGCCAAAGGGCATAGGTCCCGCGTCCCACCCAAGGGCAAAGGACGACCCGATGACCGCCAAGATGAAAGCCGCCCGCATCCATGCCTATGGCACCCCCGACGTGATCCGCGTCGAGGATGCGCCCATCCCCGTGATCGGCCCCGATGACCTGCTGATCCGCACGGTCGCCGCCTCGGTCAATCCCGTCGACTGGAAGATCCGGCGCGGCTATCTCGCCCAGATGCTGCCCTATGAGATGCCCCTCACCCTCGGCTGGGACGTCTCGGGCATCGTGGAAAAGGTGGGGGCCAACGTCACCACCTTCAAACCCGGCGATGCCGTCTATTCCCGCCCCGATATCCGCAGGAACGGCACCTATGCCGAATATGTGGCCATCCGCGCCAGCGAGGCCGCCCCCAAACCCGCCACCATCAGCCATGTCGAGGCCGCCTCCCTCCCCCTCGTCTCCATCACCGCATGGGAGGCGCTCATCACCACCGCGAACCTCACCGCAGGCCAGCGCGTCCTGATCCACGCAGGCGCGGGCGGCGTCGGTTCCATCGCCATCCAGCTTGCCAAGGCGCGCGGTGCCCATGTCACCGCCACGGCCTCACCCGCGAAATCCGCCCTCGTCCGCTCCCTCGGCGCGGATGATGTGGTGGATTACCGCGACCCCAGCGCCTTCGCCGCCGCCCGCGACCTCGACATCGTCTTCGATACCATCGGCGGCGACACGCAAGAGGCGTCCTGGGCCATGCTGAAACCGGGTGGCTTCCTCGTCTCCATCACCCAGCCCCCGAAACCCGAACGCGCCGAGGCCGAGGGCAAACGTGCGGGCTTCGTCTTCATCGACCCGAATGCCGTCATCCTGCGCGACCTCGCCTCCATGGTGGACGCCGGACAGATACGCCCCCTGATCGGCGGCGAATTCCGGCTCGACCATGCCGCCCGCGCTCACGAGGCCTCTGAAACGGGCCGCACCACGGGCAAGATCGTCCTCTATACCGGCCAACCCTGACGCATCGGCGCGGCGGGGGGACCCTCCCCCTGCCGCAACCCGGTCGGCCGCAGTGGCCTATCGGCCATGGGTCCGGTCATAGCCATTCACCACAGGCGCCACCCATCCGGCGGGCGGGGCCACAGGCTCGAACACCTCCACCAGCAGCGGATGGCACCGCGCCGCATCCGAGGAATGCTCCGCCGAACAATCCCCGCCCGGACAGGCCGACAGGCCCCCCACAAGGTCGATCTCGGCAAAGAACTCCAGATAATCCCCGGGCCGCACGGGCGACGCCTTCATGAAATACTGCCCCGTATCCCGTGTGAACCCAGTGCACATGAAGACATTCAGCACATCATGCACATGCCCCTCCGCCTCGCGCAAAGGCAACCCCGTCCAATCCGCCAGCGCGCGGGTCAGGTTGGAATGGCAACAATGGTGATACTGCCCCCCACCCGACAACAGGTTATGCGTATAGGGATCGCAGCGCGTGCCGATCACGTCATGCACCGCGCCGCCGAAATCGTCGAACCCGTACCAGTCCAGCGTGTCATCCGTGATCACCGCCATGGGCCGCAGGAAGGGAAAGGATGACCACATCCGATCCCCCGTCGAAAGATGCGTTCCATGCAGCGCACGCGTCTTGCCCGAATAGAACCGCTCCCGCAGATCCACCGCCGACCACAGGTTCAGATCCCCGACCTGCGGCCCCTCCACGCTGGTGATCCGGAAGAACTGCCCCGCCCCCACCGCAAAACACCGCGCCTTGCGCGCAGGCACCAGCACCTCCGCCACCTTCGTCCACCCCGCGCGCGCCGCGCGGAAAGGGGCCATGTCGGGCCGCGCCAACCCCTCCACCGGATAGCAGATCACAGGCGGCACCGCCCTTCGCCGCGCGGCATCGTCAGGGGCGGAATGATCATGGATCAGCTTCATAGCGGGCTCACCTCTCTGCCCCCAACCCTATCAGCCCCGCTCCCGCAGGCAATGGCGCGGCGACCTTGCCCCCTCCGTCACCGCCCCGCAGACGGCACAGCGCCAGACCTCTGCCCCCGCCGCCCGATCCAGCCGCCACCGGCAATCGCGCGTCAATGTCGATCCGCGCCGCTGCCACCACAGCGCGGCGAGCACCGCCAGCAGAAGAAGGGGAACCAGAATCGGCATGGGCCTTCCTAGCACCCGGCAGGCCCCACTGCGACGCCCCGCAGGGAGAGAGTCACAGGAAATGGAAATCCCCCGCCGTCAGGTCCCCCGCCCGCAGCCCCTCCATCAGGATGACATGTCCCGCGGCCGCCACTTCCACCGCCCATCGCCCCTCCAGCAGCACATCCCGCAGCGCAAGATCCGCCATCCCGCCAGGGCCCTGCAGGTGCAGACGGTCAAGCCCCGGCACGAAGTCGCGGATCCGGTCCTGCTCACCAAACCGAAGCGCGGCAAAGACAAAGACATCCGCATCCGCACCCCCGGTCAGGCTGTCATTGCCGATCCCGCCCTCCAGCACGTCCGTCCCCGCCCCACCGTCCAGCAGATCATCCCCCGCGCCCCCGATCAGCCGGTCAGTCCCGCTTCCACCGCGCAGCGTGTCGGCCCCCTCATCGCCGAAAAGGCGGTCATCCCCCTCGCCCCCGTCCAGACTGTCCGCCCCGTCGCCGCCGTAAAGGTCATCCGCGCCGATGCCCCCGAAGATGCGGTCATTCCCCTCCCGCCCCCAGAACCGGTCATCTCCCGCGACATCGCCCAGCAGGTCATCCCCCGTCCCCCCATCAAGCTGGTCGTTCCCCGTCCCGCCGGCCAGCGTGTCGCCCTCCGTCCCGCCCCACAGGCGGTCATTGCCCGCCCCGCCATCCAGCACATCCGCACCCTGACCGCCCATTAGGCGATCGTCCCCCCCGTCGCCCGTCAGGCTGTCGTCGCCGGCATCGCCAGAAAGGCCGTCCGCGCCTTCGCCGCCCTGCAGCCTGTCGCGCCCAAGGCCGCCCGAAAGGCTGTCATCGCCCAACCCTCCCAGCAACTGGTCATCCTCCCCGTCGCCAGCCAGCCTGTCATTGCCCTCCCCCCCGTCGATCCGGTCGTTCCCCCGACCGCCGCGCAGGATGTCGTTGCCCGCCCCGCCATTGATCTGATCGTTTCCCAGCCAGCCCAGCAGCAGGTCATCCCCATCCCCGCCGGACAGGCCGTCATCCCCCGCCCCGCCATCCAGACTGTCGCGCCCCGCCCCGCCGGAGAGCGCATCATTGCCTATCCCGCCCCAGAGCGCGTCATCGCCATCGCTGCCATCCAGGCGATCCCCCCCCGCCCCACCGAACAGCCGGTCATTTCCCGCGCCGCCATCCAGCCGGTCCCGCCCCGCGCCGCCATGCAGAAGATCGTTCCCCACCCCGCCGGAAAGCGTGTCATCGCCGGCACCGCCGTCCGCCGTATCATTGCCCGCCGTGTCGGTGACGGTGTCATGCCCGGCACCGCCCAGCATCAGATCATCCCCCTCGCCGCCCGTCAGGCGATCATCGCCGCCCGCGCCATAAAGCCTGTCCGCACCCTCGCCGCCATCAAGGAAATCAGCCCCGGCATGCCCCCAAAGCAGGTCCTGCCCCGCCCCGCCATAAACCAGATCGGCACCCGCCCCACCCAGCAGGCGGTCATTGCCGCCCTCGCCGAAAAGGCTGTCATCCCCCGCCTGACCAAACAGCCGATCCGCCCCTTCTCCCCCCGAAAGCCTGTCCCCATCCTCGCCACCGAACAGCCGGTCATCCCCGGCCTCGCCCATCATCTGGTCGACACCGGCCCCACCATACAGCCAATCCAGCCCTGCCCCGCCCAAGAGCCTGTCATTGCCCCCCTCCCCCGCCAGCAGATCGTTGCCCTCCTCGCCCTGCAACAGGTCATCCCCCGCCCCGCCCGTCAGCCCATCATTCCCAACCCCGCCGAACAGCGTATCCAGACCTTCCCCCCGAAAAGACTGTCAGCCCCATCGCCCCCCTCCAGCCGATCCTGCCCCGCATCGCCCGCCAGAAGATCATCCCCGCCCCCCCCGCCAGCAGGTCGTTCCCCTCCCCGCCCTCCAGCCGATCCGCCCCCTCGCCCCCGTCCAGACTGTCATTCCCCGCACCACCGAAAAGCGTGTCGTCCCCCGCTCCGCCGAACAGCCGGTCATTGCCGCCCAGACCCGCGATCCGGTCATCCCCGCCCATCCCCGAAAGGCTGTCATTCCCCTCCCCCCGGCGAAGTCATCCGCCCCTTCCCCCGGCCCCGACGGCTCCTCCGCCTCCCCGGCAAAGCCCAGCCGATACCCCGCTCCGAAGTCCAACGCCCGCACCTGCGCCGTGCTGAACCCCCGGCCATCGGCGCTGCGCAGTTCCAGTTCCTCCGCACCAAAGCGCAGGATCGCCCCGGTCGCCGTTGGCTGCACCGCCACCTGTCCCATGTTGCGCAGCATGGGCCATGCCGTCAGGTCGATCCGGTCCATGGCAGGGTCGAAATCCGCGATCACATCACGCTGCCCATCCGCCCGCATCACGAAGACATCCGCCCCCGCCCCGCCGCTCAGGACCTCCGCCCCCGCACCGTCAAGGATCAGGTCGCGCCCCGCCCCGCCACTGGCCACCCCGCCAAAGGCCGACACCACCGCCCCCAGCCCCGCCAGCGGCAGGGCAAGCTGCGTCAGCCCCGCCTCCGCCCCCGACAGGGCCAGCACCTGCAACCTGTCCCCCACCACCACCGCCCGCAGCGCGCTGATATTGGCCAGTCCCAGATCCAGCCGATCCTCCTGCGTCGCCAGATGCACCAGCCGCCCGCCCCGCGTCATGGCAAAGACCGAAAGCCCCTCATCCGCCCCCGCCGCGATCACGAAGACCCAATCGCCATGCGTCACCACCTCCAGCGCGGTCACAGCCTGAAACCGCGTCGTCAGCGCATCGGTCACGTGATCCACCGGCACCGGCACGCCATCCGCCCCGATCCGGAACACCGTCAGGCTGGACGATCCCGCCGCCGCCGCCACCAGCCATGTCGCGCCGAAGGCCGCCACCGTCTCCAGCGCGCTCACCCCCTGCAGGGGCACGCCCTGCGCCTGCCCCACCACAGAGCCGCGCGACAGCACCCCGCCCGCGCCCAGCTCCAGCACCGTCACCCCATGTTCCAGCGCCGAACCCGCATAGACGAAGACCCGGCCCCCGACATTCGCCCCCGCCAGCGCCGCCACCCCGGCCAAGGCCGAAGCCCCCGTATCCACCAGCGCCGACACCGCCGTCAGCGCCTGCCCCGGCCCGATGCGGAAGGCCTCCACCCCGCTGCCCGCAGGCCGCGCCGCGATGAGATAGGCCTGACCGCCCAGGTCCACCGCCAGCATCTCCACCGCCCGCGCCTGCAAGGGCGCGCCCGGCGTCAGATGGCCCGTCAACCCGCCCGCCCCCGGCAGTTGCGCCGCCGCGATCATATCCACGGGCAGGCTTCCCGCAACGCCACCCACCGTCACCGGCACCCGCGCCGCGCCCTGCACCGCAAAGCCCTCCACCACCGGACCCGCCGCCCCTGGCACGATCACCACCGTCTCGTTCAGTACCGGGTTGAACATCCGCAGCACCGGGCTTGCCCCCGGCACCACCACCAATTCCCCCTGCGCCGATGGCTGCGCGAAACGCGCGCCAAGGGCCACCCCGACCCTTTGGATTTCCAACATGCCACACCCACCCATGCCCGAAGGCAGGGTCAGACTGGCCCTGTCACGGTTACCGATGGCTTAGGAAAGTCTGGCGCTTTCATGGCATTCGCCGGGGCTTTTGCGCCACTGCCCGAAACCTGCCGGAAACCCGCCGCTAAAGCGTCGTCTCCGCCTCGGCCGGGGTCACGCGCTGCCGCTTGATCATCGCCTCGCGCCAGGTGATGTAGCTGATCGCCCCGATGATCACCGCCCCCCCCAGCAGAACGAAGACATCCACCCCCTCGCCAAAGACAAGCGCGCCCAGCGCCGTCGCCCAGACAAGCTGCAGGAAGGTCACCGGCTGCGTGACGGCCAAGGGCGCGGGGCGGAAGGCCCGCGTCATGCAGTAATGCCCCCCCGTCGCGAAGCCCGCCACCAGCCCCAGCCACAGCAGTTGCGACAGGCTCATCGGCACCCAGACCCAAAGCGCAAGCGGCAGAAGACCGACGGTCACCGTGGCCGACATCATCGCCACCACCGTCCCCGCCGGGGCCAACTGGCTCAGCCGTTTCGCGAAAAGATAGGAGGCCGCAAAGAAACAGGCCGCCCCAAGCTGCGCCAGATGCCCGTCCGTCACTTCGCGCAGCCCCGGCCGGATCACGATCAGCGCACCGATCAAGGCCACCCCGACCGCCACGATCCGCCGCATCGCCAGCGCCTCGCCGAAGAACAGCGCCGCCCCCAGCGTCACCAGAACCGGGTTCAGGTATCCGATCGCCGTCACCTCGGCCACCGGGATGCGCGCCATGGCATGGAACCACAGGATCACCGCCGCCGTATGCACCACGCCCCGCCAGCCGAACAGGCGCAGCGTGCCCTCGGGCAGCCCCTGCCGCGCCAGCCCCCAGAGGCTCGGCAGCAGGAACAGCACGCCCCAGCCAAAGCGGACAAAGGCCGATTGCGCGGCGGGCAGGTCCGTCCCCAGATAGCGCACGACGCCCGTCACGCCCACGAAGCACAGCCCCGTCGCCAGCATCCACAATGCGCCCTCGACGGGCCGCCCCAAATCGCTCTGATCCGCGCCGCTCATGCGCGCGACCAAAGCCCAAGCCCGCGCCCCCCGCAAGGGCCGGCGGGCGGATTTCTCACGCCGTCAGCGCAAGCTTCGCCGCAATCGCCCACATCGTGCAGCCCACCACCACCTCCAGCACGACCCAGGCCCGCGGCCGCGCGAAGACAGGCCCCAACAGCCGCGCCCCGAAACCCAGCGCCGAAAAGAACACCAGCGACCCCATCGCCGCCCCGATGCCGAAGGACAGGCCATGCGGCGCATATTGCGCGCTGATCGACCCAAGCAGCACCACCGTATCCAGATAGACATGCGGATTGGCCCATGTCAGCACGAGGCAGGTCGCCAGCACCTTCCCCAAAGGTGCCGCCCCACCCGCCGCTGGCATCAGCGCCTCGCCGCCGCGCCACGCCGCGCGGAACCGCATCGCGCCATAGACCACCAGAAAGGCCACGCCGCCCCACAGCATCACATCCGCCAGCCACGGCACCGCGCCCGAAACAAGGCCGAACCCGCCCACCCCTGCCGCGATCAGCACCGCATCCGACAGCGCGCAGGTCGCGACCACCGCCAGCACATGCTCGCGCCGTATGCCCTGCCGCAGCACAAAGGCATTCTGCGCCCCGATGGCCGCGATCAGGCTGATTGCCACCAGAAACCCCGAACCTGCTGCAAAACCTGCCGTCATGGCACCCGCTCCCCTGCTTCGCGCTTGACCTAACCCACGGGACGGGGATCAATCCATTTAATCTTTCTCGTGACGGATTAGCAAAACTGATGCTCGACCCCGCCCAACTCGCCGCCCTCGCCGCCGTGCATCGGCGCGGTTCCTTCGACCTTGCGGCGGCGGAACTGCATGTCACGCCCTCGGCCATCTCCCAACGCCTCAAGGCGCTGGAGGAACGCATCGGCACCCTCCTCATCCGGCGCGGCACGCCCTGCACCGCCACGGAAACCGGCCTGCGCCTGATCCGCCACCATGACGAGGTGGCGCTTCTGGAACGCGCGCTTTCCGCCGAACTGCCCGCGCTCGGCCAGCAACCCACCACCCTGCGCATCGCCGTCAATGCCGATAGCCTCGCCACATGGGTGATCCCCGCCCTCGCCGCGACGCCGGGCTTCCTTTACGACATCGTCATCGACGATCAGGACGTCTCGCAGGATTGGCTCCGCCGGGGCGAGGTGGCCGCCGCCGTCACCGCCCATCCCGGCCCGCTACAGGGCTGCGACACGCTCCCGCTCGGCGCGCTGCGCTATCGCGCCACGGCCTCACCTGCCTATTTCGAACATTGGATGCCCGGTGGACCCACGGCAGAGGCGCTTTCCCGCGCCCCCGCCCTGACCTTTTCCGACAAGGACCGCCTGCAACACCTTTGGGTCGACGCGCTCACCGGCGGGCTTGCCACCCGCGCGGGCTTTCCCAGTCACCGCCTCGCCTCATCACAGGGTTTCGTCGATGCCTGCCTCGCGGGCCTCGGCTGGGGGCTCAACCCCGAACCACTGGTCGCCGCCCATATCGCGGCGGGCCGCCTGATCGACCTCGCCCCCGATCACCCGCTCGACACGCCGCTGCACTGGCAATTCGCCCGCCTCACCGCGCCCGCGCTCGCCCCTTTGACCCGCGCCATGCAGACCGCCGCCCGCAGCGCCCTGCGTCAGACCTGACCCATCCGCCGCGCCAGCCGGAAGCACAGCATCACGATCAGCATCACCGCGATAAGCCCCGCCACATCCGCCGCCGTCGCCGTCAGCATCGCCTCGGTCATCTCCACCACGGTCCCGCCGCCAAAGGGCCCCACCGTCGCCCGCGGCACGTTCCCAAGGACCGAGGCGACAAGCCCCACCATGACGAAGCCGCGCCAATTCGCCATCCCGCCCTCGCCCCGAACATCCATCCCGCCCCAGCGGAACAGCGCGAATGTCACCGGCACCGACAGCACCTTCACCACCGTGATGAACACGATGGTCCCCGTCATCGCCTCACCCCCGACGATCCAGAAAACCGACAGCAGCGCCGCCGGAAGGATCAGGGGCAGCGCAAGCCAGCCATAGACCCACCCCAGCAGGATCATCACCCCGAAGGGCAGAAAGACCGAATGCATCCGCGGCGCGATCTGTTGCAGCCAAAGCTGGTTGATCTCGTGCAACCCGTGGCAGGTCACGAAGGCCAGAACCATCGCGCACGATGCCACCATGAAGTGAAGCAGGCCAAGGCGCATCCCGTGCAGCACTGTCATCTCTTCCTCCTCGCCGCGCCGCGCGGCCCGGTTTCCCGGCCCTCCTCAGCGCGGCCCGCGCTCCGTCATCACATAATGGCCCGCACGGGTCTCCGGCGCGTGGGCGATCAACCCGCGCTGGACAAGGCTCTTCAGCGCGCGGTGATAGGTCGCCTGCGGAATGGCCGCCGCCAGCGGATGGTTGCGAATGGCCTCCGACCGCGCCGCCTTGGGCGTGCCGGACGACACCTCGTTGATCGCATAAAGCACATCGCGCTCATTCGGCGACAACTCCACCAGCCCAAGCGACTTTTCCATGTCGAAAAGCAGCGCCCGCAACTGAGATACACTCTTGATGTTCAAAACCGATCCATCCCCTGCCGGCCTAACGGCCTGTGTTTTGCGCCGTTAATCTAACGTAACAATAGGGATTTCGGCAATATTCTTCGTTCGGGTGGTGGGTGGTACGAAACATGCAAGGAATTATTCGCAGTCGGTAATGAGTTGCCTCTTGACAGCAAGACCAGTGACAACAACTTTTACGTGTATTAACTTAATGCGTAACGCTTTTTTGGCTTCTCACAAATTCGTGCCCTCAAAGTGATCGTGCCAGTGCAACCCAGGTTTCCCGCAGGCCCCTCAAGACGCAGCAACGCCACAGGAAGATGAGCGGATTGTCCCACAACATCGGAATGGCCTCGTCAGGTAACATGACAACGCAGTCTCGCCCTCCGGAAACGACCCCGGCCCCACGTCAGGCGCAGATCGTGGTCTTCTGTCAGCGTCCCGGCCCGCTTGACCCCCTCCTCGACTGGCTCGCCGAAAAAGGGGCCAAGGTCGTGCATTTCCCGATGCGCCGCCTGCCGCTGGAATGGTTCGACAGCTATGGCGACAGCCACGACGTGGCGCTGGTCGATGCGGATTTCCTTGGCGACGAAGGTGCGATGATCGACTTCGGCATGCGCCTGCGCCGCTTCAGCCCCGGCATGCCCATCATCATGGCCACCAAGCGCGTCACCCAGTCGGACTATTCGACCGAACGCATGGCCATCTGCGACGTCACCCTGCGCATGCCCATCGCCCGTGGCGACCTGCTCGAGGCGCTCTCCATCGCGCTCGAAAACCACGCGCACTGGCTGGAATCGCGCCACGGCAGCCGCCGCTTGGAAACCGCGCCGCCGACCACGGTCTGACAGGCCGGATGCAAAAGGGCGGCCCGAAGACCGCCCCCGCAAGTCCATCGACGACCGGGCCTCAGCCCAGTTGCGCCGCGACGTCCTCGGGGATGTCGAAATTGTGCGTCACCGTCTGCACGTCATCATCCTCTTCCAGCATGTCGATCAACCGCATCAGCTTCTGCGCGGTTTCCAGATCGACCTCGGTCCGCGACTGCGGCCGCCAGACCAGCTTCGACTCGGTCGATTCCCCCAGCGCCTTCTCCAGCGCGTCGGAAACCTCCGACAGGCTCTCCACGCTGCAATAGATCCAGTGGCCTTCGTCATCGGACTCGACGTCGTCCGCCCCGGCATCCAGCGCGGCCATCATCACATCGTCGGCCGATCCGGCGCTCGCCGGATAGGAGATCTCCCCCACCCGGTCGAAGGAATGGCTGACCGATCCGGTCTGCCCAAGGTTCCCGCCGCATTTGGTGAAATAGGACCGCACGTTCGATGCGGTGCGGTTCAGGTTGTCCGTCATCGCCTCGACGATGATGGCGATGCCATTCACGCCATAGCCCTCATAGCGGATCTCGGTGTAATCCTCCGCATCCCCGCCTTGGCTCTTCTTGATCGCGCGTTCGATCACGTCCTTGGGCATGGACACGGCCTTCGCCGCCTTCACCGCCAGACGCAGACGTGGGTTCTTGTCGGGATCGGGGTCGCCCATCTTGGCGGCGACGGTGATCTCTTTCGCCAGCTTGGAAAACATCTTGGACCGCAGCTTGTCCTGCTTGCCCTTGCGATGCTGGATGTTCGCCCATTTGGAATGGCCTGCCATGACCCTTGCTCCGATATCCCTGCGGGGTGATGGCGTCCTATACACATGGCGGGCGGGGAACGGCAACCCCGCCCCGCAGCCCGCCCACCTGCCGGATCACTCCACTGGCGGGGGCGACACGAATTCCCACGTCCGCCCGTTCCCGGCGATCTCCACCTTGCCCATCGGCGGCACCACCCCCTCCGCGCCCAGCGCCCCGGCCAATTCGCTCCAGAACTGCCGCAGGAGGTTCGGCTTCTCCACCACCGTCACCCGGTAATCATATCCCGGCCCGCAAGGCTCCAACCGCCCCGCACCGCCCGCCGCCGCCCAATCCGCGCGGCACACCGTCCCGTCGCCCAGCGTCACCGTCAGCACCTCCGCCGACAGCCGCGCCGATTTCGGCACCGGCTCCTGCATCAGCGCCGCGCAGCCGCCAAGGGCCAGCATCGCCAAACCCAACCCAAAGACCAGACGCATCGCCCGCACTCCCTCAGAACGCTCAGAACGGCCAGAACACCGGGATCAGGGCCGAAGCCAGCAACCCCGTCAGGATGTTCAACGGTATCCCCACCCGCATGAAGTCCGCAAACCGGTATCCGCCCGGCCCGTAAACCATCATGTTCGTCTGATACCCCACCGGCGTCGCAAATGCCACCGAGGCCGAGAACATCACCGCCACCACGAACCCGCGCGGATCGACACCCAGCGATTGCGCCAACTCGATCACGATGGGCGTATAGATCACCGCCACCGCATTGTTCGACAGGAACTCGGTCAGGATCAGCCCAAGGAAATAGACGCAGAGGATCGTCACGAAGGGCGAAAGCCCCACCATGTAGGGCGCCACGGTCTCCACCATCAGGGTCACCGCGCCCGATTGCTCCAGCCCCTCGCCCACCGCCAGCATGGCGAAGATCATCGCCATCAACCGCCCGTCGACAAAGGAAAACGCCTCCTCCGCATCGACGCAGCGCGTGATCAGGATCACCGACACCGCCACCAGCCCCAGCGCGAGGATCGGCGCGACATCCAGCGCCGACAGCAGCACGATCCCCGCCAGCGCCGCCACCGCGATGGGGGCCTTGCTCCGCCGGAAGGCCTTGATCGACGGGCGGCTGATATCCACAAGATCCATGTCCGCCGCCAGCCGCTGGATATCCTCCACCGACCCCTCCAGCAGCAGCGTATCCCCCACCCGCACGATCAGGTCATCCAGTTGCCGCCCGATGTTCTGGTTCCGACGATGCGCCGCCAGCACATAGACGCCATAGCGCCGCCGCAGGCGCAACTCGCCCAGCCGCCGCCCCTCCATCCGGCAACCGGGGGAAATCAGCACCTCCACCGTCTCGGTCCGGGTCGAGGAAAGCTTGTCCACCAGATGCAGGTCCTTGCGCCCCTGCAGGCCCAGCAGCTCCGTCATCTCGGTCCGCAGCACCACGCGGTCGCCCGCCTGCAGAACCACGGGTGCCAGATCGCGCCGCAGCGACGCATCGCCCCGCAGCACGTCGATCAGGCGCACCCCGTCGCGCTTGAACAGGTCGATCTCCAGCACCGCCTGCCCGATCAGCGGGCTGTCCTCCGGGATGGCCACCTCTGTGAAATACTTCATCTTCCGCCGGTCGCTCAGCAGAACCCCCATGCTCTGCCGCACCGGAAGCAGCCTGTCCGACGTCAGCGCAAGGAAGATCCCCCCCGCCACCATCAAGATGAGGCCCAGAGGCGCGATCTCAAAGATACCGAAATGCTCCAACCCCGCCTGCGCCGCCACCCCATCGACCAGAAGGTTGGTCGACGTCCCGATCAGCGTGATCATCCCCCCCAGCACCGTGATATAGGACAGGGGGATCAGCAGTTTCGAAGGCGCCGTCCGCAACTTCACCGCCAATTGCATCACGACCGGGATCATCACCGCCACCAAGGGCGTGTTGTTCATGAAGGCCGAGGCAACGCCGATCACCCCGAACAGCACCACGATCGTCGTCTTGGGGCGCCCGCCCACATGCCGCTCGGCGGTGCGGATCACCGCCTCCACCGCCCCGGTCCGCACCAGCCCCCCCATCACCAGAAACATCAGGACGATGGTCCAAGGCGCCGGGTTCGACAGCACCGCGATCCCGTCCTTCACCGGCAGAAGCCCGGTCAACAGCATGGCGGTCGCCCCGCCCATCGCCGTCACCTCCACCGGATAGGTCTCGCGCACGAAGAGCGTGAACATCGCCACGAGTATGGCCAAGGCCACCCAAGGCTGCCACTCCGCCGCGATCTCCAATCCGAACATGCCCTACCCCGCACCCTGCCAGAACCGGCGCGCGGGGGGCCTTCAGGCGGCCCCGCCCCGCACCCCGCGCGGGCTGACCAATGCCACACCGGAGAGAAGCAAAACAAGCGCAAGCCACAGAGAAGGAGGAAATCTTTCCCCCAGAAGCAGCATCGCCCAGAAAATTCCCGCTCCGGTCACGATATAGGAACATTGTGAGGCGAACACCGCCCCCGCTCGGAACGCAAGCCAGACATAGGCCGAATACATCAGCGCATGTACGGCCGAGGATGCCACCAAAGCCGCCTCCGCCTGCCCGAAATCGGCGAAAGGATCGAACATCTGCCCCGTCCCCAAGGCCAGCGGCAAACAGCCCAGCAGCCCCACGACCGAGGCCCCGAACATCGCCTGCACCGGGTCCATCCCCGCCATGCCGTGCCGCGCGACATACAGCCCCTCCAGCGCATAGCAGAGCGGCCCCACCATCGCCAAAGGCAGAAAGGCCGCCATCCCCGCCTCCGCCAGCACCGCCCCCGGCGCGGCCAGCATCCCCACCGCCGCCAGCCCAAGGCACAGCCCCGCCAGCCTGGCCCAGGCAAACCGCTCCATGCCCAGGATCACGGCCACCGGAAAGGCGATCATCGGCACGGCCGAGATGATCATCGACATCACCCCCGACGGCAGCCGCGCCACCGACAGGTAGAAGGTCGCATTTGGGATCAAAGTCCCCAGCGCCGCCACGATCACATAGAACCGCAGGCTCGCCCGCGTCAGGACCATCCCTTTCCCGCGCGGCAGCGTCAGCGCCCCCAGCACGATCACGCAAACCACCAATTGCCA
Source organism: Tabrizicola sp. M-4 (assembly GCF_051132405.1). GTDB lineage: Bacteria > Pseudomonadota > Alphaproteobacteria > Rhodobacterales > Rhodobacteraceae > Paragemmobacter. Next base: position 2,966,668 of record NZ_CP128606.1, read on the forward strand.
GAAGATCAGGCCGAAAGGCCCCCGCCCCTCTGCCACCGCCATCTTGCCCAAGGGCTGCGTCAGCCCCCAGCCCAGACCAAGGCACAGCAGGACGCCCACCTGAAACCAGCGCCGCCCCGTCACCGCACCCGTACCCGACGCGATGCTCAAGGCGCGCTCGCTTGCAACCGCCCGCCCAACCGCACGGGCACCACGCGCAGGGCCTTGCCCGTCCGGTCATCCGTCTCGACGAACACGCCCGACAGCGTGGCCTCCCCCTCCGCCGGCTCGAACCGCCCCTTCGCCATCCCGGTGACGAAGCGCCGCAACGGCTCCAGCTTCTCCATCCCGATCACGGAGTCATAATCCCCGCACATGCCCGCATCCGTAAGGTAAGCCGTGCCCCCCTTCAGGATCATCGCATCCGCCGTCGGCACATGGGTATGCGTGCCCACCACCAGCGACGCCTGCCCGTCGCACCAATGCCCCATGCCCATCTTCTCGCTCGTGGCTTCCGCATGCACGTCCACCACCGCCGCCTGCACCGCCGCGCCCAGCGCATGGGTCTTCAGAACCCCCTCGATCGCCGAAAACGGGTCATCGAAGGGCCGCTTCATGAAGACCTGCCCCAGAACCTGCGCCACCAGAACCTTGCGCCCCTGCGTCGCGGTGAACACCCGGAACCCCTTGCCCGGCGCCACCTTGGAAAAGTTGATGGGCCGGATGATGCGCGGCTCCGTCTCGATGAAGGTCAGCATCTCCTTCTGATCGAAGGCATGGTCACCCAGAGTGATGCAATCCGCGCCCGCCTGCAAAATCAGCCGCGCATGATCCGCCGTCAGCCCCGCGCCCGATGAGGCGTTCTCGCCGTTCACCACCACGAAATCGAGCGCCCATTCCGCCCGCAACCCCGGCAGCCGCGCGGCAATCGCCGCCCGTCCCGCCCGCCCCATCACATCGCCAAGGAAAAGGATCCGCATGACCCCGCCCTACGCCCTGTCATGCGAAACGGCAATCCCGTTCCCGACGGGGCGAAGTCGGGAAAGCGATGAACATGATCAAACCGTAGGGCGGGGTTAACCCCGCCACCCTCACCCCCACCCCATCCTATCAAGGACACCGCCTTGCCATTCCAAACCACCCAACCCCACCCCTAGCCCACAGAACCCCCGCACCCCCAAGATCCGCGATTTCCTGTGCACCGACGCACCCTTAACCATATATGCCCACCCAACTCTCTCCAGATTTGTATGCACACTTTGCGGTACAGAGTCCGGCACAACATCCGGCACAGCCATTTCCCGCCAACCCCCCGGAAACAAACACTTCCCCCACCCCTCAACCCGCCCTACCTTCCCCCCATGCACCTCCCCGCCCCCCTCACCGACTGGCTCACGGAAAAAGGCTGGACCCTCCACCCCCACCAACAACAAATGCTGGCCCGCGCCGGCAACCCCGCCACACTCCTCATCGCCCCCACGGGCGGCGGCAAGACCCTCGCAGGCTTCCTCCCCACCCTCGCCGAACTCGGCCAAACCCCGCCCCCCGGCCTCCACACCCTCTACATCTCCCCCCTCAAGGCCCTCACCGCCGACATCCGCCGCAACCTCCGCACCCCCGTCGAAGGCGCGGGCCTTCCCATCCGGATCGAGGACCGCACCGGCGACACCTCCTACACCCAGCGCCGCCGCCAGCGCGCCGACCCGCCGCACATCCTCCTCACCACCCCCGAAAGCCTCGCCCTCCTCCTCTCCTACGAGGACGCCCCCAAAATCTTCCAATCCCTCCAACGGGTTGTGATCGACGAACTCCACGCGCTGGCCGAATCCAAACGCGGCGACCAGCTCATGCTCCTCCTCTCCCGCCTCGAAACCCTCTCCCCCAACCTCCGCCGCGTCGGCCTCTCCGCCACCGTCGAAGACCCGCCCGCACTCGCCCGCTACCTCTCCCCCACCAGCTGCGACATCCTGCAGGCCGACCCCGGCCCCGACCCCGACATCGCCATGCTGGAAACCGAAACGCCCCCCCCGTGGTCGGGGGGCGGAGGCCGCTACGCCATGCGCGCCATCCTCGACGAAGTCCGCCGCCACCGCACGACCCTCATCTTCCACAACACCCGCGCGCAGGCGGAACTCTTCTTTCACGACCTCTGGCTACAGAACGACGAAGGCCTGCCCATCGGCATCCACCACGGCTCCCTCGCCCGCGAACAGCGCGAACGGGTGGAGGCCGCGATGACCGAAGGCAAGCTCCGCGCGGTCGTCTGCACGGGCTCCCTCGACCTCGGGATCGACTGGGGCGACGTGGACCTCGTCATCCAGGTCGGCGCGCCAAAGAACGTGAAACGCCTCGTGCAAAGGATCGGTCGTGCCAACCACCGCTACAACGCCCCGTCCAAGGCCCTCATCCTCCCCGCCAACCGGTTCGAGGTGGTGGAATGCCGCGCCGCCCTCGACGCCGTCCGCGATCACACTCTGGACGGCGAACCGCGCGGCCCCGGCCCCCGCGACGTGCTCTGCCAGCACATCCTCCTGACCGCCGCCTCCGGCCCTTTCGACGCTAACGATTTATTCAAAGAGGTTAAGCGCACGGGTCCCTACACGACCCTCACAAGACCCGAATTCGACGCCTGCCTCGACTTCTGCGCCACCGGCGGCTACGCGCTCCGCGCCTATGACAAGTGGCAGAGACTATTGGAAAAAAACGGCAAATGGCAGCTCCGCGACCCCCGCACCGCCGCCGTGATCCGCCAGAACCTCGGCACCATCATCGACACCGAAACCCTCAAGGTCCGCCTCCGCAACCGCCTCGGCGGCACCCCCTTGGGCGAAGTCGAAGAAGGCTTCGCCTCCACCCTCACCCCCGGCGACACCTTCCTCATCGGGGGCGAAATCGTCCGCTACGAAGGCCTGCGCGAGATGACCGTCGAAGTCACCCGCCAACCCGGCCGCGACCCAAGGTCGCCACCTTCAACGGCACCAAATTCGCCACCTCCACCCTGCTCACCCAGCGGATTCTCGAGATCTTCCAACAGGATAGCTGGCCCGACCTCCCCGCCCACACCGCCCAGTGGCTCGCCCTGCAACGCGACGTCTCCCGCCTGCCAAGCCCTGACCGCCTGCTCGTCGAATCCTTCCCCCACGATGGCCGCGAACACCTCTGCATCTACGGCTTCGCAGGCCGCAACGCGATGCAGACCCTCGCCCTTCTGGTCACGAAAGTCATGGAAGACCAAGGCCTTGCCCCCTTGGGCTTCACCGCCACCGACTACGCGACCCTGATCTGGGGCCTCGACCCCGTCACCGACGCCGTCCCCCTCTTCGACCTTGGCAAACTCCGCGAAGGGCTTGAAACCTGGCTCGGCGGCAATACCGTGATGAAACGCACCTTCCGCGCCACCGCCATCATCGCGGGCCTCATCGAACGCAGCCATCAGGGCCGCCGGAAAACAGGCCGTCAGGCCACCTTCTCCTCCGACATCCTCTACGACACACTGCGGAAATACGACCCCGACCACCTGCTTCTGCAAGTCACGCGGGAAGAGGCCGAACGCGGCCTCGTCGACTTCTCGCGCATCGAAGACATGCTCGTCCGCGTCGAAAACCGCATCGACCTGATCCGCCTCCCCCGCGTGACACCCCTCGCCGCGCCCCTCTTCCTCGAACCGGGCCGCATCCCGATCCACGGCACGGGCCGCGAACGCATGGTCGAAGAGGCGGCGCATAGGCTAATGCAGGAAGCAGGCCTCGCCTGACACTTGCAACGCCTTGCACGCCAAGGCAAAACCGCCCCATGCACCACGCCTTCACCCTTGCCGGCGAAACCCTCCACGCCCTCCCCTCCGGCGCGCTTTACTGGCCCGCGCAATCGCTCCTCTGCGTCTCCGACCTGCATTTCGGCAAATCCGAACGCCTCGCCCGTCGCGGCGGCGCGCTGCTCCCGCCCTATGAAACAAGGGCCACGCTGGAAAAACTCGAAGCCGACATCGACCGCACCGCCCCCGCACAAGTCATCTGCCTCGGCGACAGCTTCGACGACCTCGCCGCCGCCGACGGTCTGGAAGAGGCCGCCCGCCTCCGCCTCGCCCGCCTCATGGCAGGCCGCGACTGGACATGGATCGAAGGCAACCACGACGCAGGCCCGGTCGAGATCGGCGGCACCCACCGCGCCACCCTGACGCTGGGCCCCCTCACCTTCCGCCACATCGCCGACCCACGGAAAAGCGCCGAAATATCAGGTCACTACCACCCCAAAACCCGCCTCAAAGGCACCGCCCGCCCCTGCTTCCTCTTGGACACCCACCGCCTGATCCTGCCCGCCTACGGCACCTATACGGGCGGTCTGCACACCAACGACGCCGCCCTGCAAGGCCTCATGCAAAAGGGCGCGCTGGCGATCCTGACCGGCCCCCGCGCCCTTCCCATTCCCCTGTAGGGCGGGGTTCACCCCGCCGCCCGCCAAAACAAAAAGCGCCCCGCAACCGGGGCGCCGTAGGACGGGGTTCACCCCACCAACCACTGGAAAAGGCGGGGTAAAACCCCGCCCTACACGGTCACGCCGTCAACCCCTCCGGCTCCGCCAGACCATTCGCCCGGCAGCAGGCCGTCAGCGTATTGGCCAACAGACAGGCAATCGTCATCGGCCCCACACCCCCCGGCACCGGGGTAATCGCCCCCGCCACCGCAGCGGCGCTCTCGTAATCCACGTCGCCGACCAGCTTCGCCTTCCCGTCCCGCTCGATCCGGTTGATGCCCACGTCGATCACCGTCGCCCCCGGCTTCACCATGTCGCCCGTGATCATCTCCGGCCGCCCCACGGCAGCGACAAGGATATCCGCCCGCCGACACACCTCCGCCAGATCCTTGGTCCGCGAATGCGCAATCGTCACCGTGCAGCTATCGCCCAGCAGCAGCTGCGCCATGGGTTTCCCCACGATGTTCGACCGCCCCACGACCACCGCATTCAACCCCGCCAGCTTGCCATGATGATCCCGCAGCATCATCAGGCAGCCCAGCGGCGTGCAGGGCACCATCGACTTCTGCCCCGTCCCCAGCAGCCCGACGTTGGAGATGTGGAACCCGTCCACATCCTTGGCCGGATCAATCCGGTTGATCACCAGTTCCGAATTCAGATGCCCCGGCAACGGCAGTTGCACCAGAATCCCATGCACCGCAGGATCGGCGTTCAGCTTGTCGATCAGCGCCAGCAGTTCCGCTTCGCCCGTCTCCGCCGGCAGGCGATGCTCAAAACTCTCCATCCCCACCTCGATGGTGGAGGCGTGCTTGTTGCGCACATAGACCTTGCTCGCAGGATCCTCGCCCACCAGCACCACGGCCAGCCCCGGCGTGATGCCGTTCTGCTCTTTCAGCCGCGCCACATGCGCAGCCACCCGCGCCCGCACATCGGCCGCGAAGGCCTTTCCGTCGATCACCTTGGCAACCATGCTTTCCCGTCCTGTCCTTGCGGCGGAACGGGCGGGCCCTGCCTCACCCTTTCCGCAGATGGTCTTCCTCGCGCTCGATCGACCAGTCGATCAGCTTGCGCCACAGCTTTTCCAGCTTGTCCGGCGGCAACCCGTGGGCCGCCGCATGACGCCGCACATTGGCCACGACCTGCTCGACCCGATCCTCGATCCGCGCGGGCAGGCCGACCTCTTCCTTGATCTGCGCCGCCCGGTCGATATAGGCGGTCCGTTCCGCGAACAGTGCCACCAATTCCTCGTCCAGCCGGTCGATCTCGGCCCGGATATCGGCCATCGTCGTGCAGTCTTCGGGCCTTTTCATCGCGTCTCGTCCCCTCTCAGGTTGACCCCCATGTAAGGGGCCGAACCTGAAAGGGCAACGCGACAGATCAGATCAGAACAGCCCCTCGACATGGCCCTGATCGTTCAGGCGGATCACCTCGGCCGACGGCACCTTGGGCAGACCCGGCATCGTCATGATCTCACCGCAGATCGCGACGATGAAACCGGCACCCGCCGAAAGGCGTACTTCCCGCACCGGAACGGTATGGCCTGTGGGCGCACCGCGCACCGACGGATCGGTGGTGAAGGAATACTGCGTCTTGGCCACGCAGATCGGCAGATGACCATAGCCCGCCGCTTCCCATGCCTTCAGCTGGTCGCGGATCGACTTGTCGGCAATCACCTCATCGGCGTGGTAGATCCGCTTGGCAATCGTCTCCAGCTTCTGGAAGAGCGGCATTTCATCCGGGTAGAGCGGCGCGAAATTCGCGGCCCCCGACTCGGCCAGCGACACGACCTTCTTCGCCAGATCCTCGATCCCGGCCGAACCCTGCGCCCAGTGCTTGCACAGGATCGCTTCCGCGCCCTGCTCGGCCACATAGGCCTTCACGGCGGCGATTTCCGCATCCGTGTCGCTGTAGAAGTGGTTGATCGCTACGACCACCGGCACGCCGAAGGATTTCACATTGGCGATGTGGCGGCCAAGGTTCGGGCAGCCCTTCTTGACCGCATCGACATTCTCGGTCCCGAGGTCGGCCTTCGCCACGCCCCCGTTCATCTTCATCGCGCGCACGGTCGCCACGATCACCGCTGCCGAAGGCTTCAGCCCGGCCTTGCGGCACTTGATGTCGAAGAACTTCTCGGCACCCAGATCGGCACCGAAGCCCGCTTCGGTCACGACATATTCACCCAGCTTCAGCGCCGTCTTGGTGGCAATGACCGAGTTGCAGCCGTGGGCGATGTTCGCGAACGGCCCGCCATGCACGAAGGCCGGGTTGTTTTCCAGCGTCTGCACGAGGTTCGGCTGCATCGCATCCTTCAGCAGCACGGTCATCGCGCCATCGGCCTTGATATCGCGGCAGTAGATCGGCTTCTTGTCGCGGGTATAGGCGACGACGATGTCACCCAAACGCTTCTGCAGGTCATCCAGATCATTCGACAGGCAGAGGATCGCCATGACTTCCGACGCCACGGTGATGTCAAAACCCGTCTGGCGCGGGAACCCGTTCGCAACCCCACCCAGAGACACGACCATGTCGCGCAGCGCGCGGTCGTTCATGTCCATCACCCGACGCCACGCAACACGACGCTCGTCGATATCCAGGCTGTTGCCCCAGTAGATATGGTTGTCGATCATCGCCGACAGCAGATTGTGCGCGCTGGTGATCGCGTGGAAGTCGCCGGTGAAGTGAAGGTTCATCTCCTCCATCGGCACGACCTGCGCGTAACCGCCGCCCGCAGCGCCCCCCTTCATCCCGAAGTTGGGCCCAAGCGACGCTTCACGGATGCAGATGACTGCCTTCTTGCCGATGCGGTTCAGGCCATCGCCCAGACCCACGGTTGTCGTCGTCTTGCCTTCGCCCGCCGGGGTGGGGTTGATCGCGGTCACGAGGATCAGCTTGCCGTCCTTCTTGTCGGCGAGGCTCTTGATGAACTCCTGGCTCACCTTCGCCTTGTCATGGCCATAGGGCAGCAGATGCTCCGACGGGATGCCCAGCTTCGCACCGATCTCCATGATCGGCTTCTTCTTCGCTTCGCGCGCAATTTCGATGTCGGTTTTGAATGCCATATCCCAGCTCCCGTTGCGGGGTTCTTTCCCCGTTAGGAACCTGATACCGACATGATTGCCGGTTGCGAGTGGCTTTTCCGACCTTTTCGGCCCCAGATTCGCCAGTGTGGGTTTCCTATCGGAAATAATCGAACACTCGCGGGAAACTTCGCTCCGGAACCCGTCTTTTTCCGACACGCGCTATCCGCGCCGCGCGGCCTCCAGATGCGCCCAGACCGGCTGATCCGGGATGTGCAGGCGGATGACCTCGCCGATCTGGAATGTCCCCTCACGCTCCACCCATGCGACGATCCCCCGCCGCCCCTGCGCCGCCGCCTTGAATTTCGCGCCCAGACCGGGATGCCGCGCCTCGATGGGTTTCGCGGGCAACTGACAGGGACGGTTCTCCAGATCGACCACCAGCGTCGCACCGCCCTCGCCCTGCAAGCGGCTGGAGGGCGGAAGGTGGCTGAAATCCGGGATCCCCTCCACCACCATCGTCGCGCCGACCAGAGCGGGGTCCAGCCGCTCCACGCCCATCTTCGCGGCAATGGTGGCCAGATCCTCTGCCGCCAGCACCGAGAACTGCCGTGTGTTTCGGATCGTCGTGCCCTTTGGATACTGCGCCACCACACGGCTGCAGGATGGCCGCGTAAGGCCCCCATGCGCCTCGCCCTCGGGACCTGCGAAACCAACGGTCATCCGTTCCACCGCCTCGGCCTCCAGCGCCGCGTCGCGGTCGCGCACAAGGCCAAGCCAGACGATGCGGCCCAGGTATTCAGTCGGTTTCAGAACAGGCATCCCACCTCCCGCAACGAAAAGCCCCGGAGCGATCAGCCCCGGGGTCCATTTCTTACACCGACTGCGCCGGTCACACCACCGGCTCTGGCTCCGGCCCCGCCTTCGGGGTCTTGGGCTTCGTCTTCGGGATCGCCGCGATGGAAGTCGTTCCACCGCCAGAGGCCGGCTTGTCCCCGTCGTCGTCACCACCCAACGCCTCGCCCGCGATGACCTTGCGGATCTCGTCACCCGTCAGCGTCTCGTATTCGAGCAGGCCCTTCGCCAGCCGCTCGAAATCCTCGGCCTTCTCGATCAGGATGCGACGGGCGGTCTCATACCCCTCGTCGATCAGCTTCTTCACCTCGTCCTCGATCAGCTCCTTCGTATGGGCCGAAACCGAGAAACCGGCGGTGTTCCCCTGATACCCCTCATGCGCCTCGGCATAGTCGATATTGCCGACCTTGTCCGACATGCCCCAGCGCATCACCATCGCGCGGGCCAGCGAAGACGCCTGCTGGATATCCCCCGCAGGGCCGGAGGAAACCCCCTCCTCGCCATACTTGATGATCTCCGCAGCCTTCCCCGCCATCGTCATGGCGATCTTCTGCTTGCCCTCGTCCTTGTGCATGTTCAGCCGGTCCATCTCGGGCAGCGAAACCACCATCCCCAGCGCACCACCGCGCGGGATGATCGTGGCCTTATACACAGGGTCGCACTTCGGCATGTTCAGCCCGACGATGGCGTGACCTGCCTCGTGATAGGCCGTCTTCTCCTTCTGGTCGGGCGTCAGCACCATGGACCGGCGCTCGGCCCCCATCATCACCTTGTCCTTCGCGTTCTCGAAGTCCTCCATCGTGACGAACCGCCGCCCCACGCGCGCCGCCATCAGCGCCGCCTCGTTGACAAGGTTCATCAGATCGGCACCCGAAAAGCCCGGAGTCCCCCGCGCGATCGTCCGCAGGTCCACATCCGGCCCCAGAGGCACCTTGCGCGCATGCACGCCAAGGATCTTCTCGCGGCCCTTGATGTCGGGGTTCGGCACATGGATCTGGCGGTCGAAACGACCTGGACGCAGCAGCGCGGGGTCCAGAACGTCCTTGCGGTTGGTCGCGGCGACGATGATCACGCCCTCGTTCGCCTCGAACCCGTCCATCTCCACCAGCAACTGGTTCAACGTCTGCTCGCGCTCGTCATTCCCGCCGCCGATGCCTACGCCACGCGCACGGCCCACCGCGTCGATCTCGTCGATGAAGACGATGCAGGGCGCGTTCTTCTTCGCCTGCTCGAACATGTCGCGCACACGGGATGCACCCACACCCACGAACATCTCCACGAAGTCGGAGCCGGAGATGGTGAAGAAAGGCACCCCCGCCTCACCCGCAATGGCCCGCGCCAGCAGCGTCTTACCAGTCCCCGGAGGACCGACCAGCAGCGCGCCCTTCGGAATCTTGCCGCCAAGACGGCTGAACTTCTGCGGGTTCCGCAGGAATTCCACGATCTCCTCAAGCTCTTCCTTGGCCTCGTCGATCCCCGCCACGTCATCGAATGTCACGCGCCCATGCTTCTCGGTCAGCAACTTCGCCCGCGATTTGCCAAAGCCCATCGCGCCACCGCGACCGCCGCCCTGCATCCGGTTCATGAAGAAGATCCAGACCCCGATCAGCACGAGGAAGGGCAGCCAGATGCCCAGCACCGATAGGAAACCCGACTGCTCCTGTGCCTCGGCCTTAACCTCGACGCCCTTGGCGATCAGGCGATCCGTCAGGACCTCGCCATCCGGCTTGATCGTCACGTATTGCGACCCGTCCCGCGCACGGACCAGAACCCGCTCGCCATCCAGCGTGACGCTCTGCACCTCGCCGCTGTCGACGCGGGCGATGAATTCCGAATAGGACAGCGTCCGGGACGATCCCGTCGTCTGGTTGCCGCTGAACAGGTTGAACAGGGCCAGGATCAGAAGGAACAGAACGACCCAGAATGCGATGTTTCGTGCGTTGCCCACGAAGTGTCTCCTCATACCGCCGCATGGCCGGAAACCAGCCCGCGACCCTTGCCCCCTAAGATAGAGATAAACCCCCCGGGTTCAATGCGATAAAGGTGCCGCAGCCAACGGGCCCTTCGGCGGATCGCATTCTGCCCGCCAACCTGCCCCGAACCCTGCCAGAGGGGCAGCGACCAGATGCTCCCCTGCCCATACGGCAGGACTTGCCAACAGCGTCGGGCGCGGAACGGTGACGCCGCGCCGATCAGGGAGTTGTCGGATACCCTGCTCCCCCAGCGCGCGCAGGACCAATCCGTGGTCATCCGGCCCGAAAACCCGCCATCGCCCATCCCATACCTCACCCGGCGCGGCCCTAATCCCCGTCACCGCCCGCAATTCGCGCGTGATCCGCATCCGCCCCCGCACATGGCTGCTACGGCACCCCGCAAGGGTCACGGCGCGCCCCGCCAGTGCCGCCTCGACGAAGCGCTCTTGTTCCGCACGCCTTGGGCCATATTCCGCCGAGGCCACCCAGGTCAGGGCCGCGACCAGCAAACGGCGCTGCAGTTCGAAGGGCAGCGCCGCCAGCCCCGCGACGTCGAAAAGGACATCCCCGCCATCGATCCGCGCGATCCGCGCCGCGGCCTCACCTGCCGCCTCATCCAATGCCTCGCGCAATTCCGTCATCCGCAAGGCGACCGCCGCCAGCCGCGCGGCATCGACCCCCACGTCAGCCAGCCCCGCCATCGCCCGCCGCATGCGCACCCGCTCGAACCGTGCATCCTCGTTTGACGGGTCATCCGCCCACGGAATACCCCGGTCCAGCAGCCAGCGACGCAGGGCCGCGCGTGGCACCTTCAGCAACGGGCGCACGAAGGTCACGCCTCCCACCTCGCGCCGCGCGGCCATAGCTGCAAGCCCGTCGACACCCGCATCCCGCGCAAGGCGCATCAGGAAGGTCTCTGCCACGTCATCCTGCGTATGGCCCAGCGCAACGGTTCCGATCCCGCGCGCCCGTGCCCAATCGGCGAGGAGCTTGATCCGCCCCCGCCGCGCGGCATCCTGCAGATTGCCCCGTCCGTCATACCGCCAATGCAGGATGTCATGCGGAACGCCCAGCAAAGCGCACATTCGCGCCACGGCCTGCGCCTCTGCCGCCGCTTCTGGCCGCAATCCGTGATCGACGGTCGCGACCGCGACCTTGCAGCCTGCCTCCGCCACCAGATGCAGAAGGGCAACCGAGTCGCCGCCCCCCGATACAGCCAGCCCGAGCGGCAAGTTCCGCAGGGGGCCGATCCCCTCGCGGAACAGGCTTTCCACTGTCCGAGTCAGAGACAGCCCAGCCCCTGCATCGCCGTGGCTGCCGTTCCGGCCTCCACCGAACCGGGGAAACGCGTGCCGACTTCCTGCAGGGTCACGCATGCCTCGGGCGTCTGTCCCAGCGCGCCCAGCGCCTGACCCAGTTTCAGCAGCGCAGGCGCTGCCTGCGGCCCGGACGGCTGGCCCGAGAAGGCCTCAAGATAGCTGCGCGCCGCACCTGCCGTATCGCCAAGCTGGCTCAAGCTTTCGCCCCTAAGATAATGGGCCTCCTGCGTCAGCGGCCCACCCGGGTAGGATTGGGTAAAGGTCGCAAAGAGGTCTGCAGCGGCGCGAAAGTCACCTTGACCGAGCACCTCCTTGGCCCGGTCAAAATCCGCCTGTTCCCCGATCGCCAGTTCCGGCGCAGTGGTTGCCCCGGCATTGGGGTCGGTCATCGTAGGAGTTACCGGGGCGACAGCGCCCCCCCCGGCCGCACCGCCACCCAGCGGCGGCGTTTCGCCGAGAGCCGCGATATCGCAGCCCTCTTCCAACTCGCAAAGGCGGAATTCCAGATCGCCGATCCGGTTGGTCCCGTCGGTGACCACGCGGTTCAGCTTCAGTTCCACCTGTTCCGTCTTGGCCGTAAGACGGACGAGTTCCGCCTCGATCGCATCCATGCGCTGCAGCGCATCCCCGCCGGCGGTTCCCGCCGAGGACGCGCCAGAGGCGACGAGTTCCGCCTTCAGGCTGTTGAAATCGGCCTGAAGGCGCCCGACCTCGGCCCGGATGTCGGCCAGCGTCTGCGCATCCTGCGCAAAGGCCGAAACCGGCAGGAAGGCTGTCAGCAACAGAAGGCGGAGCACCCGCATCGGATCAGACCCCCGCGCCCATCGACAGCACGGTCACCGCCCGACGGTTCTGCGCATAGCAGGTCTCATCCGAGCAGACGGCGATGGGGCGTTCCTTGCCATAGGGAATGGTCTGCATCCGCGACCCGGCAACCCCTTGGGAAATCAGGAAATCGCGCACCGCATTCGCGCGGCGGCCGCTAAGCGCCACGTTGTATTCCCGCGTGCCCTGCTCGTCGGCATGACCTTCGATGATGATGGCATATTGCGCATTGGCGTTGAGCCACTGCGCCTGCCCCTGCAGCACCATCCGCGCTTCGGGCGAAAGGGTATGCTGGTCAACCGCAAAGAGGACGCGGTCGCCGACCGTCTGGTTGAAATAGGCGACCGAGCGCGGATCGTTCGGGTCGCCAAGCCCGGAGGTGCCGATGCCGCCTGCACCAAAGCCGCCCGCAGCGCCGGCACCATCGGCACCGCCCGCGCCGAAGCGATTGGGGTTGTTGCAGGCCGCCAGACCGAGGACGGCGACGAGGAGAATGGCCTTGGGAAGAAGGGTCATCTGTTCAGGTTCCTTTGGGGTTCTTGGCTCGATTGCGCGAACCATATCAGCTTTGCGCCGCGCTGTGAATCGGCGGCGCGACATGTCTCATGGCAGAAGCGGCGACCATGCGGGGTCCGAGGCCGGGCCATCCGTCGGGATCTGGCGCAGGTTCCGCCCCGAAATGTCCACGCTGAACAGCGCGGGTTGACCGCCCTCGCCCGCGCTTTCGCGGGTGAACATCACGACACGGCCATTCGGCGCCCAAGTCGGACCCTCATCCAGGAAAGAGGCGGTCAGCAGGCGCTCTTCGCTGCCGTTCGTGCGCATCACCCCGATATGGAACCGCCCAGCATTCTGCTTGGTGAAAGCGATGTAATCGCCCTGCGGCGACCAGACGGGCGTGCCATAGCGGCCCGGGCCGTTGGAAATCCGCTGTCCCTCGCCGCCGCTTGCGGGCATCACATAGATCTGCTGCGATCCCGACCGATCGCTTTCAAAGACGATCTGGCTGCCATCCGGGCTGAAGCTCGGCGCGGTCTCGATGGACGGGGCATTGGTCAGTTGCCGGACCTGCCCGCTGCCGATGTCCAGCGCGTAGATGTCGGTGTTCCCGTCCCGTTCAAGGCTGAAGACCACCGTCCGTCCATCCGGCGCGAAGCGCGGTGCGAAGGTGATGTTGCCCTCGGTCTGTGCCAGGGCTTGCACCTGCATGGACCCCAGGTCCATCAGATAGATGCGCGGAAAGCCCGACTGGTAGGAGGTGAAGACGATCTGGTTCCCGGTCGGAGAGAAACGCGGTGCCAGCACGATGGAGGCCCCGTCCGTCAGATAGCTGACATTGGCCCCGTCATAATCCATCACCGCCAGACGCTTCACCCGCTGGTTCTTCGGCCCGCTTTCGGAAACGAAGACGACGCGGCTGTCGAAATAGGGGCCTTCCCCGGTGATCCGGCTGTAGACGGCATCGGCCACCTTGTGCGCCATGCGCCGCCATGTGCCGGGGGTGCCTGCGAATTGCAGCCCCTCGCCCATCTGTTGACCGCTGAACACATCGAAAAGCCGGAACTTCACCACGATCTGGTCGCCCGACGCGCTCACCGCGCCAACGATCAAGGCCTGCGCGTTGATTGCCTGCCAGTCGGGGAAGGAAACCGGGGCATCGAAACTGGTCACCTGCGCGATATGCGCAGCGGCCGGGATTTCGCGGAACAGACCCGTCCCTTCCAGATCCGATGCGATGACGCGGGTGATATTGGCCGCGAATTCCCCCGCGGCCCCGTTCTCGGCCACGAAGGAGGGAACGGCGAAGGGCAGTGGTTCGATCACCCCGTCGGTGATCGTGATGCGCAACGGCCCCTGATCCTGCGCCACTGCAGGCGAAAGGGCCCCGACCAGAAGGCCGATGGCAAGGGTCAGCACGGGGGTGAGGGATCTGATCAGGGTCATTCTATCCTCATTCTCCTCGGGTCAATCGATTACAACATGCCGCGAAGGGCAATCCTGCGGTGGACACGATGGCGCGAGCGGCCCCATCCTGCCTGTCTTTGGCGCGACATCCCGTCATCGCATCCTCATCCCGTTCGGATCGAAGACGAGTTCCATGTTCCGCCACTGTTCATATTTCTCGGGCGGCAGCGGGAAGCCCCGCGCACCGCAGCGGATGATCGCCCGCCGTGCCGCCTCAAAGGCCTGCCGGGTGGCCGTGTCCGACCCACCATTCGAGTCGATCAGCGTGATGGAACCGCCATCCGGCACGCCGTCCTGCCCAACCGAAACCGCCACGGTCACCGTCGTCCGCAGCGCCTCCATCGACAGCGCCCCCACGTTCCAGCATTGCTGCACCGCGACGCGCAGCGCATCCCGCTCACCCGCCGTCATCGGCGGGCCTGCGGATGCCCCCGTCGTGCCCTGCGCCGTCGATGCCTGCTCCATCTGCTGCGCTTCTTGCGCCAGTGCCTCGGCCAACGCGGCGCTCACCGCATCCTCGGTAGCGATATCCGACGTTTCCTCCGGGGTCTCTTCAACCGGCGTCTCGACCGCGGCCTGTTCCTCGGCGGGTTCCGCCGCCGGATCGACGCGCGCGGGCCGCGACCGGGGGCGCAGCGATGCTGTCATCTCCAGTTGCGGGGTATCCTCTTCCGTCTCCACCGCCTCGGTCACGATCTGTGTCGTGGCCTCCTCGGGTGCGGCCGCCTGTTGTTCCTCTTCGACGATGACAGCCTCTTCGGTCGGCTGATCGGTGACCTCTTCGATCACCTGATCGGCCACTTCGGGTGCATCCACGCTTTCAACCGGTGTCGCCGCCACGCGGTCCACAGGGCGCGGGCGCGGGCGCACATCGGTCAGCGGCACGGGGATCGGCTGTTCCGTCTCGGCAATGGGGGCCACGGGCGGCGGGGTCTCGATGGGCTGCGGCACCGCCTCGGTGGGCAAATCCTCCGGCAACGGCTCTTCTGGCGGGGCCACAGGAGGCGGTTCCTCGGCAGGGGGCGGCGGCTCGGAGGGCTCCACCGGGGGCGGCGTCTCGATCACTGGCTCTTGCGGCGCGGGCTCGGCGGGTGCCTCTTCGGCAGGCTGCGGCGCGGGTGGTGCCGCTGCCATCATCGCGTCGAATTCCGCGCTCGACATGAGGGTGACTTCGGCGACCTGGATCTCGGGCAGCGTATCGGTGCGCATGAGCCAATCCCCTAGGATAACCCAGAGGATCACGCCCGCATGCGCGACGCCTGAAATGATCTGGCCCTTTTCCATGCCCCGCCCGGCTTTCAGCCGCCGTTTCCGTCAAGCGTCGGGCCACCGGCATCGGTCACCAGACCGATGTTGTTGAACCCGCCCGCATTCAGCGCGCCCATGACCTCCGCCACGCGCGCATAGGGAATGGCCCCATCCGCCCGCAGGAAGATCTTGTCCGACGTCCGCTCTGCCGCAATTGCCTGAAGGCGCGGGATCAGATCCGCCGCCGCGACCTCGCTCGTCTGGATCAACAACCGACCATCCGCCGTCATGGTGATGGCCAGCGGTTCCTCCTGTTCGGCAGGCAGGGCATTCGCCGCAGTCTCGGGCAATTCGATGGGCACCCCGACCGTCAGCATCGGTGCCGCGACCATAAAGATGATCAGCAGCACCAGCATCACGTCGATGAAGGGCGTGACGTTGATATCCGCCATGGGCGCCGCGCGCCGCCTGCGTCCCCGCCGACCGCCACCCCCGCCCGATCCTTTCGCGACCCCTGCCCCCATGGTTCAGGCGTCCAACTGGCGCGACAAGATGGTGGAGAATTCGTCGGCAAAGCTCTCGTATCCGTTCAGGATGCGCTCGCTGTCGCTGTTCAGCTTGTTGTAGGCAACGACCGCCGGAATAGCCGCAACAAGGCCAATGGCCGTGGCCAGAAGCGCCTCGGCGATACCGGGGGCCACGACCGAAAGGTTGGTGTTCTGGCTGATGGCGATCTGTTCGAAGCTGTGCTTGATCCCCCAGACCGTCCCGAACAGCCCGATGAAGGGCGCCGTGGAGCCTGTCGTGGCAAGGAAGCCAAGCCCCTTGTTCAGCACCTCGTTCTCCCGCGCGATGGCCACATCCATCGCCCGGTCGATCCGCGCCTGCGCCCCGGCGATCAGCTTGCCGTCCTGCCGGTGGCTGCGCCGCCATTCCGTCATGCCCGCCACGAAGATCCGTTCGCTCGCGCCCTGCGGCTGCGGACCGATGGTCTCGTAAAGTTCGTCCAACGGCTCGCCCGACCAGAAGGCGCGGTCGAATTCCTCGGCCTCGGCCCGCGCCCTGCGGAAGACAAGGATGCG
The DNA here is from genome assembly GCF_051132405.1 of Tabrizicola sp. M-4. Taxonomy (GTDB): domain Bacteria; phylum Pseudomonadota; class Alphaproteobacteria; order Rhodobacterales; family Rhodobacteraceae; genus Paragemmobacter. The sequence goes on from NZ_CP128606.1 coordinate 2,983,404, forward strand.
CTGGATGATGATCGACCACGACCAGAAGCTCATCAACAAGAGGGTCAGAAGAACCAGCTTGTTGGTGAGTGTCGCCTTCATGAAGAGCGCAAGCACGGAGAAATCAATCTCCTGCGCTGCGGCAAGGGTTTCCGTTTCCATTACGCCTGCTCGTGTTGCGGTGCCGTCGTTGCTGCGGCCCTTTGCATGTGATTCTATCCGCAATCAATGGCGATTGCCAACACATCTGCGCCAGCGTCGCCTGCAAGGCGGCAACCCGCCACCCGATCCGGCCTCAGCCTGACAGTTTTTCGCGCAAACCTGCCGTCAGACGGACCGCCTGCCCCTCCCGCGAAAGGCAGACGAGGACGACCTTGGCAAAGAAAAGCCGCTCCTCCCCGCGCATCACCGCCTGCTCAAACTCGATCCGCGCCCCGCCCAAGGCCAAAAGACGCGTGGTCACCGTCAGCAGATCATCGAACCGCGCGGGCCGCAGATAATCTGCCTCCACCCGACGCACGGCGAAGACGATCCCTTCCTCCGCGCGCAGTACCGCCTGGTCGATCCCCAAGGACCGCACCCATTCGCTGCGGCCCCTCTCGATGAATTTCAGGTAATTCGCATAATAGACGATCCCGGCAAGATCGGTATCCTCGTAATACACGCGGAACGTCGCCTGATGTGCTGCGTGGGGCACGGCCATGCCGCCATCGGCAGCCCCCTGTTTCTGTGTCATCCGGTCATCCAGTTCGCAAGGGCGGGGCCTCCGCCAGACTAGGACGGAAATGCCCCGGATCACGGGACGCAGGCAAGGCCTGTCAGCCGAGGACGGGGCCGAAGAGACAGGCCCCGACACCCTCCGGGGTCGGGGCTGCACGCCTTTCGCCGCCTTGGCCCGTGATGACCGGACCGCGCGGCCTCCGGTTCAGGGCTGCAGGTTTCCTATCGACCAGAACAGCGTTTCGCCCGAACTGTCGGACACACCGTCGTTGTCCGTCACCACCCAACCGGTGCCTGCCGCATCCACGGCGAAGCCTTCTATCTTTTCGGCGGCATAGCCATTCAGGACAGCCAGATCCGGCAGGAAGTCGCGGACCTCCTCCTTGGTGACGACCGGCAGTTCGCCACCAAGAGCGGCGGGCGCAAGCTGGCTCAGCACGACACGGTAAAGCTTCTTCGTCTTCGCCGCCGCGCCGACCTGATTGTCACGCTCCACGATATAGGCCCAGTCGCCATGCACCGTCATTTCCGAAAGGCCCATCCACGCGCCTTCGGTCGGCGCATCAAGTGGATAAAGCACGGCACCCCAGCTTTCCGCGGCCGTGTCATAGGCCACAAGTTTCACGAGCCCCTTCGCATCGTCGTTCCACTCCCGCTGCACCGGCATCCACAGCACATCGTCCACCTTAGCGATGCCTTCGAAACCAAAGCGGATTTCCTGCGCGGCAAGTTCGGGCGGAAGGCCAACCTCCTTCTGGATCGCGCCTTCTGCATCCACATGGATAAGGCCATGCGGGATCAAACGATCCGTACGGCCTTCGCTGGCCAGCCAGAAGCCACCCTCGCCATCCGTCGTGATCCCTTCTAGGTCAAGCTTCTGCGCCGCCTCACCGCCACGGGTCACGACGGTCTTCTTCACGATGCGGGCCGGCACCTGCGTCGCGTCGATCTGCAGGATCGCTGGCTCGGCCCCATAGACCGAGTCCGATACCGCAAAAAGCAGTCCGGCCGTCGCCGGATCGGCCACCAGACCGGAGAGCGCACCCCAGCCGATAGGCTCTGCCGCGCCGGCGGAGGTAATCATCGGATAGGCGGGCACTCCCTCGCCGCGTTCATAGATCATGACATGGGCGCGCACGCCCCCATCCTCGACCAGATCCACCTCGTTGGCGGTGGCGATCAGGTTGCGCGAAGGAATCGCCACAATCCCCTCGGGCGACACCCCCGAAGGGAGAAGCTGCACCAGAACCGGGGCCGACGGATCGGTCAGGTCGTAGACACCGATGATCGAGGCACGTTCGGAGGCGACGAAAGCCAACGGGACATCACTGAAACGGGCAATCTCGATCGACTCCGTCTCCACACCCTTGGACCTGCTGCGATGCTCGGGATAGTGCCCGATCTCGGCGATGGCGCGCTCGAACCCCGCCCCGTTCTCGTGGACCACGGTTCCGTCTTTGCGGAAGATGGTCCAACCACGCGAGCCGCCTTCGTAGTCGCCTTCGTTGGCGGTTGCGAAATGGTCGTTATCCAGCCACTTCACCCCGTCCGGTTCGCGCAGGGCCTCCTTCCTATCGGCGAAGGCGAGACGCCCGTCGGTCCGCGTGTCCACCCCCTCCAATGTCACGGAACCTGCACTGAAATGCGACGCAACCGCGCCATCCGCGCCGATCACCACGATATGGTTGTTTTCCTGCAGCGTGACGACGATCTCGCCGGCCTCGTTGATGTCAAGATACTCGGGTTCCGGATCCTCCGGCGCCACCTCGGCAAGGCCGCTGACATCGATCCTCTGAAGGTTCGCGCAATCGGCCCTTTCCGCCGTCACCGGCAGCTTTACGACAAAGCCTGCGGGCATCTGGGGCAATACCCCGTCATTCGCATCCTCATCCCGCTCATTCTCGATCGCGATTGCAAGGAAACTGCCATCCTTGGCCTTGGCCACCGCATCCGGCTGTCCGCCGATATCGCATTCCGCGACGATGGCGCGCGTCGCCATGTCCAGCGTCACAAGCTTGCCGGAAGGCGCGGTGAAGCTTTCCGAGGTGTCCACCCCAACATAGGCCCGCCCGCCGATGATTTGTGCCGTGGTAGGCTCTCCCCCCATGGCCACGTTCCCAAGCGGCTTTGGTGCCCTCGGGTCGGTGATGTCGATCATTCCGACAACGCCCAGCGGGCTGTCGCTGTACACGAGGGTCATCCCGTCTTCGCTGGCAGAGATGATCTCGGCGCTGGACGGGCGTGCCCTGTCCTCACCCTCAGCCATGTTCTCGACGGTCGAAATCGTCGAGACCCGGTTGAAGTACTGGTCGGCTTGGGCAGGAATGGCCGCTCCTGCCATCAGTGACCCGACAACCCCGATCTGCAGAAGACTGACTTTCACCATGACGAATTCCCTTCTTTGGCATGCGCCTTAAAGGGGCGGAGTCACATGACACCATGATGAAGCGCGCGCGAAGTTTTTGTATCAGGCGGGGCGTCTGTCGGACCTGCCTCTGCTTCGCCCGACGGTTCTCCCGGACACAAGGCAGCACCCAGTCGGGGTGCCGAAGCCAATCACCCTCCCCGATCGAACCGCCGCCCGTCCGGCAGTCGCCAGTTTCCCCGCATCAGGTGGGTTGAGGGGGCCTCCCCCCCGCGCTAGATGGGGGCATCGCAGGAGTGCCGCCATGACCTTCTTCCTCACCACCTCCGATCCTGGCTTCGAGACCGCCTTCTCCACCCTGCTTTCGATGAAGCGGGAAGAGGCGGAGGATGTGGATCAGGCCGTCGCCGCAATCATCGCCGATGTACGCGCCCGCGGGGATGCCGCACTCCTGGATTTGACTGCCCGCTTCGATCGTCTCGCCCTCACAGCGGACCGCCTTGCCTTCTCGCCAGACGAGATCGCGGCCGAAATCGCCAAGGTCTCGCCCGAGGATCGCGCGGCGCTGGAACTCGCCGCCCAACGCATCCGCGCCTATCATGAACGGCAGCGTCCGGAAGATGCCAGCTGGACCGATGCAAGCGGGGCCACGCTGGGCTGGCGCTGGACGCCCGTTTCGGCGGCAGGTCTCTACGTTCCGGGGGGGCTTGCCTCCTATCCATCCTCCGTCCTGATGAATGCCATTCCGGCAAAGGTCGCAGGTGTCGAACGCCTTGTCGTCACCTGCCCCACCCCCGGCGGCGCGGTGAACCCGCTTGTCCTGCTGGCGGCGCAGATCGCAGGGGTGGACATTGTCTATCGCATAGGCGGCGCGCAGGCCGTGGCGGCGTTGGCCTATGGCACCGACACCATCGCCCCCGTGGACAAGATCACCGGACCCGGCAATGCCTATGTCGCCGCGGCCAAGCGGCGGGTCTTCGGCCGCGTGGGCATCGACATGATCGCAGGACCCTCCGAGGTGCTGGTCATCGCGGATGCCGACAACGACCCCGACTGGATCGCGCTCGACCTCCTTTCCCAAGCCGAACATGACGAAAGCGCGCAGGCAATCCTGATCACCACGGATGCCGCCTTTGGGCAGGCCGTAGCGCGGGCAGTCGAGGCGCGACTCGAAACGCTGGAGCGTCTTGCCATCGCGGGGGCGTCGTGGCGCGACAATGGCGCGGTCATCGTGGTGCGCGATCTGGACGAGGCAGCCGCGCTGGCCAACCGCATTGCCGCCGAACACCTCGAGATCATGGTCGCCGACCCGGAAGGTCTGGCGGCAAAGATCCCCCATGCGGGGGCGATCTTCCTTGGTGCGTGGACTCCGGAAGCGATTGGCGATTACGTGGGCGGGCCGAACCATGTGCTGCCAACCGCACGTTCGGCGCGGTTCTCCTCGGGGCTTAACGTGCTTGATTTCATGAAACGGACGACAATGGCACGGATGACGCCTGCCGCCCTCGCCGCCATCGGCCCCGCGGCCGAGCGCCTTGCAACATCCGAAAGCCTTCAGGCCCATGGCCTGAGTGTTCGGGCCCGGCTCGATCGGTTGAACGGGGGTGACGCATGAACCGCATCTGCCACATCGAGATCGACGAGAAGGGCCTTGCCCGCCCGACGCCCGAGATCGAACAGGAACGCCGCGTCGCTATTTTCGACCTGCTCGAGGAGAACTCCTTCGCCCTGCCACGCCGCGACGGGCGCGACGTGCCCGATGGGCCTTACCGCCTTGGCCTTGCAATCCGCGAAGGTCGCCTCGTCTTCGATATCGCATCCGAGGCGGGCGAGAAGGTGGGAGAATTCCACCTGTCCCTTGGCCCCTTCCGGCAAGTCGTGAAGGACTATTTCCAGATCTGCGAAAGCTATTTCGAGGCCGTCAAACGCCTTCCCCCCTCCCAGATAGAGGCGATCGACATGGCCCGGCGCGGCATCCACAATGAAGGTGCGCGCGTTTTGCAGGAACGGCTGGAAGGCAAGGCCGAGGTGGATACCGACACGGCGCGTCGCCTGTTCACCCTGATCTGCGTCCTGCACTGGGGCTGATCTTGGGGCAGGATTTTCCGACATCCATCCTGTTCTGCTGCGACCATAACGCGGTCCGTTCGCCCATGGCGGAGGGGCTGATGAAAAAGATGTACGGCCAGCGCGCCTATGTCCAATCCGCCGGAGTCAAGAACGACATGGAGGTGGACGGTTTCTCCATTGCCGTCTGCAAGGAACTTGGCATCGAACTTTCCCGCCATCGGTCGCGGTCCTTCGAAGAGATGCAGGAATGGGGCGATGACCTCTCGCAATTCGACCTGATCGTCGCCCTGTCGCCCGCAAGCCAGAGAACGGCGCTGGAACTCACCCGCTATTACCATCTGGACGTAGAATACTGGCCGATCCTCGACCCAACCGGTCTTGGCGAAAGCCGCGAGGCGAAACTCGCCGCCTATCGTCAGGCCCGCGACCAGATCAGGGATCGCATGATCGCGCGGTTCGGTCCGCCCACCCAAGAGGAACAGACATGACCAGATCAGACGCCATCGCCCTCATCACCCGCTATTACGCGGCCTTCAACGCGGGCGATGCCGCAGGCATGCTCGATTGCGTGGCCGAGGATCTGGAGCATCGCGTGAACGAGGGCGGCATCCGCAAAGGCCGCGCGAAATTCGCCGAGTTCTGCTCACATATGGGCGTCAGCTATCGCGAGGAGTTGAAGGACATGGTGATCTTCGCCAATGACGACGGCACCCGCGGGGCGGCGGAATTCGTGGTGCATGGCGAATATCTGCAAACTGATCCCGGCCTGCCCGAGGCACGCGGTCAGCGCTACATCCTGCCTGCCGGCGGTTTCTTCGAGATCCGTGACGGCAAGATCGCCCGCGTCACCACCTTCTACAACCTGAACGACTGGATCGCACAGGTCTCGGCATGACCCGCGCCCTGCCCGACGGCATCACCGTCCGCGCCCTGCGCGGCGACGCGCTGGAGGCCGCGCTGGACGATGTCGCGCGCCTGCGGATCGCCGTCTTTCGCGACTGGCCTTATCTCTATGACGGATCGCTGGAATACGAACGCGAATACCTTTCCACCTATCGTGACAGCCGCGACGCCCTTCTGGTCGGGGCCTTCTTCGGCGATGTTCTGGTCGGCGCCTCCACTTCCACGCCGATGGAGGATCACGCCGAGGAATTCGCCGCCCCCTTCGCGGGCCGGGGCGTCGCGCTGCAGAACATCCTGTACGGCGCGGAATCCGTCCTCCTGCCCGAGTATCGGGGCAAGGGGATCGGCCACCGCTTCTTCGACCTGCGCGAAGATCATGCCCGCGCCCTTGGCCGCACGCATGTCGCCTTCTGTTCGGTGATGCGCCCCGCAGACCATCCACTGCGCCCTGCGACCTACCGCACCAACGATGCCTTCTGGCAGGGACGCGGCTACGAACCGCTTTCCGGGGCCGTGGCCGAATTCTCGTGGAAGGATGTCGGGCAAGAGGGCGAGACGGTGAAACCCCTGCAATTCTGGATGCGCGCAATCTGATCGGCATGGATCGGCTGGAAACGGCCAGTTGCGCGGGTTCGTAGGCCTCTCGCCTTGTGAACCAACGGCGGAACGGGGAAGCTTGGCCTATCTGAGCATTCTGCTGGAGGACTACCGATGAAAAAGACCATCCTTCTTGCGATCCTCGGCCTCGGGGCTGCGGCCTGCACGCCCACGGATCAGACGACGCTGGGCGGTGCGGCCACCGGGGCACTCCTCGGCGCGGCGGTGTCGGGCGATGACGACCGGGTCGAAGGGGCGATCATCGGCGGGGCCGTCGGTGCCGTGGCCGGCAACCTGATCGGCCGCGCGAACACACCCAATGACTGCATCTATCAGGATGCCAATGGGCGCCGCTATGTGGCCCGCTGCCCGTAAACGGCGAGCAAAGAACGGGAAAAGGGGCGCAGGTCGCGCCCCTTCTTATTTTGCGGAGCGCCTGAACGCCGCGCACCTTGCCCCTCGCCCTTCCCGCTGCTTATCTTCGTGCCGACCTGCACAGGACTGCCCATGAAGATCGCCGCCGCCGCCTATCCGCTTTCCTTCCTTTCCGATTTTGCCGCCTACGCGGCCAAGATCACAGATTGGGTCGAAAAGGCCGTGGCGGAAGGTGCCACCCTCCTCGTCTTTCCCGAATACGGGGCGATGGAACTGGCCTCGCTGGGCGGGCCGGACGTGGCCGCCGACCTTGAACGTGCCCTGCACGAGGTTGCCCGGCACCGCCCCGCCGTCGATGCCCTGCACCTTTCGCTTGCCGCGAAGCACGGCCTCCACATCCTCGGCGCCTCCGGCCCCGTCTTCCCCGCAGAAGACACACGCCCCATCAATCGCGCCACGCTTTACGGCCCCGAGGGCATCGTCGGCCATCAGGACAAGCAGATCATGACCCGCTTCGAACGCGAGATCTGGGATGTCGCCCCCGGCACAGGCCTGCCTGTCTTCGACACGGCCCTTGGCCGCATCGGCATCCTCATCTGCTATGACAGCGAATTTCCGCTCCTCGCGCGACACATGGCAGAAGCGGGGGCAGAGATTCTCCTCGTCCCCTCCTGCACCGACAGCCTTGCCGGCTTCACCCGCGTGCGCGTCGGGGCCATGGCCCGCGCGCTTGAAAACCAGTGCATCACCGTGCAGGCGCCCACCGTCGGCCCTGCCGACTGGTGCCCCGCCGTGGACGAGAATGTCGGCCGCGCCGCGATCTACGGCCCACCCGACCGAGGCTTCCCGCCAACCGGCATCCTTGCGGAAACCGAACTCGACGCGCCCGGCTGGGCCATCGCCGAAGTGGACCTTACCGCCATCCACAGCGTCCGGCGCGAGGGGGGCGTCCTGAACCACCTGCACTGGCCCGAACAGACCGCCCGCCTCACCCGCGCCTGACCCGCAAACGCCCGCGGGCCCCGATGCCCCTGCCATGGCTACCATCCCCAAGATGTCGCAGCCCTTTCGAGCCTTTACTTTTCCCTTGAAAATCCGCCTCGACAGGCGCATTAGGACGGCCCGTAGCCCATGGGTCCGCCCTTGGGCTTTAACCCTATTCGGAGTGACCATGGCCAAGGAAGACATCCTCGAATTCCCCGGTGTCGTGAAGGAACTCCTGCCGAACGCGACATTCAGGGTCGAGCTGGACAACGGCCATGAACTGATCGCGACGATGGCAGGCAAGATGCGCAAGAACCGCATCCGCGTTCTGGCAGGCGACAAGGTGCAGGTTGAAATGACGCCTTACGACCTGTCGAAAGGCCGCATCAACTATCGCTTCAAGTGAAACTGATCCTCGGATCGGGCAGCCCGCGCCGGAAGGAACTTCTTGCGCAACTTGGCATCGTGCCCGATGCCATCCTGCCCCCCGACATAGACGAAGATCCCGGGCGCGGCGAACTGCCCCGCCCCTATGCGGCACGCCTCGCGCGGGAAAAGGCCGAAGCCGTGCCCTCTGGCTCCGATGACATCGTGCTCTGCGCCGACACCACCGTCGCGCTTGGCCGCCGCATCCTCGGCAAGCCGCGCGATGCAGGCGAGGCGGCGGAATTCCTCACTGCCCTCGGCGGCAGACGGCACGAGGTCATCACTGCCATCGCCGTGCGCCGCGGCACGCGTCTCTGGACGCGCGAGTCGGTCAGCGCGGTCAAGATGAAACGCCTGTCGGATGCCGAACTGAATGCCTATCTCGCCAGCGGCGACTGGCAGGGCAAGGCAGGCGGTTATGGCATCCAAGGCGCGGCGGGCGCCTTCATCCCGTGGATTTCGGGCAGCTTCACCGGCATCGTGGGCCTGCCGCTGGCGGAAACGGCGGCTCTCCTGCAGGCTGCGGGCTGGCCGGTCTGGAGGCAGCGATGAAGGGACGTGTCGTCATTCTCGATCATGTCGGAGACCGCGCAGCGGCGGCCCTCGTGGTGGATGGCCGGTTGGAAGATCTGCTGATCGATCCCGAAGGCGACGCCCCCCTCACCGGGGCCATCTACCGTGCCATAGCCGACCGCCCGGTCAAGGGTCAGGGCGGCATGTTCGTCCGGCTTCCCGGTGGCCTTTCCGGCTTTCTGCGGCAGATCTCGGGCATTGCGCCCGGTCAAAGGATCATCGTGCAGGTCACCGGCCCCGCCGAACCCGGCAAGGCCATCCCCGTGACCACGCGCCTTCTCTTCCGGTCCCGCTGGGCCATCGTCACCCCCGGTGCGCCCGGCCTGAACATCTCCCGCCGGATCAAGGACGAGGACACCCGTGCCGCCCTCCAGACCCTTGCCGATGACGGCATGGCCGGCGCCGCGCCCGATCACGGCCTTATCCTCCGATCCGCCTGCGAGACCGCCGAACCCGAGGCCATTGCCGAAGACATCCGCGCCATGCGCGACCTCGCTGCTGCCGTAACCGCCGATCTTGCGGGCGATGCCGAACTTCTGCTCGACGGCCCCGATGCGCATGACTCCGCATGGCGCGACTGGGCCGAACCCGAACCGGACGAGGTGGCGCAGGACGCCTTTGCCGAACTCGGCATCTGGGACATGATCGACGCACTGCGCACCGCGCGTGTGGATCTGCCCGGTGGCGGACACATGATGATCGAACCCACCCGCGCGCTGGTGGCCATCGACGTGAACACCGGCCCCGACACCTCCCCTGCCGCCGCGCTCAAGGCCAATATCTCCGCCGCGCGAGACCTGCCCCGCCAGTTGCGCCTGCGCGGTCTCGGCGGGCAAGTCGTGGTCGATTTCGCCCCGATGCCGAAGAAGGACCGCGGCACGCTCGACCAGGTGCTCAAGGCCGCATTTCGCGGCGAGGGCGAGTCGAACCTTGCGGGCTGGACGACGCTCGGCCTCTACGAACTCACCCGAAAGCGCGACCGAACACCGCTGGCTTCCCTGCTGGAGGGGCTGGAATGACCTGCCCGATCTGCGGCAAGGACGCAACGGCCCACTACCGCCCCTTCTGCTCCCGCCGATGCGCGGATATCGACCTCGGGCGCTGGCTGACCGGAGGCTATGCGATCCCGTTGGAAACAGACGAAGACGACCACGACACCACATCCACTGCCGCGGACGGAACTCCCACCGGTCACCGCCCGCAATAGCCCCACAGGAACGACAGCGCGCAGCGATTTTTCTGCGCAATCCCTCTGGACAGCCCCCGCGCCCTGACGTATCACCCCGCCACCCAAGGGTGACGCCCTTGCAACGGTGCCCAGATAGCTCAGTTGGTAGAGCAGCGGATTGAAAATCCGCGTGTCGCTGGTTCGATTCCGGCTCTGGGCACCATTTTGCCTTCAGAATTTTCTCCAAGTGCTTGAAAACAAAGAAGAATCTTGTTTTTTGCCCCGCTACGGGCCAGTTTTTGTATCACATTTTGTATCACATTCGCCTCCGAGAAACGGCGAATCTGGCGGTGGTTTGCCGTAAGGTGATCTGAGATCGAATATTGCTCGGCTCGCCGCCTTCTGGGGCTCTTCGGCGCGCGAAGACCATTGAGGCCCTTTGGCCCTACCTCTTTCGCTGTGCTGAACAGCACTTCCTGCGGCATCCGTCCCTGAGATCACTTTCTCACGTGAACGTGGCGCCGTCGATGATCCGCTCGTGATGTCGATGATCTTCGTGCAATGCTAGCTATCTATCCCCAAGGGGTATTCGCGGGTGCGTTGACAGCGTTCTTTGCCGCGGTGTTGTGGGCATGACTTGGAAGCGATTGCCGTTGTCAGCAGCCATTTGCCGGCAAACTTTCGTCAGCTGCTTCGGCTGCTTCGGCTGCTTCGCCACTACGTTCGCCCTGCCTTCCCTCAGGCAAGGAAAGTAAGCCGAGCATGGGGTCAGTTCTCTTTTTTGATCATTACCGTAAGCGGCTGATTCTGATTATGCTCGGGATGAGTTTTGTCAAGAATAGTTTTGTCAATAACTAAATGTCAATATCACGCATTTGTTACTGTACGCGCGATCTGGATGGATGTAACTGAATGACATCCAACGGAGGTGCAACATGCGCAACAGAGCGAGGATATAGACCAGACCGTCAGAAGGTGGCAGCGCCACCTGTCTGTTGCGCAGAACGAAGCCTGGGAATTCTTGCCAGGGCTCCTCCGTCTAAGTTGATCAGACATTCGGCCTCAATGGTAAGCGGCGCGCCAACGTCGTCGGCGAACACTCACCCTTTGGGCCTCACGAAATCTATGTCCGCAATTTCGCGGGCTTGGATGGCGTGCGTGCTGTGCGTGCACAGACGCATGCAAAGCAAATCCTTCATTTTACACGAAAGGAGTTTTTCAATGAGGGCAAACACAAAGACTACCCGGTCTAGAAGGACCACCAAGAAGGCAACCGCAACTGTGCGCCAGCAGACGCCGCGCAAACGCATGAACGCTCGTGCGGATGGCGATCTGCGACAGCGGAGCACCGGGGCAAACAGGATTGAAGCATGCATGGTATCGATGGCGGAAATGCTGAAGAGCCGAGCAAAGCCCCACGACTTTGTCATCCCGACCGTGCTTTGCGGCACGGTGACAGCACTCGTTGGGCCAGGCGGTGTTGGGAAGAGCGGTTTTGCTTTGCAAAACGCTATCTCTGTCGCCATCGGTCGCGACGTCTATAACCTTTGGGGAGACCCTGGCGCGCCCTTCAAGCTCAAGAAGGGCAAGGTGCTCTACATTTCTGCCGAAGATGGCCAAGAGGTTGTGACCAGTCGAGTCAAGATCGCGTGCAAGAGGCTGAGCCGTGCGCAGCGCGCGAAGGCTATCGAGAACCTTCATTGGTTCTTTCCGAAGGGGTTCGGCATCGTCAAGCGAAGCAACGGTAAGCTTGTCGAGTCAGATTGGATCACTGACCTGCATGCGTTCATTCGCAAAATGCCCGAGAAGCCTCGTCTCATTATCATCGACACTCTCAATAGAAGTCTGGGGGACGCGAACGAAAACAGTGCCACGGGGATCGGAAAGCTGGACGAGGCGCTGAAGGGCGTTGCTGAGGCGTGGAACGCAGCCGTTCAGATTGTTCATCACACGGTCAAGAACGTAGGCGATGTCGAAGCGGGGCTAAAGCCTGACGCCGCGAGGGGTTCGGGGGCAACTGCTGCGAGTGTGCGGTCGATGATCAACATCGCGCCAGATGACAGGAATCCGGACGTGATCTGCTATGCGGTTTCTAAGGCGAACTACGGGCCCAAGCCGCTGATGCGCTACGCCAAGAGAGATGAGAATGGCGTGCTTACAGGTAGTGCGATCCACCCGGACAGCATCACGCGCGAACAGCCCTCGTTGCCGCCTCAGGATCGCATGATGAACGAAGAGCATCCATTGACGGGATCATTGTCCAGACGCATCGCCACTAGGCTGGGAGGCGGACGGCCTGAGGCTCCGCCTGCCGAGATGCTGAACTGACAAGAGAAGGGCGTCCGCAACGCTGGGCGCCCTTGAGTTTCGGTGTAGGGGAAACGCTGCCTCCCTTCCTTTCCGTCCTTCCCATGTTGGCGGTCTCGGCGACCGAGCTAACGTGGGTGCTGCTCGGGGGGAAGGCGAGCGAGGGCTTGCGGTTAGGGAGGCACCAACGGTCGGTCAGGCTTCGGTCACCTGCGCTGGAGGGCAGCCATCACAGACTTGAGGCTTTCAAGGCCTGCTTCGATGCTTTCGATGATCTCCTCCGCCAACTCATCAGGTTCGGGCAGATTGTCGAGGTCGGTCAGGCTTTTGTCTTTCAGCCAGAACAGATCAAGGCTCGCCTTGTCGCGGGCCAGGAGTTCGTCTCTGGGGAAAGACCGCCAGCGGCCCTCGGGCTGATCCTCCGACCATGTGGCACGGCGCTCGTGCCTGTTTGTCGGATTGTAGAGACGGATGAACTCCGCAAGATCGTCAAAGCGTAGAGGTTTCTTCTTCAGGGTGTGGTGGATGTTGGTTCTGTAATCGTAATACCAGACTTCGCGTGTCTGTGGTTCCTTCGATGCGGGGCGGTTGTCGAAGAAGATGACGTTCGCCTTCACCCCTTGCGCGTAGAAAATGCCTGTTGGGAGACGCAAGATCGTATGCAGGTCGGTCATCTGTAGGAGCTTGCGGCGGATCGTCTCCCCTGCACCACCTTCAAAAAGAACATTGTCAGGCACGACGATTGCGGCGCGGCCGGTGGTCTTCAGCATCGACCGGATATGCTGAACGAAGTTCAGCTGCTTGTTCGATGTCGTGGCCCAGAAGTCCTGACGGTTGTAGGTCAGCTCGCCCTCGGCCTCCCCTTCGTCGTTGGTGAAGGTCATCGAGGATTTCTTGCCGAAGGGCGGGTTGGCAAGGACGTAATCGAAGGTTTGCGACGGCGGGGCGATCAGGGCATCGGCGGGCGAAATCGGGGTGTCGCCGATCATGTCACCGATGTTGTGCAGGAACATGTTCATCAGGCACAGGCGGCGCGTTCCAGCGACGATCTCGTTGCCGAAGAAGGTTTGGCTTTTCAGGAAGGCCTTGTCGTCGCGGTCCTGCGCCTTGTCCTTCAGGAAATCATAGGCGGCGAGGAAGAAGCCACCGGTTCCACAGGCAGGATCGGCGATGGTCTTGCGGGGTTCGGGGGCCATGCATTCCACCATGGCGCGGATTAAGGCGCGGGGCGTGAAATACTGGCCTGCACCGGATTTCGTATCCTCTGCGTTCCGTTCGAGAAGGCCCTCGTAGATGTCGCCCTTCACGTCCGCATCCAGAAGGGTCCACTTCTCTTCGTCCACCAAGGCGATCAGGCGGGCGAGTTTTGCGGGGTCCTGGATCTTGTTCTGCGCCTTGGTGAAAATCTGCCCCAACATGCCGGGGCGGGTGCTCAGCACGTTCAGGGTGCGGATGTAATGCACCTCCAGTTCCGCGCCTTTGAGGAGGCGAAGCGTGGCCCAGGCATAGTCATCCGGAATGCCGACCGAGCGGTTGTAGGGCGGTCGGGCGTATTCGTCGGCCATTTTCAGGAAGATCAGATAAGTCAGTTGCTCGAGGTAGTCGCCGTAGCCCACCCCGTCGTCTTTTAGGATAGTGCAGAAGTTCCAGACCTTCTGGACGATGGGAGTGGTGGTCATGCCTGCACACCTTGGCCGATCACTGCATTCACCTGTTTTGCTTCCCAAACACCGAGCTTCTCTCCGGTCGCTTCTACGACCCAACTTCCCGGGCCCGTCGCGGGGCGCCCCGCTACTACCGCCGCAGCGGCACTGGCACTTGAGAACCCATAGTCCGTGCTAAACACAGCATGGGTTCCGTTGTCGACTAGAACACCCTGATCGACGAGTTCCTGGTGAAGCGCGGTGTAGGTGGAATGCAAAGCGCCTTCCCATTTCCGTCGGGCAATCGAACCCGCTTCGACGACAAAATCACTATCTTCCAGCCGTGCGCGGGCTTTGATGCCGTTCTTTGGAACGGTGAACGTAAAATATGTGACTGCGGCCTTTGCAGGAGCGAACGGGACAGGCGCCGCCTTCGAGTTCTGTGTGAAGTAATCAAAACGTAGCGCGGGAAGCACTAGGTAGATGTTCTCCAGAAAATCATCCATGTGCGCTCTAGCAGCATCGCTGAGCTTGCTTTCCGTTGGTGTCTTGGAATTCTCGATGATCGCCTTGTTGGCAGCGGTTGCCTGTGAAAAGAGGCGGAATTCCAGATATCTCGCGTGCGCCTTGTTCAGGGGTTCGCCGGATGAAGAAATCAAGATGGCCGTTTCCCACCATTCCTTTTCGGCGACATGTTGCTTCGTGCGGGATCGCAATTCGACTGTTTCGCCGATGTATACGGCTGGCTTGCCGTCCTTCTCGCCCTTGAGCAGGTAGACTCCGGGGCGCAGGGTTTCCTCGCGTTCTAGGGCTTCCTTGACCTGCGTGCGGCGCGTGACCAGAACGTGACCCGACCACTGGAAGGGAATAGTGGCCGTGACGATCCCGTCAGGTGTGCCATCCACGAAGAAAAGTTCGATGGATCGGCCCCTCTTCATGGTCATGACGCTTTCCTCTTTTTCGGGACATGCGGCGTGGCAATTCGCTCTTCAAGGAGCCGCTGCAACAATTGGGTGGCGGGTTCGTCGGCGGGATCCTGCGGGACGAGTTCGCCTGCGAAAGCTTTCTTCAGGATGGACTGGCGGAGGGCGGTGATGCGCTGGAGTTCAATTTCAATCGTTCTGCTCAATTGGTCAGAGTTCGATAGCGTTGCCTCAAGTGCAGAGATGACGTCATCCTGCTCTGACCCCCGATAACTCCTCCATCTGATGCTAGAGTCCGGCCCACTGAGAGGATCGGACATGAAGAGATCGAAGTTCACGGAAGAGCAGATCATTGGGATTTTGCGAGAGCAGGAGGCTGGGGCGAAGACGACGGAACTGTGCCGCAAGCACGGGATGTCGGAAGCGACCTTTTACGCGTGGAAGGCCAAGTTTGGCGGCATGGATGTTTCGGACGCGAAGCGCCTGAAGCAGCTTGAGGACGAGAACGCCCGTCTGAAGCGGTTGTTGGCAGAGTCGCTTTTGGATCAGGCTGCCTTGAAGGATTTGCTGTCGCGAAAGTGGTAACGCCCGCCGCTAGGCGCGAAGCCGTCGCGATCCTTGTGGAGCATCACGAGATGAGCGAGCGGCGGGCGTGTTCCGTGGTCGGAGCGGACCGGACCTCCATCCGATATCGCAGTTGCCGACCAGACGATACAGATCTGCGCGAGCGCCTGCGGACGCTGGCGGGCGAACGGCGCCGCTTCGGCTATCGGCGGCTGCATGTCTTGCTGCGGCGAGAAGGCCATTCGGTGAACCACAAGAAGACGCAACGGATCTACCGTGAGGAAGGCCTGTCCGTGCGAAAGCGGAAGGGCCGCAAGAAGGCCAGTGGCACACGCGCACCCTTGCTGAGCATGGTCATGCCGAATGCACGCTGGTCTGTCGATTTCGTCCATGACCAGTTCGCGCATGGTAGGCGCTTCCGCATCTTCAACGTCATCGACGATGTAACGAAGGAGTGCCTGGCTGCGGTCGTCGATACCTCCATCTCAGGTCGCCGCGTTGCAAGGGAACTCACAACGTTGATTGAGCGGCGCGGCAAGCCTGGACTCATCGTCAGCGACCACGGCACGGAGTTCACTTCCAATGCGATGCTGGCCTGGAGCGAAGACGCAGGGGTGCCTTGGCACTTCATCGCACCGGGAAAGCCCATGCAGAACGGAATCTGCGAAGCCTTCAATTCCAAGATGAGGGACGAACTCTTGAATGAGACGCTGTTTTTTGGCCTCGACCACGCACGATCTGCCGTCGCGCGCTGGGTCGCTGATTACAACGCAACCAGGCCGCACTCCGCGCTCGGCTATCTCACACCCGCAGCCTATGCTGCCAAACTCACCGCAATGGGCGACCGGCTTCTCGAAACGGAAACGCTCCGCCGCTCGCCCATTGCTCACAACGCGCAACCGCGCCAATTTCAACCATCGGCTCTGGTTTCAGGTGGATGAGTAAAGGGGGTCAGAGCATGTGACCCCTGCCGCACCCGATGCCGTGGGGGCTGCGATTGTCGCCCCGGGCACCAGCCTGCTTACATTCTGACCTGCCAGCCTCGGCCTTTGCTTCCATCGTCAGGAAGCGAGGGCCGAGTTTTCTCTGGGGTGTTTTCTGTAAATTAAAATTCAAAAATTTGAATATATTTGATCCAGATCAAGATGCTGGCGCGGAAAGTCACGCAGAAGATGTAAGATATCTCGTTGGAGGACGTTATGAAATCGACTGGACTTGCGACATCGCGTCGTGCGTTTCTGTCCCTTGGCGCTGCGGGGCTTGCGGCGGCCAGCTTGGGCCTGCCCGTTCGGGCCAACGCAATTGCGACCAAGGCGCGCATTGTCATCATCGGTGCCGGTGCTGCGGGCACAGCGCTTGTGAACCGTTTGGTCCAGCGTCTCGAAGGCGCACAAATCACCATTATCGATGCCCGGGCCGAGCATCTTTACCAACCCGGCCTTTCCCTCGTCGCGGCTGGCCTCAAACCGGCCTCCTACACGCTGTCGCAGACGACCGACTGGCTTCCGTCAGGCATTACCCTTGTGGCCGAGAATGCGGCGGCCATTGACCCGGTGGCCAAGACCGTTGCCACCTCTGGCGGGCAAAGCCTGACGTATGACTTCCTGATCGTCGCGCCGGGCCTTGTGCTGGACCATGACGCGATCGAGGGCTTTTCGCTGGACATGGTCGGCCAGAATGGCATCGGCGCGCTTTACGCGGGGCCCACCTATGCCGCCAAGACCTGGGAAGCCGCCCAAAAATTCACGGAAGAGGGCGGTATCGGCCTGTTTACTCGCCCTGCCACAGAAATGAAATGCGCTGGCGCGCCGTTGAAGCACACCTTCCTGATTGACGACATCGCCAGCCGGGGTGGGGCAGCGGGCAAGTATGAAATCCATTACACCGCGCCGCAGGCTGCCACCTTTTCGGTGCCCATCGTGGCCGAAAAGGTGCGGATGCTGTTCGAGGAGCGTGGTTTCATTTCCCACATGCAGCACAAACTGCTTTCCATCGAACCGGGGCAGAAGCGCGCAACCTTCGAGAAGACCGAGAAGGACGCAGCTGGCGTCGAGGTCAAATCCACCATCGAACTGCCCTATGATTACCTCCATGTCATCCCGCCCCAGCGTGCACCCGAAGTGATCCGCCAGTCGGGCCTGTCTTGGGCCGACAAATGGACCGATCAGGGTTGGGTTGAGGTCGATCAGAAGACGCTGCGCCATTTGCGCTATCCTGACATCTTCGCCCTTGGCGATGTGGCGGGCGTGCCCAAGGGCAAGACGGCTGCATCGGTGAAGTGGATGGTGCCAGTGGTCGAGGATCACCTGATCGCCGCCATCGAGGGCCGTGAGGGGACAGAGGTCTATGACGGTTACACATCCTGTCCGCTGATCACCCGGGTTGGGCGCGCGATGCTGGTCGAATTTGATTATCACAACAACCTCGTTCCAAGCTTCCCCGGCATGATCGCCCCGCTTGAGGAGTTGTGGATCAGTTGGCTGATGAAGGAAGTGGCGCTGAAAGCCACCTACAACGCAATGCTGCGCGGCAAGGCCTAAGGAGGGCGCCATGAAGGAACTGACATTCGAAACCCTGATTGCCGTCTTTGAAGAAATCTTCGGTCGCGGCCTGTTTTGGGCCATGGTCCTGGCGGCGCTGGTCGTAACTGGTGCCTATCTCTATGTCCTGATCCGCGACCGCGCCATGTCGATGCGCAAGTTTCTTTGGGCGCAGGTCTCGATGCCCTTCGGCGCGATAGCAGCCGTCCTGTTCGTGCAGGCGGTAACCAACTCGCATTTCCGCGACATCGGCGGTCCGGTGGATGTGATCGTGCTTCTCGGCGTGGCCGCGATGGGCGCGGTGGGCGCGGCGATCCTGGTCTACACCGCCCAGTCTCTCTTCCGTCGGAAGCCCGCTTGACCCGTCCCGATCTTGAGCGCTGGAACAGGCGGTTTGCCGAAGAGGGGTATCTTTTCGGCGAGGCGCCAAACCGCTTTCTGGCCGACCAAGCCGCGGCCCTTCCTCCCGGCCGCGCCCTTTGCGTGGCCGATGGCGAAGGTCGCAACGGTGTGTGGCTGGCCGAGCAGGGCTGGCAGGTTGTCTCGCTGGATTTTTCGGATGTGGCACAGCGCAAGGCCGCTGATCTGGCCGCGCGGCGGGGTGTGACGTTGCATCTGGTGCAGGCAGATGTTCACAGCTGGGACTACCCGCCCGACGCTTTCGATCTGGTGGCCGACATCTTCAGCCAGTTCAGCGCCCCCGATGACCGCGCCCTGAAATGGAACGGCATGGCCCGAGCCCTGCGCCCCGGTGGCCACCTCATCTTGCAGGGCTACACAGCTGATCAATTGCGCCACGGCACCGGCGGGCCAAGGGAAGCGGCGCAGCTTTACACGGAAGACATGCTGCGCAGCGCCTTTGCGGAGTTCGACATATTGCATCTGGAAGCAGCCGAAACCGTGTTGGACGAAGGCCCCGGCCATAGCGGTCTCTCTGCCGTCATTGGCCTTCTGGCCCGCCGTTAGGCAATTTGGAATGGCATACTCTCGCCCGCCTGCATGATTCAGATCATGGTCGATCGGCAGGGTTGTGGTTTCATGGAGCAAGACCCACCCTCAGGTGTCAGAGGCTGATCTTCGACCATGGACCTGTCTTTCCTCCTTGACCGCTTTTCCGAACCCGGCCTTCAGGCAGCCTTCGGCCTTTGCATCGGCGTGATCTTCGGCTTTTCCGCCCAGCGGTCCTCCTTCTGTCTGCGCGCGGCGACGGTCGAATTCGCGCGCGGGCAGCTTGGCCCGCGGATGGCGGTCTGGCTTCTGACTTTTTCGACCGCCGTGATCTGGGTGCAGGCCGCGCGTTTGTCAGGGTTGTTCCGCCCTGAGGAGGCGCGGATGATGGCGGTCACCGGATCATGGTCCGGCGCAATCCTCGGCGGGTTGATGTTCGGGGCGGGAATGGTTCTGGCGCGCGGCTGTTCTGGCCGGCTGCTGGTTCTGGCCGCAACAGGCAACTTGCGGTCGGTCATCTCTGGGCTTGTCTTTGCCGTAACGGCGCAAATGGCCCTGCATGGCTGGCTGGCCCCCCTGCGTGGCTGGCTCGCGGGTCTATGGACAACCCCGGACGGGCGCAACATCGACATGGTTGCTGCGCTGTCCCTGCCCGAAGCGACGGGCCTTGTCCTTGGCCTCGCGTTGGCCGTGCTGGCGCTCTGGCTCGCGGCCCGCAATGCCATTGGCTGGTCTACCCTTGTCTTCGCATCGGGTGTCGGCTTTGCGGTCGCTCTGGGCTGGGTGCTGACCTTCTCGCTCGCGCAACAGGCCTTCGATCCTGTCAGCGTGACCTCGGCCACCTTTTCCGGACCTTCTGCCAACACGCTGATGTTCTTCCTGTCCGAAGATGCTGTCCTCGACTTTGACATCGGCCTTGTCCCCGGCGTGTTTCTGGGTGCCTTCCTCGCCGCCGCGTCAAAGGGAGAATTGCGATTTCAGGGCTTTGACGGCGAAAGCCAGATGCGCCGGTCGCTTACGGGGGCAGTCCTGATGGGCTTTGGCGCAATGCTGGCCGGCGGCTGTGCCATCGGCGCGGGCGTCACGGGCGGGTCGATCTTTGTGGCGACGGCATGGCTTGCGCTTTTGAGCATGTGGATCGGTGCAGTGGTCACCGATTTCCTGGTCGATCAGGCGGGGCGCACGGTCGCGGCCTGAGGCCTATTCAAACTCCATTTCCGCAAAGACGACACCGGCATTCTTCGTCGCCAGTTCCTCAAACGTATCCAAATGCGCCCAGGCCGACTGGTCCACGTAATAGGCCCCGGCCAGATCGCCACCCGCTTCCAGATGCGCGCCGATCTTTGTGCGCAGGTCCACAAGGTAGTCATGCGTATAGCGCGTCACCTGCGCGAGGTTCGTGGGATGGCCATGGCCGGGGACAACATAGGTCGGTGCCAGAGGCGCGAAGGCCGTCTCCCATGTTTCGATCCAGCAGCTTGTACAGGTGCCTTCAAAGATCGGCGGCATCCGTTCGTGAAAGGCTATGTCGCCTGCAATCATCATCGACCAGGCCGGTATCCAGACCTGCGTGTCGCCGGGCGAATGGGCAGGGCCGAGATGCAGCACCTCTACGGTGAGGCCCCCCATTTCCACCACCTTGCGGTCGGTGAAGGTTTCCGTCGGCGGGGCGATCACCGTGCCCTCAGCATTCGGGCCGGCATAGCGTTGCAAGGCGGCAAGGTCCTGCGCCGATCCATCGGCGAATTCCGCCGCTGCCTCCTCATGGGCGAGAATCGGCACGCCCTGTGCCGCCCAATAGCCATTGCCCAGCATGGCATGGCCCTGCCCATTCTCGTTGATCACCAGTTGCACAGGCTGATCGGTCACGGCACGGATTTCGGCATGCAGCGCCTCGGCCAGCTTCCAGCTTGCGCCGGAATTGACCACGATCACGCCATCGCCGGTCACGATGAAGGACAGGTTGTTGTTGTGCCCCGCATTCTCCATCGTCGGGGGTGCCGTGGCCCCGATCGCAGAGAACACATGGGGAATAACCTCGACGGGTTTGGAATAGAGCACCGATTGCGGATACTGGTCGGGGATATCTTCGGACGCGCCCGCTGGCAGCGCCACACTGACCATGGCCAGCGCCAGAGACCCAATCCGTTGCATCATGTCTCAACGAAGCGGAAACCGCTTTCCGCCCGTTCGACCCGCCCGATGCCGCCGCCCGGCAGGTGATAGCCGATCATCGGTATCCCCTCAGCCGCCAGCCGCTCCAGCAGCGCGACCCGCGTCGCCGCAGCAAGCGCGCCATCCTGATCCGAGCCGGAGGCCCAGTCGGGGCGTTCGAAGGCAACGTGATGATTGCCGATGGCATCGCCCACCACCATGGCGCCTGCGGTGCCGATTTCCCATGCCAGATGCCCCGGCGTGTGACCGGGTGTCAGCCTTGCGGTGATCCCCGGCAGCACCTCGTCGCCATCCCCCACCAGCCGCACGGTATCTGCAATCACCGCCAGACGGCGTGCCGCCCCGACGGCAAAGCTGGCCCGGGCCTCTCCGATGCTGTCCACGGTCGCGGGGTCCATCCAGTAGTCGAACTCTGCCTGCCCCATCACGAATTCCGCTGACGGAAAGACCGGCTCATCAAACTCGTCCAGCAGGCCCCAGAGGTGATCGGGATGCCCATGGGTGAACAGGACGTGCGTCACATCTTCGGCTGCAACCCCAAGCACCTCCATCGCCTCGGCCAGCTTTCCGGCGCTGGGCTGGAAGTCCGGGCCGGAGCCCACGTCGAAAAGAACCGTATGCGTCCCGTCCCGCAGCAAGGTCACATTGCAGGGAGGGGTCTGTTGATCCGTCGGCAAGCCGTATTTCGCGACAATCGCCGCCATCTCTTCCTGCGGCATCCCGCCAAGGATGAAATCGCCGGGAAGGACCAGCGATCCGTCGGACAGCGTGTCGATCTGCACCGGGCCAAGCGCAAGTTTCGATCCGGCCCACAGCCTGCGGGGCAGCATGGCCCCGGCCAGCGTGGCTGTTGCAGCAGTCAGTACATGGCGGCGCGTCAACATCGTGGGTCTTTCCTGCGTTCAGGGGAAAGTGGGCAAAGTGCGGGCACCCCTTTCGGGATGCCCGCCAGTCAGGGAGGAAGCGGTCAGCCGAACATGTCGGCGGTGATCCCGGCATACCAGCCCAGGGACTCTTCGTATGTCGCCTTCCGAAGGGCCGCATCCTCGCCGGTTTCACTGATGAAACTGTCGACAGAGGCGATCTTTTCCGGCGTCGGTTCATAGGAAGCCCCGACCTTAACGCCATCCTCCGGCGCGATCAGCGACCAGCAGGTATTGGTGTACTTCGCGGGGAAAGCCTTTGATCCCGTCAGTTCCGCCCGGATCGTCATCGACGCCACTTTCGCCTGGCTATTTGCGGCGAAGCCGGACTTCGGCATGTCGCCCTGCGCGCTGGAATCGCCCAGCACAAAGACGTTTTCATCTGCCTTTGACTTCATGCTGTCGGGATGAACCGGTGCCCAGCCGCTGTCATCCGTCACCCCTGCGATCTGGGCGATCTTGCCTGCCATCTGGCCGGGGATGACGTTGCAACAATCCACCTTCTGCACTTCGCCATCAATGACGACTTCCATCGTATCGGGCCGCACCTCGACAGCATTGCCACCGAAATCCGGGCCGATCCATTCCACCATGCCATCGTAATGGCGGCCCCAGCCCTCTTCGAACAGGGCCTGCTTGGAATACTTGTCTTTCGGATCCAGAATCAGGATCTTGGCCGTCGGGTTCTTCTGCTTCAGCACATGGGCAATCATGCTGATGCGTTCGTAGGGGCCGGGGGGGCAACGATAGGGGTTCGGTGGGGCCACCATGGCGAAGGTGCCGCCTTCCGGCATGCTTTCGACCATCGCCTTCAGCAATTGCGTCTGCGGACCCGCCTTGTAGGCATGCGGCATGATTTCGGCATGAGTCTCGGCCGACCAGCCTGGAACGGACCCCTCCTTGAAGTCGATGCCCGGGGACAGCACCAAACGGTCGTAGGGCAACACTTGACCCCCCGCCAGGGTGACGGTCTTGGCCGCGCGGTCCACGCCAGTGGCCATGTCGTTGATCAACGTCACGCCGCCCTCGGCCATGTTGTCGTAGCCGTGTTGCAGGCTTTCAAATTCAACGAAGCCGCCAAGATAGAGGTTCGAGAAGAAGCAGGTCGTGTAGATCGGGTTCGCTTCGACCAGCGTCACATCCAGCGCGCCCGCGCTGTCCTTGGCCAGATATCGTGCCACGGTGGCCCCCCCGGCCCCGCCGCCGATGACGACGACACGCGGCTTCGCCTGACCAAGCACCATGGGCGCCGACAAGGCGGCCCCGGCGGCAAGGGTGGTTCCGATGAAAAATCGGCGGTTCAGGATCATTTGGTTTCCTCCCTGAGATGCTGTGATGTCGGGAGCGGTTTTCCCACCCCTCGCGGCTTGTTCAGTCCAATGTCGCGAAATAGGCGGCGAGGGCGGCGATCTCGTCATCCGAAAGGCGACCGGCCATCATCTGCATCACCGGATGGGGACGCAGCTTTTCGCGGTAGGCATGCATCGCAACGACGAAATCTTCGGTAGGCCAGCCGGTCACAGACGGGATGCCCTGGTCGGAGCCGTCCACCTGGTGGCAGTTCGTGCATTCCGAGGACAGGTATTCGCCGTAGGCCGGATCACCCTTGATCGCGAGGATTGCCGGATCAACCGTATGGTCTGTTCCCAAGGCCGTGGGTTCAGCCTCGGGAATGTCGCGCGGCTTGTCGGACCATTCGCGCATATAGGCCAACAAGTCAGCGCGCGCCTCGGGATCATCCAGCCCGCGATAGTTCATCCGCGTGCCGGAAACGAGGGCCTTGGGGTTTTCGATATAGGCATCCAGCGTTTCCAGCGTCCATGTCAGTCCATCCGACCCCATGCGCGCCATCGGCTTGGAATATTTGTAATCCTCCAGCGCCCCGGCACGTCTGCCGAATACGCCGTTCAATCGCGGTCCGACACGGTTCACTGCCCCCTCGCCAATCTGATGGCAGGCCGAACATTGCCGTTTGAAATGAGCTTCTCCTTGTGCCGCATCACCGATTTCTTCGGCGGCCAGCGCTGAGGCTGTTGCGATGGCCAAACCGAACACAAGGAGAGGCAGGGGCCGCATCAACCTACTCCGCAAAAGTGGCTAGGTAGGCGATGATGGCGTCTCGCTCTTCGGGCTTCTTCAGCCCTGCAAACGTCATCTTGGTGCCCTTCATGAACCCTTTGGGGTTTTCCAGAAAGGCGGACAACGAGGCTGCATCCCAGACCAGACCCGCGGCCGCCATCTCTGTCAGAGGCTTGGAATACTTGAAGCCGTCAACCATACCGGCCACGCGATCGACGACGCCGTTAAGATGCGGGCCGGTGGCATTCTTCGCTCCGTCACCAACCTTGTGACAGGCCGCACATTTCTTGAACGCCTTTTCGCCCGCTGCGATCAGCGCCGGGTCTGCCACGACGGCGACCGCTTCCTCAGGTTCCGGGGCCGCGGTTGCGGCCTCCTCGGCGGTGGCGACCTCAACCTCTGCCTCCGCAGCCTCCGGCTCCGCTGGCGCGGCGGTCTCCGTCATTTCCCCCGCGCCGAGGGCCGCGACGCGCAGATCGGGCAGGCTTCCGGCAGGGCGACCATCGGGGTCTTCCGGCGTCACGTTCAGGTCTATCGCCCGCTTCGTCACTTCTGGCGCACCCTCGATGCAATCCGCCATGCAGGGCTCGCCCTTGAAGAGCGTATATTCGGTTGCAGGCCGATCATCGGGATAGAACCCGTCCGCATTCGGCAGCACGATCTCGGTGAAATTCTCATGCGTCAGGACGAAGTCATCTTCGACCAAGCCGTTGGAATAAAGAAGGAAAGCCGTGATCGCGTAGGTGTCGTCCACGCTCATCGTCTGGGCAGACCCAAAGGGCATCGAGCGATGGACATAATCCCAGACCGTGGACAGATGCGGCCAGTAGCTTCCGATCGTCTTTACGGGGCGCGGATCGGTCAGGGTGCCTTCGCCCCCGGCCAGAACCGGCCAGCTGTCCAGCCCTTCGGCAAACTCGCCATGGCAAGACGCGCAGCTTTCGGCAAATACCTCTTCGCCGGTCAGAACATCGCCCGAACCGGGCTTCAACCCCTGCCCGTCGGGCAGAATGGCCACGTCCCATGCGGCGATTTCCTCGGGCAATGCGGCACGGCCAAGCCCGAACGGTTCTGCCGCCACCGGCAAGCTTGTCAGGACAAGCGCACAGGACCCCAGCAGGAGTTTAGGCAATCTCGACATTCTCGACCTCCCCATCCGCGCGGACCCACCAGGTCTGGATGCCATTGTTGTGATAGACATTGTTCAGCCCGCGAATATCGCGCAGGGCCTGCTTGGTGGGCTGGACATAGCCGGTTTCATCCACCGCCCGGGATTGTAGGAACAGCTCCGACCCGTCCCAGTCGATGTCCAGATGGAAGCGCGTCAGCGCCTTCTTCTTGGCATCGCCCGAAATGCGTGCCGTCTGCCAGTTGCGGCCGCCATCCAGCGATACGTCCACGCGGGTGATCGCGCCATGACCCGACCATGCCAGACCGGTGATGACGAGCGGTCCCTTGCCATGGCGGATCGGCACCTGCGGGCTGGGCGAGGTGATGACGGATTTCGCATCCATCACCCATGTCCATTTCCGTGCCCGTCCGTCCGGCATCAGATCGGTGTATTTCGAGGTTTCTTCGCGGCTTTCCACAGCCCGGTCATAGACCCCGATCCGGCGCAGCCACTTCACCCACATGTTGCCTTCCCAGCCCGGCACGACCAGCCGGACAGGATAGCCATGTTCCTTCCGCAGCGCCTCGCCATTGGCGAAGAAGGCCACCATCACATCGTCCAGCGCCTTTTCCATCGGAATGGACCGGCCATTCGATGATGCATCCGCCCCCTCGACATAGACCCATTTCCCCTCGGCCTGCACGCCCGCCTCGGCCAGCAGGTCGCGCAGCATGACGCCGGTATATTCCATGTTGTGGATCATGCCCTGCGTGTACTGGCAGCCCTCAAGCTGCGCGCCACCCCATTCCATGCCCCCATTCGCCGCGCATTCGCAGAAGGCCGTCATCACATGGCGGGGAAAGCGGGTCAGGTCCTCGTAGGTGAAGACCAGAGGGCGATCCACCAGCCCGTTGATCATCAGCCGATAGTCCTGCTTTGACAGTTCGATCGCGCCGGAATGATGGCGTTCAAAGGCACAGCCTTGGGGCGTGATCGTCCCCTCTAGCGCATGGATCGGCGTGAAGTTGATGGAGGATACCGGGCTTTCCGTCAGCCATTCGACATTACGCCGCATGACATGCGCCTCGAACCGGATCGGCATGCCGTAGGGCGACGCATCCACCGCGTCACCAAAGCCCGATGCCCATTCCTGCACCTCAGTGATCAGCGGGTCCGGTCCTTCGGCCCGCGCCGCCCCTGCACCGGCCACCAGGCCTGCCCCGGCCAATGCCGAGTTGCGCAGAAAGCCACGGCGAGAAGGCCCGGCCTTTTCCCTCATTGTCTCGTCAGAGATGTGTTCGTCAGCCATCGGCGCGCGGTCCTTTTCGCTCATCTCAAATCCCCGTCACCTGGACCGACGGGCGCGGGTCCAGCTTCACATTGCCAAGTTTGCGGATATGGGCCTCCACCACGTCCCAGATCTGCGGCCCCTCGGTGCCTTCGTTCACGCTGGCCCAACCGGCCACCGTGTAGGATTTGGCCGCATCAATCGCCTCGCCCGTATCGGTCAGCGTCAGGTTGCCGATCCGCTTGCCGATCTCCTGCGACACGTCGATGGAGAACCCAAGGCCGCCCACCCGGACCATGTCGCCGCCCTGCTGGTAATAGGGATCGGGGTTGAAGAGGTTGTCGGCCACATCCTCAAGGATGGTCTTCAGCATCTCACCCGTCATCTCGGTCCGGTAGCAGGCGCCATAGGTCATCGAGGTGACGTTATGGATATCCTCGCGCGTGATGGCATCGCCGGGCATCAGCGACGCGCCCCAGCGCACGCCGGGCGACATGGCGATCTGCGCATCGCGTTCGGACCGGATCGCATCGCAGATCAGATCGTCCCATGTCCCCTGGAAATTGCCCCGCCGATAAAGCAGGCTTTCCGTCGTCCCGATCTTCTCTTCCAACTGGTCCTTGAAGGGCGCGCGCTCGGCCTCGATCAGCCCCGCCATATCGGCATCCGGCGTGATGACATCGGCAAAGATCGGGATCAGCTTGTGCCGGAAGCCCATCATCCGCCCGTCGCGCACATCCAGATCGACGCGGCTCACGAATTTCCCATGGCTTCCGCTGGCGATCAGGATCGTCTCGCCCACCAGCACGGGTTCGGGGATCGCGTCATGCGTATGGCCGGTCAGGATCACGTCGATCCCCTTCACCCGCCCCGCCATCTTGCGGTCCACGTCGAACCCGTTATGCGACAGGCAGACCACCAGATCGACGCCCTCGGCCCGGACCTCATCCACCACCTCTTGCATCCGTTCTTCGCGGATACCGAAGCTGTATTCGGGGAACAGCCATTTCGGGTTGGCGATGGGCATGTAAGGGAAGGCCTGCCCGATCACCGCGATCCGCACACCGCCGCGTTCAAAGATCGTGTAGGGTTCGAAGGCCGGCTCGTCCCATTCCGCATCGAAGATGTTGGCGCCCAGGAAGGGGAACTTGAGCTGCGTCTCGACGATCTCCTTCACCCGCTCGGTGCCAAGCGTCCATTCCCAATGGCTGGTCATCGCCTCGACCCCCAGCGCGTTCATGACGTTGACCACGTCCTGCCCTTTGGTCAGGAAACTGGTCATCGACCCGTGCCAGGTATCCCCGCCATCGAGGATAAGCGCCTCGGGCCGTGCCGCGCGGATGGATTTGACCACCGTCGCCACCCGGTCCATCCCGCCCATGCGCCCGTAGGTCTTTCCCAACGCCTCGAAATCCTCGTAGGTCAGGGCATAGGCCTCGGGCGAGGCGGGGGTCAGTTTGAACATCTCTATGAAGTCGCGCCCGACCACATGGGGCGGCTTGCCCTTGGCCTCGCCGACCCCGATGTTCCATTCCGGTTCGCGAAACCAGATCGGCTTCAGTTGTGCGTGGATGTCGGTGATATGCACCAGCGTGACGTTTCCGAAATCTTCGAAGGCCAGCAACTGATCCTGCGTCAGCGCCTGCTGCGCGGCGAGCTTCGACCAATTGCCGAACCCCGATATCCCGACGATGGCCGAAGCTGCCACCGATGCCTGAAGGAACTCGCGCCGCGTGATCATCCGTCTCTCCACTTCGGACAAGCCTTCATCCCGCGCGTCAATCGACACGTTCGGACGGCTTGCTGTTCGTTTGATTTTTCCCTGCCCCGGATCGCACCGGGGCAGGGCCTTGCCACCTAGTGGCGGACCGATACGCCTTCCACGCTGAGGCCATTGCCGCGCGAGGCGACGTAGAGTTCCAGCGCCTTGAATTCCGGCGAACCGGCCTTGAAGGTTTCTGCGCGCGTGTCCCGCACGCAGCCGACGAACCGCTGCTGTGCAGACAAAATACCTGCATCCTTCAGGCGATAGACTGGAAAGCCGTTAACCTGACCCTGGCTGAGGTGGTCGGCGCGGATCATCTGGCCGGCTTGATCCTGATGGCAGTTCACGCAGGCCATCTCTAGCTGGCCATAGCGGGTGTGATAGATTTCCTTGCCCTGTTCCCAGTAGGAGGCAGCCGGGCCGTCGATGGCAACATTTACGATCTCACCGCGCGACTGCATGGAGATGAGGGCCAGCATGTCCTTCATCTTGTCCGAGGTCATACCCCAGGCTTCCAGACCCATCCGCTCGGTCACGCATTCGTTGATGTAGTCCTCGACAATCATCAACTCGCCCGTCTCGGCATCGACGCGCGGCGTCACGGCGCGCAGACCCTTCATGCTCTCCGGGCCTTCATGGCAGCCCACGCAGCTTTCACCCTTGGCGCCCATTTCCGCGTTCCAGGAATCCAGCCCCCGGTCCACGAACACCATGCCCGGATTGTCGAAATCATCGCGCTGCAGATCGCGGGTTTCGGTTTCCCGATAGTGCCAGCCAGACCAGATCGTATCGACTGCATCTTTCAGATGATCGGGTGCGGGTGCGCTCGTCACCATTTCCAACGAACCGTCTTCGGTTTCGACGATCAGCTTGTCCTCGACAGGGTCAGCAGAAGCCGTGCCCGCAAGGGCAAGACCGAGGGCCGTTGCGGCCAGGCTCAATGTCACAGTGAGGCGCATGGTTTTCCTCCCTCGACCATGCGGCACTCAGGCGACAGCGATAGGCTTCACGTCTTCGTAGACGGAGCCATCGTCATCGTACCAAGTGAACTTGAACTCGCCTGCGGCATCCACCTTGGCGTCGAACTCGAAATATGGGTTCGTCGATACGGCCGGGTCGATCGCCACATCCACCACTTTCACACCGTTCAGATCACAGGTGAAACGGTTGATGATCGAACGCGGGATGATGT
The DNA here is from genome assembly GCF_051132405.1 of Tabrizicola sp. M-4. GTDB lineage: Bacteria > Pseudomonadota > Alphaproteobacteria > Rhodobacterales > Rhodobacteraceae > Paragemmobacter. The sequence continues at coordinate 3,013,022 of NZ_CP128606.1, forward strand.
TGCCATCCGCATCCTTGCGTTGCCCGGATTCCATCTTGTGGCTGATCAGGGCCTTGATCGTGACCACTTCACCCGCCGCTGCCGATTTCGGCACCTTCACGCGGGGTTTTGCATCATCTGCCATAGTCTCTCTCCCTCTCCCTGATCTCAGCCGCCGCAGCCGCCGATGGTGACCTTTACGGTCGCCTGCGCCTGCACGATGGAGCCATCGGCCATCTTGGCCATCGCAATCACGTCCTGCGTTTTGGCCAGGCGGATACGCGTCGCCGCGCGCTGGCTGCCCGCTGCAGGCCCGAAGGTGAACGTCGCCACCGCTGGTTCCGGATTACCAGCCGCCAGAAGCATGATCGCCACCGCGCCGGGGGCATCCACCTCGATCGGAACGGTGTTCCCGTTTTCGGCGATCTCGGGGGCGGTCAGGGTGATGCCATCCGTACCCGCCGCCATGCCTCCGGTGAAGGCCGCCGTCAATTCGTCCACGGTCGCCGCCGCGCTCAGGCCCGGAAAGGCCATTGCCGCCATCCCGCCGAAGCCGACCCAAAGTGCATTCCGTCTGGAAAGTTCCATCTTCATCTCCTTGGCTCTCCTCTGGGCCGTCATTCCTTAAGCGTCATCAGGAACGCCACCACATCTTCGACCTGCTGCGCCGTCAGAATCGGCGGCAGGTCACCCTCAGGTGCCTTGCCCGTGTAGGCGGCACCGGGTCGTATGAAACCTTCCGTCTTGTAGAAGGCCGGCATGAAGCTGTCTTCAAAGGTCATCTTGGCATTCGCCACGATGCCCCGCAGTTGCGCCTCGGACCAGCGATCCGCCACCCCGTCCAAAGGTGGCGCAATGGTGCCCGGAAACTGCACGTTCGGAATGGCATTGACCTGATGACAAGCCACGCAATTGCCGAGCGCGGCCGTCGTCATCACCTTAACACCTTCCTCCGGGTTCCCGGGCGCGCCCGACAAGGAACCCTCGACAGCCCCTTCGACATAAGCCACGGCAGAAGGTGCCATTTCAGAAAAAGCAGGTCCGGCAATGGCCACAGCCATTGCAGACACCAGCAGCAGCCGGCGTGCCATCGCGATCCTCCCTGATCACTCCCTTCCTTCACGATAGCAACGGGATGCTGCCGCATGCAACAGAAATATATGTATCTGTGAATATTCCTATATTTCCCGACACATCAATCACTTGAGCCGCTTTGTTCGATAGCCATCTGTTCGGCAACGAACTTCTGAAAATGCTCGCCCGACTCGTATCGGCGATCACGAACCCACTCCATCAGCGCCGCTGTCGTGCCCTTGCCAAAGGCACCGGGCATCATGGCGACCGAAGCCTCCGCCGCCGTTGCCCCCTCTTCCACCTCTTGCGGCAGAAAGATCAGCGTGGGCGTGAACATCACACCCCAGCGCATCGCCATTTCCTTTTCGCTCAGCACGGTGCCATCGAAATCGGTCACCTCCACATCGCCGAAGAGGTTAAGCTGGACCACGAAATAGCTCTCCCGGATCAGCGCATCGATCTTGGGATCGGGGAACACCTCCTCATGCATCTTTGTGCAATAGATGCAGCCCCGCTGTTCCACCGAGATCAGCAGGCGCTTGCCCTCAGCATTGGCCTCGGCCAGATCCTCACGAAGGTCCTTGAAGGTCTCGCGCAGCCAGTCGGGCTTGTGCAAGCCGTCATCCCCCAATTCCACCGCCATCGCGGGCAGGGCCGAAAGGACCAGCGCCGCCATCATCGCAGAAAACCGCTTCATCGAGTTCCCCCCTTCATCATCTCAGCGTGGCCGACCAGTCGAAATTGCGGATCATCCAATCGGCAATGAGGTTCACGGAATTGGTGGCGATCAGGATGCCGAAGACAATCAGCATCACCCCCATCGCCTTTTCCACATGCCCCATCAGCGCCCGATGGCGCGCGACCCAGCCGAGAAATGGGCCCGCAAATGCTGCGGCCAGCACGAAGGGTAGCGTCATGCCCAACCCATAGACGAGAAGCAGTGCGCCACCACGCCACACCTCGCCCATCCCGCTTGCCACCATCAGGATGGCCGCCAGCGCAGGCCCCACGCATGGCGTCCAGCCAAAGCCAAAAGCCAAGCCCATGACATAGGCCCCGATCAGCGTGCGCGGCTTGGCCTCCGTCTGAACCCGCGCTTCGCGGTAGAACAGCCCGATCCGCAGGATCCCAAGAAAATGCAACCCGAACAGGATCAGAATGCCACCTGCGATCCAGGACAACACATCCCGCCACTGTAGGAACATCCGGCCAAGCGCTGTGGCACCCATCCCCAGCATGACAAAGATCGACGTCACCCCAAGGGCAAAAGCCACTGCCTGTACGATCAGACGGCCCTGCGCGCCCGGCGCGATAGCACCACCGTCGCGCAATTCGCGAACGGAAAGGCCCGCCATGTAGGACAGATAGAAAGGCACCATCGGCAGGATGCAGGGCGACAGGAACGACAAAAGCCCCGCAAGCGCCGCACCGGTGAAACTCACCTCAAGCATCGCCCCCTCCCTGAAGCGCTGCCTTGCCGAAACGGCAAAGATACATTAGCATATTACTATCTTTTAATGGGCGTCAACATGACCCTCCGCCGCCTCGCCACGATCGCGCTTCTGCTCTGCCTCGCTCCTGCGGCTTCTGCGGCGGAGTTGGAACTGGTGATGATCGAACAGCCCGGATGCATCTACTGCGCCCGCTGGGATGCCGAGGTCGCGCCTGAATACCCCGCCACGACGGAAGGCAAGGCCGCGCCTCTGCGGCGCCTTCAGCTGCGTGAACCACTCCCGCCTGATGTGGTGTTTGCCCGCCCCGCGGTCTTTACGCCCACATTCATTCTGCTGTCTGACGGTGTGGAACAAGATCGCATCGAAGGCTATCCGGGCGAGGATTTCTTCTGGCCACTCCTCGCAGGCATGATCGCCACAGCGCAAACCCCATGATTGATAGGGCGAGCACAATCTTGTGGCCCAACGCGGCCTTGGTCATGTATAGGCTGGTGTAACGGGGGCAGGATACTGGATCAGATCGTGACAGCGATGGGCGCAAACAACACGCCCGATATTCTCGGCCCGCTTGTCGCCGAAGCTGAGACCGCTGCCAATTTCCTGAAGGCATTGGGTCATGACGGCCGCCTGACGATCCTCTGCCATCTGCATTCCGGCCCGAAATCCGTCACGGAACTTGAAAACCTGCTCTCGGCGCGTCAGGCTGTGGTCAGCCAACAACTGGCCCGCCTGCGCCTCGAAGGGCTCGTCAGCGCGCGGCGCGAGGGTCAGGCGATTTACTACTCGCTTCTCGACCCCCGGGTCTCGGAGATGATCGAACTGCTTTGCCGCCTCTTCGGCACGCCGGCACAAGACCGGCGATAGGGGGGACGGCCAGCCCGCAGGTTGCGCCGCGGGAAACCAGAGGGAGGAAGAACGATGGAGAGCTTTCCCATCGGTATGATGGCGGCCATCGTCGGCCTTGTCGGTGGCATGGTGCTGGGCCTTGCCGCGCGCCTTGGGGATTTCTGCACCTTGGGCGCAATCGAACGCGCCCTCTATGCCCAAGACCAGCGCGGATTGCGTCTTTGGGGTGTGGTGTTGGCGGTGGCGATCCTCGGCACGCAACTGGGAGCCATGACCGGGCTGATCGACCTCGGCGCAACCTTCTACCATAACCTGCAATGGAACCCGCTCGCCTCCATCTTTGGCGGGCTGGTCTTTGGCTATGGCATGGCGCTGGCGGGCAACTGCGGCTTTGGCGCGCTGGTGCGCTTTGGCGGCGGCGACCTGCGGTCGCTGGTCGTGGTGATCGTGATGGGCATCTTCGGCTTCATCGCCCTGTCGGGCCCCCTCGCACCGCTGCGGACGGCCCTTTTCCCCCAACCCGCGGCAGAAGGCCCGCAGGGTATCCTGCATGCGGCAGGCCTGATCGGCCTACCGTCCGTCTTTGTGGTGGCAGCCATTGCGATGGCACTGCTGATCTGGTCGTTGGCCAACGCCGATCTGCGCCGGTCGCCCCGGATGATATTTTGGGGCATCGCCGCTGGCCTGGCTGTGGTCTGGTGCTTTATCGGCACGACATGGGTCGCAGGCCAAAGTCTTGGCGCCATCGGGGTGGAAGGTCCCTCCTTCACCGCCCCCGTGGGCCGCACTCTGATCTTCCTGATGACTTCAACTGCCGGAGGGATCACCTTCTCGGTCGGCTCCGTGGTCGGTGTCATGGCAGGCGCGCTGATCGGTTCGATGATCCGCGGCCTGTTCCGCTGGGAAGCTTGCGAAGACCCGCGCGAACTTGGCCGTCAGGTGGGTGGCGCAGTCCTGATGGGGATCGGCGGCGTCGTGGCGATGGGCTGCTCCATTGGACAAGGCCTCACCGGTTTCGCAACGCTCGCCTGGTCTGGTCCCGTCACCCTCCTCGCCATAGGGATCGGTGCAAGCGTCGGCCTTCGGCAACTCATTTCGGGCTTCCAGCCAGATTGATCGCCGCCCGACTCGGGGGTCAGCGCTTCGCGTGTGGCCCGAGCGGTTGCGATGCACAGCGCCCAGTCAGCTTGCAGAACGCCTCGAACTGCGACACGAAAACCCGGCCCGAAAGATGGTCAAGGAAGCTTGAGCGGCGCAGTCGGTCCATCACCGGCCCCTTCACTTCGGACAGGTGCAGCGTCACGCCCATGTCGCGCAGGCGGTGGTCCAGCATCTCCAGCGTCTCCAGCGCGCTGAGGTCGATCTCGTTCACGGCCGAACACATCAGGATCACATGCCGTAGACTCGTTTCGCCCGAGACTCGCGCCAGCACCAGATCTTCCAGATATCGTGTATTGGCAAAGTACAGGCTTTCATCCACCCGTAGGGTCAGCACGGCGGGGTCGGTCTCGACCTTGAACCGATGAATGTTGCGGAAATGCTCGGTCCCTGGCACGAGGCCCACTTCCGCCACATGCGGCCGGGAGGTGCGGTAGAGGTGCAGGATAAGCGACAGCACCACTCCCGCAGAAACGCCCGCCTCAACCCCTACGCCAAGCGTCACAGCCATGGTCGCGGCCACCGCTGCGAAATCGGCGCGGGAATAGCCCCAGGCGCGTTTCAGGATCGACAGGTCCACCAGACTGAGGACGGCCACCACGATGGTTGCAGCCAGCGTCGCCTTGGGCAGGAAGGCGATCAGCGGAGTCAAGAACAGTGCGGCCAGCGCCAGACCGACAGCGGTGAAGGCCCCGGCGGCGGGTGTCTCGGCCCCGGCGTCGAAATTGACGACCGACCGCGCGAAGCCGCCGGTCACAGGGAAGCCGCCGGTGAAGGACGCACCAAGGTTCGCCGCACCCAGGGCGACAAGCTCTTGGTTAGGTTCGATCCGTTGGCGCCGCTTGGCGGCCAGTGTCTGCCCGACCGAGACGGATTCGACGAATCCGATCAAGGAAATCAGTGCAGCGGGCAGCGCCAGATCGCGCAGGAGAGCGAGGTCGAACGAGGGCAGAGTAAGGGGCGGCAGGCTTTGCGGCACCGCGCCCACGACCGCAACCCCGGCCTGATCCAGAGACAGGCCCCAGACAGCAAAGGTGGAGGCTGCAATGGCCACCACCGGCCCCGCTTTGGCCAGCATGTCCGCCGGGCGCGGCGGCAGGCCCGCGCGCCGCAGAAGCGGTTTCAGACCGCGGCGCACCCAGAAAAGGAACGCAAGGCTCGCGCCGCCGATCAGCAGGGTCGAAAGGTTGATCGCCGTCACCTGCGTCGTCAAAGACCAAAGCTGCTCCAGAAGGCTGTGACCTTGGGATTTGAGCCCGGTCAGAGGGCCGATCTGACTGGCTGCAATGAGCAGGCCTGAGGCCGAGATGAAACCCGAAACCACTGGGTGCGACAGGAAATTCGCCAGAAATCCCAAGCGGAAAACGCCCATCAGCAGAAGAATACCACCCGACAGGAAGGCAAGCGTCAACGCAGCCGCCGCATAGCCCGCAGTCCCCGCCTCGGCCAACTGCCCGATGGTCGCAGCCGTCATCAATGACACCACGGCCACCGGACCCACGGCCAGCACGCGTGACGTGCCAAAGATCGTGTAAAGGAAGATCGGCACGATCGAGGCATAAAGCCCTGCCTCGGGCGGCAGGCCTGCCAACAGCGCATAGGCCAGCGACTGCGGGATCAGCATGATTGTCACGATCACCGCTGCCAGCAGGTCGCTTGCCAGCGTGGCGCGATTATAGGTGCGCCCCCAGTCAAGGATGGGCAACCAGCGCCCGATTTGCCGTGTCATTTACCCATCCCCTACAGTCCGTTCACCGGCACCTTCAGCATCGGGCGCCCGGAAGCGTCAGTCGGTATCTCGCCAGCCCGCATGTTCACTTGCAGTGACGGCAGGATCAGCTTTGGCATTGCCAAGGTGGCGTCGCGCGCGGTGCGGAACCGGACAAAGTCCTCTTTCGTTGCACCGCGGCCCACGTGAATGTTGTGTTCCTTTTCTTCGGCCACCGTCGTTTCCCAACGAATGTCCCGGCCATTCGGACCGTAATCATGGCACATGAAAAGGCGCGTTTCATCCGGAAGAGCAAGCACCTTCTGGATGCTGTCATAAAGCACACCGGCATCACCGCCCGGGAAATCGGCACGGGCTGAACCTCCGTCCGGCATGAAGAGCGTGTCGCCCACAAAGGCCGCATCGCCGATCACATGGGTCATGCAGGCGGGGGTATGGCCCGGCGTATGCAGGGCGACCGCTTGCAGCGCGCCGATGGCATAGGTGTCGCCATCCTTGAAAAGCGCGTCGAACTGCGATCCGTCACGCTGGAATTCCGTCCCCTCGTTGAAGACCTTGCCAAAAGTCTCCTGCACGACGGTAATCTTTTCACCGATACCGATCTTCCCGCCCAGCTTGTTCTGGATATAGGGCGCAGCGGACAAATGGTCGGCGTGGACATGGGTCTCGATCAGCCATTCCAGATGCCAGCCCTTGGCTTGGACAAAGGCGATGATCTCATCGGCATGGTCATGGGTGATCCGGCCAGCCGCATAATCGATATCCATGACGGAATCGATCACGGCGCAAGCATCGGATTGCGGGTCACGCACGACATAGCTGATCGTGTTGGTGGCAGGATCGAAAAAGCCGTGAACTTCGGGGTGAGCGGGTGTCTTTGAAATGTGCATGGCACTTTTCCTTTGGCTTGGGATCGGGTCTTGCCGCATGCAGTCCGCCGCAAGACCAGGGCTCTGGCGTCAGAGCATCTTCGTGGTGAAATACCAGTCCACCGTATTCAGCCCCTCTTGCATGCGCGCGTCTGCGGCATCGCAAGTCTGCGGCGTCGGCACGATGACCGGCTGGCCGGGGTGCCAGTTTTCGGGCGTTGCCACTTTGTGTTCAGCGGAGGTTTGCAAGGCCACGATCAGCCGGTGAATCTCGTCCACCGAACGGCCATTGGTCATCGGATAATAGACCATCGCGCGCAACTTGCCTTCGGGGTCGATCACAAAGGTTGCCCGCACGGCCTGCGTGTCGGACGCGCCCGGCATGATCATGCCATAGGCCTGTGCCACTTTCATGTCGAGGTCCGCGATGATGGGGAAATTGATCTCCACGCCGAAGCTTTGCTTGATCGACCGGACCCAAGCGATATGGGCATAGTGGCTGTCAATCGACAGGCCAAGGAGTTCGGTGTTCAGCGCGGCGAAATCGGCGGATCGGGCCGCAAAGGCCGTGAATTCCGTGGTGCAGACCGGGGTGAAATCCGCCGGATGCGAGAAGAGCACAAGCCACTTGCCCTTGTAATCCGCGAGAGACTTCACGCCATGTGTGGTCAGCGCGGTGAAATCCGGTGCGGGTTCGTTCATCCTCGGCAGGCCAACAGGCGTCTGGGTCGCGGTAACTGGGGTGATGGCGTTCATGGTGTCCTCAAAGGGTCATTGTTGCGATGGATCTGGGATAAGTCTTCTAGACAAATCGGTGAAATTGATTATAAAACTATCAATAATAGAGAAAATCTATGATTAATCATGACAACACTCCGCCAGCTTCGCTTTCTGGTTGCAGTTGCTGACACCCTCAACTTCTCACGCGCGGCAGAACTCTGCCACGTCACGCAGCCGACGCTTTCCGCAGGCCTTAAGGAACTTGAAGATCACCTTGGGGTCGCCGTCGCAGAACGCTCCAAGCGCCGGGTCATGCTGACGCCTGTTGGTGAGGAACTGGTGCGGCGGGCGCGTATTGTGCTGACCGATGTGGCGGACATGGAAGCGGTAGCACGTGCGCAGGCCGGTATAGGACAAGGGGAACTGCGGCTGGGCGTCATCCCTACGGTAGGGCCATTCCTGATCCCACGTGCCATGCCCATGCTGCGCGAAAGCTGGCCCGAGCTTCGACTGTTCCTTCGTGAGGAATTGACTGAACAACTGTTGGAAGGGCTCGCTGAGGGCAGGCTGGACCTCATCATCATCGCACTGCCCCATGACGTCGGCAGTATCGAGACAGAGTTCCTATTCGAGGACGGCTATCAGCTTGCAACACCCATCGGCCATAGCCTTGCCGGGAACCCGGATGTGACCGGCGCTCTTCTGGCTGGCGCATCACTTCTGCTTCTGGAAAAAGGTCACTGCTTGCAACGCCATGCGCTGGAGGCCTATGCCGACATCCCCAGCCCGCCCGGTGATGCTTTTGCCGCTACCAGTCTGCCCACGCTTCTATCGATGGTGGAGGAAGGGCTGGGCGTTACCCTTCTTCCGCAGCTTGCTGTCGACGCGGGCATCGCGCGTGGTCATTCGATCAACTTGACGCCCTTGCCGAAGGCTTGCCCTCGCCGGGTCGTACTCGGCTGGCGGCCCACCTCTCCGCATGCCGCGCGGTTCCATCAGATCGCTGGGCTCCTCCGCGCTGCCCATCGAAGCTTGAAAGTATGAAGCTCTTCCTTTCAGGCCAAATGGTCAGAGTGTTTGAGTTGCGAGTCACTGCTTGCCCGCCAGTGTCGCCGCACAGACCGTTACGCCGCCGCAAAGCGGGCTGCTGGGCATACTGCGCGGAGGACGAACACTCATCGACGCGCGGCACACCATCGCTCTTCGGGAAAAACGGCCGAAGCCAGGCCATCTTTGCTTCCGCAAGCCAGAAAAGATTGCTCATCTTCACCCCCATCAGTTCGGGAGCTTGCCTCATTCAGCCAAGGACACGTCAAGCAGATCAATGGGTCCCAACCCTAATACTGGCATCGGCGACCCATGGGTAAGGGCCGCCGACGCCGGGCCGGATCAGGCGACCTTGCTGCGGGAAAACTGCTGATCCAGCTCGTCATCCGCGTTGAGATCGAAGGAAAAACCACCGTCATTCTGCGCCTTGGCCGGGCGAGGCGCGAACATAGCGGCTTTGCGCTCCGAAGGCTTTTTCTTGGCAGCGGGCTTCAGAGCGGCCTCGCCACCAGCGTGGCCAAGATCGAGCTTGAAGAAGCTGATCGCTTCAGTGAGAGCGGAAGCCTGCCCCGCCAGTTCGTCAGCGGTCGAGGCGATCTGCTCCGAGGCGGAGGTGTTCTGCTGGGTTACCTTATCCAGCTGCTGGATCGCGATATTGATCTGCGCTGCGCCGACATCCTGTTCCCGCGTGGCGTTCGAGATAGAGGCGATCAGATCCGAGGTGCGCTGAATGTCGGGGACCAGACGATCAAGCATCTCGCCAGCGGTTTGCGCCGTGCGAACCGTCTCGCCGGAGAGACCTGAAATCTCTTGCGCAGCCGACTGACTGCGTTCTGCCAGTTTGCGCACCTCCGCTGCCACCACAGCAAAACCGCGGCCATGTTCGCCCGCCCGAGCAGCCTCGACCGCTGCGTTCAGCGCAAGAAGGTCCGTCTGCCGCGCGATTTCCTGCACGACCAGAATCTTCTCGGCGATGGTTTCCATAGCCTTGACGGCCTTGGTCACTGCCTCACCGCTGCGCGCGGCGTCGGCCGCAGATTGCTTGGCAATGGCCTCAGTTTCGCCGGCGCTCTCGGAGTTCTGCTTGATTGTCGCGGCCATTTCCTCCACCGAGGCAGAGGCTTCCTCGGTAGAGGACGCCTGCTCCGAGGCACCTTGCGAAAGCTGTTCGGCGGTCGCAGAGAGCTCTTGGCTGCCGCTGTCAACATTACGGGCAGAGACAACCACGGCGGTCACAACTTCCTTGAGCTTGGCCGCCATATCACGGGCCGCAGCAAGGAGGCTGCCATCATCGCCCTTCCGGGTCTTGACCTCGACATCAAGATTGCCGGCAGCGATTTCGCGCAGGACAGAGCGCGCATAGTCGGGCTCACCCCCCAGAGTGCGGAAGACCGAGCGGATCATGAGGGTCGCGGAGAGAAGGCCCACGACAAGCGCGATGCCGATGATGGCGAGGACGAGGGTGCGGGCCGAGGCGTAAAGGCGGTTGCCCTCGGCTGAAGCGGCATTCGCACCGTCAATGTTGTAAGCGACAAGGGAAAAGGCGAAGTTGCTCATCCTGTTGGAAATTGGGACGGACTTCATCAAGAGATCAGTGCCGCCCTGAATATCGTTAACTCGCCATAGGGCAAGCAGACGCTCGTTCATTTCAACATACTGATCGGTTGCCGCAGACATGATGTTGAACATCTCACGCTCCCGCTCATCGCGGATCAACGGTTCATAGATGCTTTGCTGGGTCTTGATTACATTGATCAGTCGGGAAATTCTTTGCTGCTGAGCAGTCATGGCAAAAGATGAAGGGGAATAAAGCAGCTCAAACTGCGCCAGCCGCAACTCCAGGGTGGCACCTTTTGCCTTTTCAATGATATGGATTTTCGGAAGCCAATCTTCTGTGATGATCTCGGCTTGGGTCTTTATTGCGCTCATCTGTGTAAGTGCCATCACCCCAAGGCAGGCCATAAGGGAAAGAAGCAACGCAAAGATACCACCAAGCTTGGCCTTGAGGGAGATTTGCATGAGAGTTTCCTTTCAGTTCTTTGCACAAAGTCATCGACATTCATGCGCAAAATTCACAGGTTACGGTCATGATGTGATTTGATGGTTGGATCGGGCAGCCCATGAAAAAGGCGCTGATCCAAAGTGGTGCAACAATATCGGGATCTCACCTTGAAGGGCTTTTCCGATGGGTCAAGGGCGACACTCCATAACTTATAGAGTTGCCCTTAGGCGAAAGTGTTGCCGACAGATTCTGAACGTTCATCTTGGCATCACCATAACTCGCCAATATTGCAACAAAATATCTTACGTTAATCTCGTACATATGTTTAGGTTCAGGACTCGTTTTCGTTTCATTGCCAGAATATGATGGTTACCGCGCGAACGACGGCGGATAGGAAACGAGAACGTGTCCTGCCCCCCGCCCCTTCCACCAGTCACCCGCCTGCCGCCGCGCGCGGCTGGAAGTCGACGGCGTCAGCGCGGGCAGCCATGCCCGCCTGAACCCCGCGAAACCCAGCCTTGCCGTGCAGGTCCAGATGGCCACGCACAGTGGCGGCAACGCCGCCTCCTTCGTCCGCCTCGCTTGGCAGCCTGCCCGACGTCACCGGCTGGTCGACCCTGACGGGCGAGGTCGACCAACTCTTGCGCGTCAGGGTGGCCGATCTTCCCGCCCCGAACGCGCTGATCCACCACCGCCTCCTGCCCCATCCCGCCGTGGCGCGCCTCAGATCGTCTGCACCCGGCGCAGGAACTGCGCCAGCGCCGCGTCCATCGCCTCCGCCGCCCGCTCGACCGACACGACGCCCCCCAGCACATCCCCCGCCGCGCGGTTCGCGTTCTCCGAGGCCGCCTGAACCTCGGTCAGGCTGTCATTCGACTGCCCCACCCGCCCCGCCGTCCGCGACATCCGCTCGGCGATGTCATGCGTCACCTCGCCCTGCTGCGTCGCCGCCGACGCGATCCCCCGCGCCTGATCGTTCACCTGCCCGATCGAGGCCGCAATCGCCCGCATCGCCTCCGAATTCCGCTTCACCGCCGAAAGCACAGACCGCACCTCGCCCGCGATCTCGTCCGTCGACTCCGTCGTCCGCGCCGCAAGCTTGCGGATCTCGCTCGCCACAACCGCAAAGCCGCGACCCGCAGCCCCCGCATGGCTCGCCTCCACCGCCGCATTCAGCGCCAGAAGGTTCGTCTGCCGCGCAACGTCGTTGATCAGCGTCACGATCCCCGTGATCCGGCCCGCCACCTTCTCCAACTCCGCAAGCAGCGTCGCCGCATCCTCGGCCCGCAGCGCGGCGTCACCCGCCAGCGCATTCGTCTCCTGAATGCCCGCGACCACCTCGTTGATCGAACTCGACAATTGCTCCACCGCGGCCGCCACACCCGACACATCCGCCGCCGTCAACTCCGACCCTTCCTTCACATGGCTCGTCTGCCGGCTCGTTTCCTCCGCCGTCGCGGCCATCGTCTCGGCCGCCCCCCGCGCCTGCAGCGCCGCCGTCCGAAGGCTGCCGATCACCTCCGACGTCCGGCTCTGGAACTCCGTCCCCAGCCGCTTGATCGGACGCAGCAACCAGAACGACAGCAGCAGACCCGCAAGCACCACCACGACAGCCACCACGACCCCGGTCGTCATGGCCGAGCGAGTCGCCTCATCCGCCACCGCCATGACCTCGGCCCGCTCCACCATCGTCAGGATCGACCAGTCCAGCCCCGGAATCTCCAAGGGCCGATAGGCCGCGACAACCTCGACACCACGGTGATCGGGGGCCACCATCGCCCCCCGCTCCCCGGCCGCCGCCGCCGCCGCGATCACCCCCGGCACGGGTGCCGCAAGGTCCATACCCTCGGCAAAGCGCGGCGCCGACCTGACCCCGCCCTCCTGCCCAAGGATGAAGGCATCCAGCGTCTCTCGCTCGTACTCGCTGGGTGCGAGGATTGCCGTCCCGAAATCGATGGGAAGCTGGAAGATCATTACCCCGACCAGCGTCCGCCGTTCCTTCACCGGCACCACAAGGAAGAAGGCCTGCGCCCCGTAGGACGGCTCATAGGCCTCGAAATCCGTCACCAGATAGGGCTCTTGCCCCTGCGACTTGAGCATCGCCTGAACCGCGCCGCCAAGGCCCGTCGCGGCATAGGGCCCAGTCGTCAGCGAGGTGCCGAAATCCACCTCCTTGTAGACCGAATAGATCACCCGCCCCTCATGCGGCTCCACGAAGAGGATGTCATAGAACCCGTGCCGCTCCATGAAATCGCGAAAGACGGGGTGCAAAGCCGCATGCATCTGCGAATAGCGGCTGCCATCCCGCGCATCGTTCAGCATCTGCTTCTGTCCGACCTTTGCCTTGTTCTTCCCGATATACAGGTGCTGCAACGCTGCCCCCACCGGGTCCAACCCCGCCATCCAGCGCGCGCTGTCCGCCTCGGTCGCACCGGGCGTGTTCTCCCGCTGATGGGCATAGCGCGCCTGCAGCGCCGCCATGTCCGGCTCCACCGCCCCCGGCAGGCCAAGCTCATCCGCCGCCTCGTCCAGATCGGCCAGCAGCTTCACCTTCTCTGGCATCTTCGCAAGCCCGGTGCCCAGATCGACCAGATCCCCGAAATACCGTTCGATCGCCGCGCCCCGCAATTCGGCCGAGGTCTGGATCTCTTCGGTGACGGTCTCTTGGGAAAGGCTGGCCAGACGATCGATGTCGATCTTCATCACGATTGCCATCGGAAGCAGCCCCGCCAGAAGCAGGGCGATAGAGATCTTCCACTTGAAACGCATTGCAATATCCCTTGCACGCACAACACCTTGCGCCAAGGCAACGGCAACCGGTTGCATCGATTTAGGGCAAAGGGCCACACCCACCTCCAATGGGTAGGCCGCCCCCCGACCAATGATCGCTAACATTTTCCGCGCCCCATACCCGAAAACGGCCCGGACAGCCGCCCCACCCCGATCTCATTCTGAAACCCGCTCTCAGGCCGCCCCCAACCGCCGCCACGCCACGGAAAACGCGCCAACTCATCCCCAACGGCCCTCTAATCGCTCGGAAATCCACGCCGTTACATATCCGACACACGGGCTTTGGGTCGGGGAGAGCAGTTGACTTGAACTATCGGAAATCCCACCTATCCTTCTTGCAACCGGTTACGAATCTCAGAGCGGGAATGCCATCCCCGCGTGACCAGTTGGTTCAACAACGTGCCGGAACAAAATCCGGCCTGCGTCTTTCCTGAAGAAATGATCTGAACGGAGCCGTCGCCCTTGACCCCGCCTCATGGACCGAGCACCCCCGCCGCCACGCGCGCGCTGCTCGACACGCCTCCCGAAGATGTCTTTGACAACTTCACCCGCCTCGCCTCCCGCCTCCTGCGCGCGCCGGTCTCGCTCGTCTCGCTGATCGACACGGACGGCGACCGCCAGTTCTTCAAAAGCCAGTGCGGACTGCCCGCCCCATGGTCGGAAACCCGCCAGACCCCCCTTAGCCATTCCTTCTGCAAACTGGTCGTCGACAGCACCAGCCCCCTGCGCATCACCGACAGCCGCACCGACCCCCGCGTCGCGGGCAATCCGGTGATCGACCTGCTCGGCGTCGTGGCCTATCTTGGCGTCCCCGTCCGCGCCGATGACGGTCAGGTGATCGGCTCCTTCTGCGCCATCGACAGCACACCCCGCGACTGGACAGAGGATGACCTCGACGCCCTCTCCCGCCTAGGCCGCAGCGTGAACGACCAGATCCGCCTGCTCTCTGCCGTGCAGGACCTCGACCGCACGCGTCACGATCTCGCCAAGGAACGCGACCACCTCGCCCATGTCCTTGAAACCGTGCCGGTCGCCGTCCTCTCTGTCGGCCGCGACGGCTGCATCACCGTCACCAATGACGAATGCCGCCGCGTCCTCGGCCTGACCCCGGAGGAAGTCGCCCGCCGCCGCTTCGACGATGACCGCTGGCAGATCGAGGCCGTCGACGGCGGCCCCTTCCCCGCCGAAGATCTCCCCGTCGCCCGCGTCCTGCGCGAAGGCCGCCCCCTGCGCGACATCCGCCACGCCATCCTCTGGCCCGATGGCCAGCGCCGCATCCTCTCGATCAACGCCTCGCCCCTCACGGACGGCGGCATCACCACCGCCGTCGTCTGCGCCGTCGAGGACATCACCGACCACCTCGCCGCCAACCAGCGCATCGAAGAGGCCCGCCAGCGCGCGGAAGAGGTCAGCCGCGCGAAATCCCAATTCCTCGCCAACATGAGCCACGAGATCCGCACCCCGCTCAATGGCGTCCTTGGCATGGCTGAGGTGCTGCACGGCACCGTGCAAACGCCCGATCAACTGCGCATGGTCGCCACCATCCGTCAGGCGGGCGAAACGCTGCTCTCCGTCCTGAACTCCATCCTCGACATGTCCAAGATCGAGGCGGGCAAACTCACCCTCGACAATGTCCCGATCCGCCTGCCCGACATCGTCTTCGCCGCCGAATCCCTCCACCGTCTCCGGGCCGAGGAAAAGGGCCTCGACTTCGAGGTCCTCTGCAGCGGTGGCAAGATGCAGCCCCGCTTGGGCGACCCCCATCGCCTCACGCAGATCCTCAACAACCTGCTCAGCAATGCCATCAAGTTCACCGACAAGGGCGAAATCCGCCTCATGGTCTCGGCCAAGCCCGACCGCCCCGTCCAGATCGAAATCAGCGACACGGGCATCGGCATGACGCCCGAACAGGTCGCCCGCGCCTTCGACTGCTTCGAACAGGCCGAAGGCAGCACCGCGCGCCGCTACGGCGGCACGGGGCTCGGCCTGTCCATCGTCCGGCAACTCGCCCATCTCATGGGCGGGGAGGTCAAGATCGACAGCCGCCTTGGCCAAGGCACCACCGTCCGGGTGACGCTGCCCCTCCCCCCGGCTGCTACGGCCGATGTTCCGGTCCCGCCCCCGACCGACTGGATCGCCCATGTCACGCTCACGGGTCGCCGCATCCTGATCGCCGACGACAACCCCACCAACCTCCTCGTCCTGAACGAGATGCTGGCCCCCACCGGCGCCGCCATCGTCGGCGCCACCAACGGGGCCGAGGTGGTGGCAGCATGGCAGACCGCCCGCGCCGAGGCCCGGCCTTTCGATCTCCTGCTCCTCGACATCCGGATGCCGGTCAAGGACGGCCTGACCGCCCTGCAGGAGATACGCGCCCACGAACAGGTGCACAGCCTTTCCCCCGTGCCCGCCATCGCCGTCACCGCCAATGTCATGCCGCAACAGGTGAAGGACTATCTCGCGGGCGGCTTCTCCACCCACCTCTCCAAGCCCCTCCTGCGCGCCGACCTCCTGCGCGCCGTCACCGCAACGCTCGGCACACGGGTCGAAACGGCACACTGAAACAAAAGGCGCAGCCTGCGCAGCGCCCATTCAACCGACCAATTCAGGGAAATCTGGTGGAGCAGAGGGGGATCGAACCCCTGACCTTATCATTGCGAACGATACGCTCTCCCAACTGAGCTACTGCCCCATCCGCGGGCCGCGTTCTGGCCCAGCGGCACGCGATTGTCAAGCCACCCCCGCCGGTCTCAGGCACTCGGCACGGCGACATGCGACCGGACAAAGGCAAGGATCTCCGCCGCAGGCCGCGCCCCCGCCAGCCGCGCCACCTCGCGCCCGCGATGATACAGGATAAGCGCGGGAATACCCCTGATCCCAGCCCGCTGCGCCACCGCCTGATGCGCCTCGGTGTCCAGCTTCCCGAACCGCAAGGCAGGCGCCGCCGCCTTCGCCGCCTTGGCGAATTCGGGTGCCATCATCCGGCACGGCCCGCACCACGCCGCCCAGTAATCCACCAGCAGCGGCAGATCGTCCCCCCGCACCGCCTTGTCATGCGCCGTGGCATCCAGTTCCAGCACCCGCCCATCCGCCAGCGCCGCCCCGCAGACCCCGCATTTCGGCCCCGCCGCCAGTCGCGCGGCAGGCACGCGGTTCATCTGCCCGCATGCCGCACAGCACAGCTTCACCCCTTCCGCCATTGCGGCCTCCATCAATTCCATTTGCAGAATATGTTGGAACCCGCGCGCGGAAGATCAAGCCCCTTCATCCGTTCTCAAATATCCTCAAGGGGTGAATTGGCCGGCACGGCCAAGAGGGGACGGAACGTCCCCTGACACCCAAGCAGCCTCGGCCCGCCGCCCCGCCGGATCACCCGCGGTCACAGGAAATCCTGCTCCACCTCGCTCACGTCGATCCCCAGCGCCTCCAGCCCCGCCTCGAGGTTCTCCGCCAGATGCGGCATCCCCATCAGATAGCGATCCGTCGGCACCGTCGCCTCGGTATAGGCCGTCTCCACCGCCGCCTGATAATCCTCAGGCTCGAAAGCCCCCCGCCCGACCCATGCGATGGCCGTCAGATGCGCCTTCTCGTCATCGTTCAAGGCATCGATGAAGGCATGCAGCTCCTCATCCGCCGCATCCCCCTCGCGGAACTGGTAAATGATATGCACCACCTTCTCCGGGCTGATCTCCAGCATGGCACGACTCCTTCCGCCTTCGGGTTGATCGTCACCCCGCCAGCCCCGGCATGCAAGCCCTAACCCGCCAGCGCGCCCCCCGCCGCATAGGCCACCGCCCCCGCCAGCGTCGCCAGCACGACCGACCGCCGCCACAGCCAGACCGCAACCACCGCCGCCGTCCCCAGTCCCGGTGCCAGCACCGCGCCTCCCGCTACGAAAGGCAGGGACGACGCCACGAACAACGTCGCAATCGCCGCAGGCCCGACCGAGGCAAGGAACCGCCCCAGCATCCCCCCTTCCGCCCCCGACCCAAGGCCAAAGCGGATCGGCAGATAGCGAAAACCCCAATTCGCCGCCCCCACGATCAGCGCAAGCGCCAGAACCTCCCACCTCATCCTCGGCCCCTCCGCACCACCCCGGCCAGCGCCCCGGCCACCATGCCGCCAAGGATGCCCGCCGTCGCCGACACCGCCATCGTCCCGCCCACGCAGGCCAGCCCCGCCACCGCGATCACCGGCACCTGCGGCCGCGTCAGGATCGACAGCAGCAGCGCAAGGAACAGGGCAGGCAACAGGAAGGACAGCCCCGCCTCCAGCACGGGCCAGCCATCCAGCGCCCCGCCCCCCGCCAAGGCCCCCGCCACCGTCCCGCCCACCCATGCCGCATAGGGCAGCAGGCCCAGCCCGAACATCCCGGCTTCCGAAAACCGCTTCCCCCGCGCGATCTCGCCCAGCGCCGCGCCGAAGACCTCATCCGTCAGGCCCCATGCCCAGGCCCAGGCGTGCCGCTTCCCGGCCCCCTGCCCCGCCGCCTTCATCAGCGCAGGCCCGTAAAGCACATGCCGCAAGTTCATCGCGATCAGGGTGAAGGCCGCCACCGGCAGCGCGGCGCCCGATGTCAGCAAGGCCAGCGCAAGGAACTGCGACGCCCCCGCATAGATGATGACGGACAGCGCCGCCGCCTCCCACCCGCTGAAGCCCGCCCCGGTCGCCGCCACGCCAAAGGCGAAAGCGATGGGGAAATACCCCAACCCGATGGGCAGCGCCGTGACCAGCCCTGCGGTGAACGTCTCCTCGCCCTGCGCGTCCATGATCCCTCCAGCCCCGTCGCAGGGCTAACGGCGGCGCCCGGCGGCGTCAATCTCGCCTCGGCCTCCACCTCGCTCAGGTCCATTCGCCCCTCTCGGAACGCCTCGCCCCCGAACCGTAGGGCGGGGTTCACCCCGCCACCCCCACCCTCACCCAACCATAACCCTCTCGCAAAAACGCACCGAAACCAAAAAGGCGCACCTTTCGGTGCGCCAATTTGTATGAACACTTTGCGGTACGGTTTGCGGCACAAGATCCGCACATCCCGAACCGCTACTCCGCGGCCTGAGCATAGCTCTCCACAGGCGGGCAGATGCAGATCAGGTTGCGGTCGCCATGGACATTGTCCACCCGCCCCACGGGCGGCCAATACTTGTCCACCCGGAACGCCCCCGGCGGGAAGCACCCCTGCTCGCGCGGATACTTCCGCGTCCAGTCGGCAACCAGATCCTCCACCGTATGCGGCGCATGGCGCAGGGGGCTGTCCTCGGCGGAAATCTCCCCCTTTTCAACGGCTTCGATCTCGGCCCGGATCGCCATCAGCGCGGTGATGAAACGGTCAATCTCCGCCTTCGTCTCCGACTCCGTAGGCTCCACCATCAAGGTCCCTGCCACCGGCCAGCTCATTGTCGGCGCGTGGAAACCATTGTCGATCAACCGCTTGGCGATGTCATCCACCGTGACACCCACCTCGGCAAAAGGTCGCGTGTCCAGAATGCACTCATGCGCCACCCGCCCCTTGTTCCCCATGAACAGGATCGGATAGGCCCCCTTCAACCGCGCCGCGATGTAATTGGCATTCAGGATCGCCACCCGCGTCGCCTGCGTCAGCCCCTCGCCCCCCATCATCAGGCAATAGGCCCACGAGATCAGCAGGATAGAGGCACTTCCGTAAGGTGCCGCCGACACCGGACCTTCTGCCCCCCCGGTTTCAGGATGCCCCGGCAGATAGGGCGCCAGATGCGCCTTCACCCCGATCGGCCCCATGCCGGGACCACCGCCGCCATGCGGGATGGCAAAGGTCTTGTGCAGGTTCAGGTGGCTCACATCCGACCCGATCTCGCCGGGTTTCACCAAGCCCACAAGGGCGTTCATGTTCGCCCCGTCAAGGTAAACCTGCCCGCCATGGTCATGGGTGATCCTGCAGATCTCCTTCACCGTCTCCTCGAACACGCCATGTGTCGATGGATAGGTGATCATGCAGGCCGCAAGATTTTCCCCAGCCTCTTCAGCCCTTTGCCGGAAATCCTCCAGATCCACGTCCCCGTTCGGGGCCGACTTCACCACCACAACCTGCATCCCCGCCATCTGCGCGGATGCCGGGTTCGTCCCATGCGCCGACACGGGGATCAGGCAGATGTTCCGGTGCCCCTCCCCCCGCGCACGGTGATAGGCCTGAATGGTAAGGAGTCCCGCATATTCTCCCTGCGCGCCACTGTTGGGCTGCATGGAGAAGGCATCATATCCCGTAACCTCGCACAGTTTGGCCGTCAGATCCTCGATCGCCTCGCGATACCCCGCCGCCTGATCCGCAGGCGCGAAGGGATGCAGCGACCCGAATTCCGGCCACGTGATCGGCATCATCTCCGCCGCCGCGTTCAACTTCATCGTGCAGGACCCCAGCGGGATCATCGCCCGATCCAGCGCAAGGTCGCGATCCGACAGACGGCGCATGTAGCGCATCATCTCGGATTCCGCGCGGTTCATGTGGAAAACCGGATGGGTCAGATAGTCCGACGTCCGCACCATCTCCTCGGGGAAACCCAGCGTCGCCCGATGCGGCGGCACGCCCTCGATGCCGAAGGCCCGCAGCACGCGGATCAGCACCTTCTCGTCCGTCGTCTCGTCCAGAGAAATCCCCACGCGGTCATTGCCGATCTTGCGGAAGTTCAATCCCTCATGCCGCGCCGCCGCCAGAATGCCTGCCTGCCCGACACCCACCTCCACCGTGATCGTATCGAAGAACGCCTTGGGCGAAACCTTCGCCCCCGCCGCCTTCAAGGCCCGCGCCAGACGGTTGGTCAGGAAATGCACCCGCTCCGCAATGGCGCGCAGCCCCTTCGGCCCGTGGAACACCGCATAGAAGGACGCCATCACCGCCAGCAAAGCCTGCGCCGTGCAGACGTTCGATGTCGCCTTCTCGCGCCGGATATGCTGCTCGCGCGTTTGCAGCGACAGCCGATAGGCCTTGTTCCCCCGCGCGTCGATGGAAACCCCGACGATCCGTCCCGGCATAGACCGCTTGTATTCATCCTTGCAGGACATGAAGGCCGCATGCGGCCCGCCATAGCCCATTGGCACGCCGAACCGCTGGCTCGACCCGATGGCGATATCCGCCCCCATCGCGCCCGGTTCTTTCAAAATGGTTAACGCCAACAGATCGGTGGCCACGACCGCGACCGCCTTCGCCGCATGCAGCGCCGCGATTTCCTTTGTGAAATCAGTGACATGCCCATAAGTTCCGGGATACTGGAAGATCGCCCCGAACACCTGCGCGGGATCCATCTTCGCCGGATCCCCCACGATCACCTCGATCCCCAGCGGCACCGCGCGGGTCTTGATCACCTCGATGGTCTGCGGATGACAGCCGTGATCGACAAAGAACCCCTTGGCCTTAGACTTCGCCACCCGCTCCGCCATCGCCATGGCCTCCGCCGCCGCCGTCGCCTCGTCCAGAAGCGAGGCATTGGCCACCGGCAGCCCCGTCAGGTCCGCGATCATCGTCTGATAGTTGAGCAGCGCCTCAAGCCGCCCCTGCGCGATCTCGGGCTGATAGGGCGTATAGGCCGTATACCAGGCCGGATTTTCCAGAATGTTCCGCTGGATGGCGGGCGGCGTCACCGTGCCGTAGTAGCCCTGCCCGATCAGGCTGGTCATCACCTTGTTCCGCGCGCCAACAGCCCGCATCCGCGCCAGCAACTCATGCTCCGACAAGGGCGCCCAGCCCAACGGAATGCTCTGCCGGATCGAGGCCGGAACCGTCTGGTCGATCAACTCGTCCAGCGTCTTGACGCCGACCACCTTCAGCATCTCCTCCATCTCGGCAGGCGAGGGGCCGATATGGCGGCGGTTGGCGAAATCATAGGGATTGTAGTCGACAGGGGTATAGGCCATGGCGCGCACCTCGCATTGGGGGAAGGCGGGCGCATCCGCGCCCACCGAATTCCTTGGAAGGAATCTGCAAAGGCTCTTGAAAACCTTTGCGTATCAACAGCATGCGACCGGGATCACCCGATCAGGTCGTTGTATTCGTCCTCGTCCATGAACTGGTCCAGAACCGAAAGGTCATCCAGCTTCATCTTGAAGAACCACGCCGCCCCCGTCGGGTCCTCGTTCACGAGGCCGGGGTTGTCCACCAGCTTGGCATTCACCGCGACGATCTCGCCATCGACGGGGGCAAGGATGTCCGACGCCGCCTTGACGCTCTCGATCACCACCACCTCATCCCCGGCGGCGACCATCGTCTCGGTCTCCGGCAGTTCCACGAACACCACATCGCCCAGTTGTGTCGCGGCATGTTCCGTGATGCCGACGACGACCAGATCGCCCTCGACGCGCAGCCATTCATGTTCTTCGGTATACTTCATCGCGCATCCTCAACGCTTGTAGGTGGTGGGATTGAAAGGCATCTCGGCCACGACGACGGGCAGGCGCTTGCCGCGCACCTCCCCCTCGATCACCGTTCCGATTTTCGCATAAGACGCAGGGACATAGCCCATGGCAACAGGGGCCTCGACGCTCGGCCCGAACCCGCCCGACGTGACGCGGCCCAATGGCGTGCCATCCGTGGCGAACAACTCCACCCCCTCGCGCATCGGCGCGCGGCCTTCCGGGCGCAGCCCCACGCGGCACCGCTCGGGTCCCTCCGCCAATTCCCGCAGGATGCGCGCCGCGCCGGGAAAGCCCCCCTCGCGCGCGCCGCCCGCACGGCGGGCCTTCTGGATCGCCCATGTCAGACCGGCCTCTACCGGGCTCGTCCCCGTGTCGATGTCATGCCCGTAAAGGCAAAGCCCCGCCTCCAGCCGCAAGCTGTCCCGCGCCCCAAGGCCGATGGGCATTACGCCCTCGCAGCCCAGCAAAGCCCGCGCGAACCCCTCCGCCACCGCCTCCGGCACCGAAACCTCAAAGCCATCCTCGCCGGTATAGCCCGAGCGTGACACCCAGACCTCCGCCCCCTGCCAGCCGAACACCCCCACATCCATGAAGCGCATCGCCGCCACCTCCGGCACCAACGACGCAAGCGCCGCCTCCGCCCCCGGCCCCTGCAAGGCCAGCAGCGCGCGGTCGGTGACATAATCCACCTCCGCCACATCCCCCAGATGCGCGCGCATATGCGCCACATCCGCCTCCTTGCAGGCGGCATTCACCACGACGAACAGATGATCCCCGCGATTGGCGAACATCAGGTCATCCAGAATCCCGCCCTGCTCATTCGTGAACAGCCCGTATCGCTGCCGCCCCTGCGCCAGCCCCAGCACATCCACCGGCATCAGCGCCTCGAACCCCAGACACAGCGCCTCCATCCCCCGCTTCGGCCGCAGGATCACCTGCCCCATATGCGACACGTCAAACAGCCCTGCGGCCGCGCGCGTATGAAGATGCTCCTTCATCACGCCCGCCGGATACTGCACCGGCATCTCATATCCGGCAAAGGGGACCATCTTCCCCCAAGTTCCACATGCAGGTCATGCAGACCCAATCGCTTCAGGTCGGACACGCGTCCCTCCCCCTTCCAAAGCGCCGGTCCTTGCAACACGGCACCGCCCGGACAGGCCAATCCCTGTCCCACGATGCCCCCTCTGTCCTTGCCCGTCACGGGCGCCTGAGATCGTTATCCCTTCGGCGGGCGCATCCCGCGCCACTCTCCAGAGTTCCACGCCAGCAACGGTCCCTGTTGCCTGAGAGTTTACCGGGGCGGTTGCTCCTTCGGCACCGGCTCCCACGGGGCATGCCCGCGCGCCGGATTCTCCCGATGCTGACGCCCCTGCCTAACCCGCCCGCCCCCGATCAGGCAAGCGGAATTTCGGATGCGACGGTATACAATGGTAAAGCGACACGCCCCGCCCTCAGGCACCCGCCCTCAGGCCCTAACCCCCGCCGCCACCCGGTCGATCACGCGCAGCGCCAGCCAGACCGCAAGGATGCCAAAAATCACGCCCCCGACGGCCTGCCCCACCAGCACCCCCTCCGCCCCCCACCACAGGCCCAGCGCCCAAGCGAAAGGCACCGTCCCGATGGTGTGCCGCCCCCAATTCACCATGGTCGATTGCATCGCCGCGCCCAGATTGTTGCAGGCGGCATTGGCGACGAAGATCAACCCGTTGAAGAAGAACAGCAAACTCAGCGGCCCGCAGAACAGGTAGATCAGATCCCGCGTCATCCCCTCGGCATGGAAGGCATCCGCAATCGCCCCCCGCGCCAGAAACAGCAGCGCCGACATCCCCACGATCACCAAACCCGCAAAGGTGATGGAATCCCAGAACGCCCGCCGCACCCGCTCCATCCGGCCTGCGCCAAGGTTCTGCCCGATGATCGGCCCCACCGCCCCCGACAGCGCAAAGATGATGCCAAAGGCCACGGGCGTCAGCCGCCCCGCAATCGCCATCCCCGCCACCGCCTGCTCGCCGTAACCCGCCACCATCCGCGTCACCACCGCCTGCCCCACGGGCGTCGCCAGCTGCGTCAGGATCGCCGGCCCCGAAATCGCAAAGATCGGCACCGCCGCCAGCCAGACCGTCCGCACCGAAGGCGCACCGAACCCGCCGTAATGCCGCCAGATCGGCCACAGCGCCATGCAAGCAATCGCCGCCCGCGATCCCCATCCCGCCAGCGCCGCCCCCGTCAGCCCCATATCGGCCCAGAGGATCAGCACCGGGTCCAGCGCCGCCAGCACCACCGCGCCCCAGACCGTCACCATCATCCCCCGCCGCGCATCCCCATGCGCCCGCAGCACCCCCGCCCCGATCATGCCGATCATCAGCAAGGGCTGCGACGGGATCAGCACCCGCAGGTAGTGCAGCGCCTCCTCCGCCGTCCCGCCCGTCGCGCCCAGAAGCGCAACGATCCACGGCAGTGCCAGCCAGACCAGCGCCGCGAAAGCCGCCCCGAACCCCGCCCCCAGCAGCAAACCCTCCGTCGTCCGCTGCCGCGCCAGTGCCGCATCCCGCGCCCCCACCGCCCGCGACACCAGCGCCGACACACCGACCGACAACCCAATCCCGAAGGCGGTGGTGAAGAACAGCACCGCCCCCGCATAGCCGATGGCCGCCGTCTTCTCCGGGTCCTGCAACCACGAAATGTAAAGCATATTGATCAGGTCCACGACGAAGATCGCCATCAACCCGACCGAGGATGTCAGCGACATCACCGCGATATGCCGGAACAGGCTGCCGGTGACGAACTTCCCCTGCGCCGGGGCCGCCGCCGCCGCTCCCGGCTCCCCCTCGATCGTCACTGCCACGCCAATACTCCCCGAAAGCCCGCAGCCTTTCAGCCGTTTTCAAATATCCCACGGGGGTCCGGGGGTGTGAAACCCCCGGTCCGACGTATCAACCGCCACGACCGCGGGGGCGAAGCACCCGATTTTTCGCAGAAAAATCGTCCTCAGCCCGCCTTCACGACCTTCAGCAGCGGCATCACATCCGCCATCTCCGGCCCGTTCGCCCGCCCCGTCAGCGCCTTGCGCAAGGGCATGTAAAGCGCCTTGCCCTTCCGCCCGGTCGCGGCCTTCACGGCCTCCGTCCACTCGCCCCATGTCGCCGTCGTCCAAGGCCGCGCGGGCAGCATGGCCATGGCCTGCGCGACGAACTCCTCATCCCCCGCCTCCACCAGAGGCTCGGCCCCGTCGCGGAACAGCACCCACCACTCGCCCAGATCATCCAGAACGGTGATATTGCCCTTGGCGACATTCCAGAACGCCTCCGCCTCGCCTGCCGGAACGCCCAAGGCCGCGATCCGGTCGGCAACGGCGGCGAAAGGCAGGCCCTGCACATGCGCCCGCGTCAGCGGGAACAGGTCCTCCGCATCGAACTTCGTCGGCGCCGCCCCGAACGACCCCACATCGAACCCGTCGATCAGATCCTGCATCGACGAGGCCAGTTCCACCGGCTTCGACGACCCCAGCCGCGCCATCAGCGACATCAGCGCCAGCGGCGCCACCCCCCGCGCCCGCAGGTCGCGCAAGCTCAGCACGCCCAGACGCTTGGACAATTCCTCGCCCTGCGGTCCCGTCAGCAGGCTGTGATGGGCAAACTCCGGCGGCGTCCCGCCCAGCGCCTTCATGATCTGGATCTGTGTCGCGGTGTTCGTCACATGGTCCGCCCCGCGCACGATATGCGTGACGCCCATATCCACATCATCCACGGATGAGGCGAAGGTATAAAGCACCTGCCCATCCGCCTTGATCAGCACGGGGTCCGACACCGACGCCGCATCGATCGAGATGTCGCCGATGATCCCGTCGCGCCACTCGATCCGCTCCTGATCCAGCCGGAACCGCCAATAGCCCTGCCGCCCCTCGGCGCGATAGGCCGCCTTCTGCTCCTCGGTCAGGTGCAGCGAGGCGCGGTCATAGACCGGCGGCTTGCCCATGTTCAGCAGTTTCTTCCGCTTCAGGTCCAGTTCCGTGGGCGTCTCGAAACACTCATAGAACCGCCCCGCCGCCTTCAACTGCTCGGCCGCCTCGGCATAGCGCGCCAGCCGCTTGGATTGCTGCTCCACGCGGTCATACTGGATGCCCAGCCAGACCAGATCCTCCATCAGCCCGTCGATATATTCCTGCTTCGACCGCTCCTGATCCGTGTCGTCCAGCCGCAGGATGAAGGTGCCCCCCGCCTTGCGGGTGATTAGATAGTTCATCAGCGCGGTGCGCAGGTTGCCCACATGGATATAACCGGTGGGCGAAGGCGCGAAACGGGTCGTGACTTTGGACGGCGTGGTCATGGGAAAAACGGGCTCCGTTGGACCCCCGTTCCTCTTTCACAGGCGGGCCCTTTTGTCCATATCTGGGGGGAACCGAGGGGGCGCCATGACCACATCCGACAATCCCGATCCGCAGGCCCCCGGCTGGGACGCCTTCCCCGCGCCCGACCTCGCGCTCTTCGAACAGCTTGCCCATGATGCCGTGGTGAACCTGCCCCAGCCATGGCGCGACCATGCCACCCGCGTGGCGCTCCGCATCGTCGATTTTCCGCCCGATGACGTGCTGGAGGCGATGGGCATGGAAGACCCCTACGAACTGACGGGCCTCTACGAAGGCACCCCGCTCACCGAGAAGTCGGTGATGGACCAGCCCACCCACCCCGATATCGTCTGGCTCTTCCGCCGCCCGATCCTCGAGGAATGGATCGACCGGGGCGATGTGGGCCTCGGCGACCTGATCGCCCATGTCACCATCCACGAACTCGCCCACCATTTCGGCTGGTCCGATGACGACATCGCCGCCATCGACCCGTGGTGGGAATGACGCACAGCGGTTGTGCATCGCTGCGCAACGCCTGACTTATCCGTGAATGGCCCCTGCGGACCAAGGCCCTATCCTTTCGGACAGTGTCAAATCGGAGGAACCCCATGACGACCCCGACCCTGTCGCGCCGCACCGCGCTGTTTGCCGGAGCCGCCCTTCCCCTTGCCGCCCCCGCCCTGCTTGCCGCCCGCCCCGCGCTGGCCGCTGCGCCCCAGCAGGGCGCGGGCCATGCGCCCTTCCACCGCGTGAAGCTCGGCGCCTTCGAGGTGACGACGATCCTCGCAGGCACCCGCGCGGGCGACAATCCGCAGGAAACCTTCGGCATGAACGTCCCGCCCGAGGAATTCGCCGCCGTCTCCGCCGCGAATTTCATCCCCGCCGACAAGACCTTCAACTTCTTCACCCCCGTCGTGGTGAACACCGGCGCGGAACTCGTGCTGTTCGATACCGGCCTTTCCGCCGATGGCACCACCGCAGCCCTCGCCAGCGCCGGGATCACCCCCGACCAGATCGACATCGTCGTCGTCACCCATATGCATGGCGACCATATCGGCGGCCTGTCGAATGACGCGGGCACGGCGACCTATGCAAATGCGCGCTACGTGACCGGTGCCACCGAACACAACAACTGGTCCGCCGCCGCGAACGAGACCTTCGATGCCAAGGTCAAACCGCTGAACGACAAATTCACCTTCCTCGACGATGGCGGCGCGGTCGTCTCGGGCGTCACCGCCATGGCCGCCCCCGGCCATACCCCCGGCCATTTCATCTACATGCTGGAATCGGGCGGCGCACGGATGGCGATCACCGCCGACATGACGAACCATTACGTCTGGTCGCTGGCCTATCCGGATTGGGAAGTCCGCTTCGATCAGGACAAGGCGCAGGCTGCAGCGACACGGCGTCAGGTCCTCGGCATGCTCGCCGCCGACCGCATCCCCTTCACCGGCTACCACATGCCCTTCCCCGGCATCGGCTTCGTCGAGGCGAATGGCGACGGTTTCCGTTACGTCCCGGCCAGCTACCAGCTCATGCTCTGAGAAAGGCGATTTCTGACGCAGAAATCGCCCCGAAATCTGCACACAGATTTCGTCGCGGAATTTGCGTCAAATTCCGCCTCGCCAAGGGAACGGGGGGCCGCGCTTGCCCCCCGCGCCTCGTTAGCGCTATCATGGCGCCGATCCCCAGACCAAGGGCGGCCCCATGCCTGACACCCCTGCCCCACGGCAAGCCCCGATCCTGACCCTGACGCTGAATCCGGCGCTGGACATGGCCTCCTCCGTGCCCGTCATGGTCCCGGATGAGAAACTGCGTTGTTCCGAACCCCAGCTTGACCCCGGCGGTGGCGGGCTGAATGTCAGCCGTGCCGTCCATGCCTTGGGCGGCGAATCCCTCGCGCTCGTCGCGCTCGGCGGGCTGACCGGAGACCGCCTCGCCGAACTCATCCGCCGCGAAGGCGTCATGTTCCTCGGCATCACCGGCCCCGGCGAGACACGGCAGAGCCTGACCGTGAACGAGGCCTCGACGGGCCGCCAGTTCCGTTTCATGCTGCCCGGCCCGGTCTGGCATCAGGAAGATCAGGACCGCGTCTTCATGCTCTTGCGTGCCGCTGGCAAACCCGGCGGCTTTGCCGTCATCTCCGGCAGCCAGCCCCCCGGCGTGCCGATGGACTTCCCCGCCCGCCTCGCCGATGCCATGGCCGGAATGCGCGTGGTGCTGGACACCTCCGGCGCAGCCCTGACGCAGGCCGTCGATCATCCGATCCCCGGTCTGGAAGTCCTGCGCATGGACGGGGAAGAGGCCGAGGCGCTCGCCAAGCGGCCCCTCGAGACCCGCGCCGACACCGCCGATTTCGCCCAGTCTCTGGTGGCGCGCGGGGTTGCGCGGAAGGTCATCGTCGCGCGCGGGGCCGATGGCTCCGTCCTCGCCGATGCCACACAGCGCCTTTTCGCCAAGGCCCCCAAAGTGCAGGTCCGTTCCAAGGTCGGCGCGGGCGACAGTTTCGTGGGCGGCTATGTCCTCGCCCTCGCGCAAGGTCGGTCCGAAGGCGAGGCGCTGTCGCGAGGAGTCGCCGCCGCCGCCGCCGCCGTGATGTCGGAGGCTACCGAACTCTGCCGCGCCGAGGATGTCGCCCGCCTCTTGCCCGAGGCCGCGCTCAGCACCGTCTGACCGTCGGCCCGTGCGAAAAGGCGCTCCGACGTACTGCCAGCACCGGACCCCACCCCCCGGGGCCTTGCCCCGGACCCCAGGGTATTTGGGCCAAGACGAAGCCATACACCCCTATGCCCGCGGATCATGGACGGAGCCGAAGGCGATCCGTCACGCCCCGCCGCTGCCGTCACGCCACCGCATCACCATCGGATAGCGGCGGTCCAGCCAGAAGGCCTTCTGCGTGAGCCGCACGCCGGGCGCGGATTGGAAGCGCTTCCACTCGCTGGTGTAGAGCAGCCCCTCCACCCGCTTGACCGTGGCAAGGTCATGCCCCTGCGCCACGATCTCGGCCACGGAAAGCTCCTTTTCCACCAGCCCCTCGAGGATCGCGTCCAGCACAGGATAGGGCGGCAGGGAATCCTCGTCCTTCTGGTTGTCGCGCAACTCGGCACTGGGCGGCTTTTCGATGATGCGTGGCGGGATCACGGCGCCCCGCGGCCCTTTCATCCACGGGCGGTGGTTTGCGTTCCGCCAGCGGCAGGTGTCGAAGACGCGCGTCTTCCACAGGTCCTTGATCGGGTTGTAGCCCCCGTTCATGTCGCCATAGATCGTGCAATAGCCCACCGCCACCTCGGACTTGTTCCCCGTGGTCAAGAGCATCGCGCCGAACTTGTTCGACAGCGCCATGAGCAGCAGGCCGCGCAGACGCGACTGGATGTTCTCCTCGGTGATCCCCGGCTCCGTCCCCGCGAAGAACGGGGCCAGCGCCGTGCCCACCGCTTCCTGCGGCCCCGTGATCGGCACGGTGTCCAGACGGCAGCCCAGCCGCCCCGCGCAATCGGCCGCATCCTCCAGCGAATGGGTTGAGGTGAAGCGCGACGGCAGCATCACGCAATGCACGTTCCCGGGCCCCAGCGCATCGGCGGCAATCGTCGCCACCAGCGCGGAATCGATGCCGCCCGACAGGCCAAGCACGACCTTGGAGAACCCTGATTTCCCAAGGTAATCCCGCAGACCGATGGTCATGGCATGGTAGTCCGCCTCGGCCACGGGCGGGACATCGGCCATCATCCCGCGCGCCGCGGTCCAGCCCTCGGCCCCGCGGGTGAAATCGACATGGGTCACGCAATCCTCGAACTGCGGCATCTGCACCGCCAGATGCCCGCCGGGGTTCAGCACCATGGAACAGCCATCGAAGACCTGATCGTCCTGCCCGCCCGTCATGTTCAGGTAAACCAGCGGCAGCCCCGTCTCCACCACCCGCGCCACCATCAGGTTCAGCCGCAGGTCAGGCTTGCCCCGGTGATAGGGCGATCCGTTGGGCACCAGCAGAATCTCGGCCCCCGTCTCGGCCAATGTCTCGGCCACATCGGCGTGCCAACTGTCCTCGCAGATCGGCGTGCCGATCCGGACGCCATTCACCACATAGGGCCCATGCACATCGGCCGGGGTGAACAGGCGCTTCTCGTCGAAGACGCCGTCATTGGGCAGATGATGCTTCAGAACCGTCGCCGTGACCTGTCCGCCCTGCAGAATGTAATAGGCGTTGAACAGCCGCCCCCCGCGCAGCGCGGGCCCCCCGATGCCCAATGCAGGCCCATCCGCGCAGTCCCGCGCCAGCGCCTCGATCGCCGCCACGGCATCCGCCACGAAGGCGGGCTTCTGGATCAGGTCCTGCGTCTGATAGCCGGTGATGAACATCTCGGTCAGCGCCGCCATGTCGGCCCGCGCGGCCCGGGCCTCCTCCCACACCGCCCGCGCCTTGGAGGCATTTGCCGCGATGGCCCCCACCGTCGGGTTCAACTGCGCCAGCGTGAGGCGGAAGGTATCGGCCATGCGCGGTCATTCCCCGTCGTCTTGCATCCGTTGCCTCCGTTCTAGCAGAACCCCCGCCGAGGGAAAGGTGCGCGGCTTGCCCAAGCCCCCTGCCACGGGTAGGTTTGCCCGAAAGGCGCAGCGGCAGGTGGGCAGGACGATGCGGATCGGTGGAACGGTGGCGGCGCTGGCTCTGGCGACCTCTCTCGCGGGTGCGGCCTTCGCGCAGGGCGATGGCGAGGTCATCACCAAGCAGTATGATGACGGCTCGGTTTACGAGGGCACCTTCCGCAACGGGTTGCAGCATGGCACCGGCACCTATCGCCTGCCCAACGGCTTCGTCTATTCAGGCGAATGGCAGGACGGCAAGATCACCGGCACGGGTCAGGCGACCTATCCCAACGGCTCGGTCTATGAAGGTGGATTCGTGGATGGCAAGCCCGAGGGCAAGGGCCGCATCACCTATTCCGATGGCGGCAGCTATGAGGGCGATTGGGTCGCGGGCACCATCACCGGATCGGGGATCGCCCGCTATGCCAATGGCACCACCTATACCGGCAGCTTCAAGGATGGCCGTCACGAAGGGCGCGGCGTGCTGGAAGGCCCGGGCGGCTATCGCTTCGAAGGGCTCTGGGTCGCTGGAGAGAAGCAGGGCGAAGGCAAGGTCACCTATCCCGACGGCGCGGTCTACGAGGGAAATTTCGAGGGCGGCCTGCGCTCCGGGACCGGCACCCTGACCCTGCCCGACGGCATGGTCTATGAAGGCGCGTGGAAGGATGGCCAGATCAACGGTCAGGGAAGGCTGCGGCAGGCCAATGGCGACCTCTACGAAGGCGGCTTCGCCGAAGGGCTCAAGACCGGCACGGGCCGGATGACCTTCGCCAATGGCGATGTCTATGAGGGCGGCTTCTCCGCCGACCGCCGCAACGGGCAGGGCATCTTCCGGGGGAAGGACGGCTATGTCCTCGAAGGCATCTGGACCGATGGCAGCCTGAACGGTCAGGGCCGCCTGACCTATCCCGACGGGTCCGTCTACGAAGGCGCCTTGGCCGCTGACCGGCCGGAGGGCAAGGGCAAGATCACCTATCCCGACGGCTCCACCTATGAGGGGAACTGGAAGGCCGGGGTGATCGAGGGAACCGGCAAGGCCACCTATGCCGACGGTTCGGTCTATGAAGGCAGCTTCGTCGCGTCGAAACCCGAAGGCACAGGCCGGATGACCATGCCCGACGGCTATGTCTACGAGGGCCAATGGAAGGCAGGCCTGCGCGAGGGTCAGGGCAAGGCCACCTTCGCCGACGGATCTGTCTACGAAGGCCAGTTCCGGGCCGGTCTCCGCCACGGCAAGGGCACCCTCACCATGCCCGACGGGTTCGTCTATGAAGGCGACTGGCAAGAGGGCGAGATGCAGGGCATCGGCAAGGCCACCTATCCCGGCGGCGACGTCTATGAAGGCCGCTTCGAAAAGGGCAAGCGGCAGGGTCCGGGAAAGCTCACCTATGCCTCGGGCGAGGTCGCCGAGGGCAACTGGCTGAACGGCATCCTCGTCGCCCCACCGGAAGCGCCCGCCGAAGCTCCGGCAGAGACCGCGCCCTCGGACGCCGCGCCCCCCGCAGCCGGGAACTGATCCGGGCCGAGGCCACTCCCTTTGGCCGGGGCAGAATGCCCCCGATTTTTCGCAGAAAAATCGCGCCCCCCGCCAGAACGATCTTTCTGCGAAAGATCGAAGCGGTTCACACCGCTTCGCCAGCCTCCAGCCTTGCGAGAAAATCCTCCGCCCCGGCAAGCACACGGCTGCGATGCCCTTCCTCCATCCGGTCCCATGTCCGGTACATCTGCGCCATGCGCGGGTTGTTGGCGAACCGCTCACGGTGGCGGATCAGGAAATGCCAATAAAGCAGGTTGAACGGGCAGGCCCGCTCCCCTGCCTTCTCCTTAACCCGGTAATGGCAGGTGCCGCAGTAATCCGACATCCGGTCGATATAGGCGCCGGAGCTGACATAGGGTTTCGACCCCACCACCCCGCCATCGGCGAACTGGCTCATCCCTATCGTGTTCGGTGCCTCGACCCATTCGAAGGCATCGACATAGACCGACAGATACCACTCATGCACATGGGCCGGGTCCACCCCTGCCAGAAGCGCGAAATTCCCCGTCACCATCAGGCGCTGGATATGGTGCGCATAGGCCATGTCCCGCGTCTGCCCCACCGCATGACCCATGCAGGCCATCCGCGTCTTGGCGCCCCAATAGACCGCAGGCAGCGCGCGCTTGTGGCCAAGCGCGTTGCGCCCCATGTAGCCCGGCCCCTCCAACGCCCAGATGCCGCGCACGAATTCGCGCCAGCCGATGATCTGCCGGATGAACCCCTCCGCCGCATTGATAGGCACCCGCCCCGCCCGCCATTCCGCCTCGACCCGCTGGCAGACCTCCATCGGCGACAGCAGGCCAAGGTTGAGATAGGGCGAGATCAGAGCATGGCTCAAGGTC
The DNA here is from genome assembly GCF_051132405.1 of Tabrizicola sp. M-4. Classification (GTDB taxonomy): domain Bacteria; phylum Pseudomonadota; class Alphaproteobacteria; order Rhodobacterales; family Rhodobacteraceae; genus Paragemmobacter. Next base: position 3,046,377 of record NZ_CP128606.1, read on the forward strand.
GGATCGCCTGCCAGCATCGCATCCTGCTCATCCCCGAAACTCGGCAGGGAATGGCGCGCGAAATGATCCAGCGCCGCCAGCGCATCGCCCCGCGTCACGCCCCAGCCAAAGGGGCGGACCGCCCCGAAATGAGACGGAAACCGCGCCTCGACCAAGGCCAGCACCTCTTCCGTCACCGCATCCGGCGCAAAACGCGGCGGGCGCGGGCGGAAGAGATCGGCCTTCGCGGGCTTGCGGTTGTCATGGTCGAAATTCCACTGCCCGCCCGCAGGCTTGTCCCCCTCCATCATCAACCCGGTCTTGCGCCGCATCTCGCGATAGAAGAACTCCATCCGCAACTGCTTGCGTCCCTCGGCCCATGCCCCGAACTCCGCTTCCGAACAGAGGAAACGGTCATCGGGCAGCATTGTCACCGGCACCGGGCAGTCCTCAAGCGCCTCTCGCAGCCGCCAGTCCCCCGGTGCCGTGGCGATCACCTCGCGCGCTCCCACCTCCGCGGCACGGCGGATCAACTCGCCCACGATACCTTGCGTGTTCGCGTCATCCTCCAGCCGGGAATAGGCCACCTGCCAGCCAGCCGCCCGCAGCTCTTCGGCGAAATGCCGCATCGCCGACAGGATCAGCGCAATCTTCTGCGGGTGATGCGGGACATAGGTCCCTTCCGCCATCACCTCGGCCATCACCACCACATCGCCCGGCCGCGCCGCCTGCAGCGCCGCGACATCGGGCGTCAACTGGTCCCCCAGCACAAGGATCAGGCGCGGCAGGCTCATGCGCCCTCCCTCCAGACGGCGCACCCCGCCGGAGCGTGGCATTTGGGTATTTGGGCCGAGACGAAGACCATGGTCCAGGATCGCCTCACCATGGGATCGCCTCCCCCTTCCAATCGAAGAACCCGCCCGTCTGCTCCGAACCCACGCCATCCAGCACGCGCAGCAGGTTCGCTGCCGCGACCTCCGGGGCGACCGTCGGATGACCACCCGCATAGGCCGCCGTCAGGGACGTGGCCACAGTCCCGGGGTGCAGCGCCACCAGCGTCGACTGCGGGTGCGTGCGGGCCAGTTCCACCGAACAGGTCCGCACGATCTGGTTCAGCGCCGCCTTGGCCGCGCGATAGCCATGCCAGCCGCCCAGTCGGTTGTCCCCGATCGATCCCACCCGCGCCGACAGCACCGCCACCCGCGCCGCCCGATCCCGCGGGATCATCCGCCAGACATGCTTCAACACCAGCGCAGGCCCGATCGCGTTCAGCGCGAATTGCGCCGCCAGCGCCGCTCCATCCAGCGCGCGAACCGATTTCTCTGGCCGAACCCGGCCGATCTCGAGCCCGCCGGTCGCGATGAAGATCAGGTCGAACGTCCCCTCCACCGCCCCCAGCACCCGCGCGACCGAGCCCTCCTCCGTCACGTCCAGCCCGTCGCCCGACCGCGACAGGCCGACCACATCCGCCCCGCGCACCCGAAGCGCGGCGCAGACGGCCCCGCCTATCCCTCCCGATGCCCCGATCACCAATGCGCGCATGGTCCCTCCATTCCGGCCCCGTGACCTAAGGCGCGAAAAACCGCCTTCAACCCGGTTTTTCCACCTTGCGCCGCCGCAATTCCTGCGTATCGTCGCGCCCCATGACAGGGAACCGGCATATCGCTTCGATTTCGGGTGCATTCCGCGCCCCCGCCGCCCTTGGCCTGCTTCTCCTTAGCCGCCTCTGAGCGTGCCTTTGGGCGCGACCGCTCGGAGGTGATCAGCGCCCGCAGGAAAAGCAGCAGACGGCACAAGGACCAGACCCAATGACCGATAAAAGCACGCAACCCCGCGTCCTGATCTTCGACACCACGCTGCGCGATGGGGAACAATCCCCCGGCGCGACCATGACGCATGAGGAGAAACTGGAGATCGCGGGCCTGCTCGACGACATGGGCGTCGACATCATCGAGGCTGGCTTCCCCATCGCCTCCGAAGGCGACTTCGCCGCCGTATCCGAAATCGCGAAACGGTCGAAGAACTCGACCATCTGCGGTCTGGCGCGTGCGAATTACAAGGATATCGACCGCTGCTGGGAGGCGGTGCGCCACGCCAAATCCCCGCGCATCCACACCTTCATCGGCACCTCGCCCCTGCACCGCGCGATCCCCAATCTGGACATGGACCAGATGGCCGAACGCATCCACGACACCGTGACCCATGCGCGCAACCTGTGTGACAACGTGCAGTGGTCGCCGATGGACGCGACGCGGACGGAGGCCGACTACCTCTGCCGCGTGGTGGAAATTGCGATCAAGGCAGGCGCCACGACGATCAACATCCCCGACACGGTCGGCTACACCTACCCCTTCGAATCCGCCAAGATCATCAAGATGCTGCTCGACCGCGTGCCGGGCGCGGACACGATCACCTTCGCCACCCATTGCCACAACGACCTCGGCATGGCGACGGCGAACGCGCTGGCGGCGGTCGAGGCAGGCGCGCGCCAGATCGAATGCACCATCAACGGCCTTGGCGAACGCGCGGGCAACACCGCTCTGGAAGAGGTCGTCATGGCGATGAAGGTTCGCAATGACATCCTGCCCTATCGCACAGGGATCGACACGACGAAGATCATGCACCTGTCGCGGCGCGTCTCCACCGTCTCGGGCTTCCCGGTGCAGTTCAACAAGGCCATCGTCGGCAAGAACGCCTTCCTGCATGAATCCGGCATCCATCAGGACGGCGTGCTGAAGAATGTCGAGACCTTCGAGATCATGCGCCCCGAAGACATCGGCCTGACTCAGAAGAACATCGCAATGGGCAAGCATTCCGGCCGCGCCGCCCTGCGGGCAAAGTTGAAGGAGCTGGGCTACGATCTGGCCGACAACCAGCTGAATGACGTCTTCGTGCGGTTCAAGGCGCTCGCCGACCGCAAGAAGGAGGTCTATGACGACGACATCCTCGCGCTGGTGGCGGACGAGCAGACCAACGACGCGCATGACACGCTGGTTCTGAAGAAGCTCCGCGTGGTCTGCGGCACCGATGGCCCGCAAGAGGCCGACATGGTGCTGGCCATCGACGGGGTGGATCACCACATCGACGCCACGGGCGACGGTCCGGTGGACGCGGCCTTCAACTGCGTCAAGATGCTCTTCCCGCACAAGGCGCGGCTGCAGGTCTATCAGGTGGCTGCCGTGACCGAAGGCACGGACGCGCAGGCGACCGTGTCCGTTCGTCTGGAAGAGGATGGCCGCATCGTCACCGGCCAGTCGGCGGATACCGATACCATCGTGGCATCCGTGAAAGCCTATGTGAACGCGCTGAACCGCCTGATCGTCCGCCGCCAGAAAACCGCACCGGGCGAGGATGTGAAGACGGTCACCTATCACGGCGAGTGAAGCGAAATCTGACGCAGGAAACGGATACCGATCCGGGGCGCCCCCTCCCGCAGCAGGGGGCGTTCTGTCATTCCGCCCTACAGCGCCCCGAACCGCGCCGTGACCGCCGCCGCATGGGCGGCCAGCGCGGGCAGCCCCGCCCATTGCGCCAGCAGATCCGCCCAGCGCAACGGCACGAAGGTCACATCCGCCCCCTTCACGCGCCCCGCGAACTCGGCCACCTCCACCGCATGCGCCCTGATCGCCGCCGGATCGACCGGCTTGCCACTGGCCCAGGCCGCAGGTGCAGCGTGCAAGTAGACCAGAACCGCGCCCCGCCCCCGTTTCTGCCCCTGCGTCCGCAGCCCATAGGCGTGTTTTACCAGTTGCACCGCATCCAGATGCCGGAACCGCAGCCGCCCCTCCGCCAGATCCCGCCGCAGCGCGTCATAGGCGGCCATCCCCGGCCCCCAGTCGCGGTTCTCATAGGCCTCGGAAAAGACTGCGGCCTTCCCCGGGCGGAACGGCTCATAGCGTTTGGCCTCCACCCCCACCAGCGTCGTCGCCGTCGTCACCGCCGCGTCCAGCCACGGGTGCCGCCCGCCCTTCCAGGGAAAGCGCATCTCCGCCTCGATCTCCACCGTCTCGGGCCGCCCCATGGGCACAGCCGGCAAGGGGGGCAGCAAGGCGGGCCTTTCCAGAAACCAACCGAAAGCATTCACCGCCAGCGCCGATGAGGACTCGGGGCTGTCGAATTTCCCGCTGTCGATCTCGTTCCCCGGGCTGCGCCGCAGCGCGGCCAGCAGGGCATCGGCGGGCAGGCCGGGCAGGAAGTCGGGCATCGCGGAACCTCTCGCATCACCCTCTCCGCATAGGCGGCGGGGGCCGCAAAGGAAAGCGCCACCCGCCCGGTAGGCGAAATCTGACGCAGATTTCGCATCGCTTTCTGACGCAGAAAGCGGCCATGCCACGGCACGGCCACCGGAATTTGCGTCAAATTCCGTCGCGTTTTCTGCGTCAGAAAACGCCCCCGGTCCGCCGTCGCGCGCGACCCCCGTCCGAAAAGGGCAACATCCACCGCATCACGCCCACGAATCCCGCCATGTCACGCAGCAAAAACGCAATTCCCGCCCCAACACGCGGATTTGCGCGACCAAAGTCCCGGCGGGCTTTCCCCGCCCCCGCCCTGTCTTTATATGGAACCGCCCGCCCAGGCCCTGCCTGAGTCGCGGGCGCTCCCTGTTTTGCGCTTCAAGTAGGATCACCCCAGCATGTCGGTACTCTCGGGCATCTTCTCGTCGGACATGGCGATCGACCTCGGCACGGCGAACACGCTCGTCTACATCCGCGGCAAGGGGATCGTGCTGAACGAGCCCTCGGTGGTGGCCTATCACGTCAAGGACGGGAAGAAGCAGGTGCTTGCCGTGGGCGAGGATGCCAAGCTCATGCTCGGCCGCACCCCCGGCACGATCGAGGCGATCCGGCCCATGCGTGACGGCGTCATCGCCGATTTCGACAGCGCCGAAGAGATGATCAAGCACTTCATCCGCAAGGTGCACAAGCGCACGACGTTCAGCAAACCCAAGATCATCGTCTGCGTCCCCCATGGCGCGACCCCGGTGGAAAAGCGCGCCATCCGCCAGTCGGTCCTCTCCGCAGGCGCCCGCCGCGCGGGCCTCATCGCCGAACCCATCGCCGCGGCCATCGGCGCGGGCATGCCCATCACCGACCCCACCGGCAACATGGTCGTCGACATCGGCGGCGGCACGACCGAAGTCGCGGTCCTCAGCTTGGGTGACATCGTCTATGCCCGCTCCGTCCGCGTGGGCGGCGACCGGATGGACGAGGCGATCATCTCCTACCTCCGCCGTCACCAGAACCTCCTGATTGGGGAGTCGACGGCAGAACGCATCAAGACCTCCATCGGCACCGCGCGGATGCCCGATGACGGGCGCGGCGCGTCGATGCAGATCCGGGGCCGCGACCTGCTGAACGGCGTCCCGAAGGAGACCGAGATCAATCAGGCGCAGGTCGCCGAAGCCCTTGCCGAACCCGTGCAGCAGATCTGCGACGCGGTCATGCAGGCGCTGGAGGCGACGCCCCCAGACCTCGCCGCCGACATCGTCGACCGTGGCGTCATGCTCACCGGCGGCGGCGCGCTCTTGGGCGACCTCGACCTCAGCTTGCGCGAACAGACCGGCCTTTCCATCTCGGTCGCCAACGAGTCACTGAATTGTGTGGCCTTGGGCACCGGCAAGGCGCTGGAATACGAAAAGCAGTTGCGGCATGTGATCGACTACGACAGCTGATCCCGCTGTCTGGCCTGCGGAAAGGTAAGCCGTGGCAAAGTCGCGCAGCACAGGACCGGAAGATTACGCCCGCCCCCTGCGGCGGCTGCTGATCGGCCTGCTCGTCCTCCTGCTTCTGGGGGTCTTCCTCCTCTGGCGGATCGACAGCCCGCGCGTCGAACGTTTCCGCGCCGCGCTGGTCGATCGCGTCGTCCCCTCCTTCGACTGGGCGCTTCTGCCGATCACCAAGGCCGCCGCCATGATCGACGAATTCCAAAGCTATGCCAGCCTCTACGAACAGAATCAGGAACTCCGCCGCGAACTGCAGCAGATGAAGGCTTGGCGCGAGGCGGCGCTGCAACTGGAACAGAAGAACGCGCGTCTCCTCGACCTCAATCAGGTCCGGCTCGACCCGAAACTCACCCATGTCACCGGCGTCGTGCTGGCCGACAGCGGATCACCTTTCCGCCAGTCGGTCCTCCTGAACGTGGGCGCGCGCGACGGCATCCGCGACGGCTGGGCCACGATGGACGGCATCGGCCTCGTGGGCCGCGTCTCGGGCGTGGGCGAACGCACCTCGCGCGTGATCCTGCTGACCGACTCGAACTCCCGCGTTCCGGTCACGGTGCAGCCCTCCGGGCAGAAGGCCCTGCTCTCGGGCGACAACTCCGCCCTGCCCCCGCTGGAATTCCTCGAAAACACCGATCTCGTCCGCCCCGGCGACCGAGTCGTCACCTCCGGCGATGGCGGCATGCTCCCCGCGGGCCTCCTCGTGGGGCAGGTCGTCATGGGAACCGACCGCCGCCTGCGCGTCGTGCTGTCGGCCGATTACGAACGCCTCGAATTCCTGCGCGTCCTGCGCAGCCATGACCTGATCCCCATCACCGATCCCGGCGCGCTGATCGCCCCGCCCCCCGGCACGCTGGACCCCGAGGCCGACACGGGCGAGGCCGCCGCCGCCGATCCCTCCGCCGCGGGCGGCACCGCCGACGTGACCGAAGGCTCCCCCGGCGTGGAGGGGACCGATGGTTGACGGCATCCGCTCCTCCGTCTGGTTCTACCGCGCCATCTTCGTTGGCCTTGCGGCGGCCCTGCTCTTCCTGAAACTCCTGCCCCTCGGCTCCCTCGCCGGGGATTGGCCGGGGCCGGATCTCCTGCTCTGCCTCATCTTCGCTTGGGTCGTCCGCCGCCCCGATTTCCTGCCCGCCCTGCTGATCGCAACCGTGGTGCTGCTGGAAGATTTGCTGCTCATGCGCCCGCCGGGCCTCTGGACGGCGCTCGTCCTTCTGGCGACCGAATTCATCCGCTCCCGCGCCGCGCTGACCCGCGAACTGGCCTTCGTCACGGAATGGCTGCTTGTCGCGGGCGTCATGGTCGCCCTCCTCATCGCCTATCGGCTGGCTTTCGCCGTCTCCTTCCTGCCGCAGCCAGGTTTCGGCTTCGCCCTCTTGCAGACTCTCTGGTCGGTGCTGTGTTATCCCATCGTGGTGGCCGCCTCGCGCCTTGCCTTCGACCTGCGCAAACCCGCGACGGGCGAGGTGGACGCCTACGGACAAAGGCTCTGACGGCATGAGAAGAACCGCCCGCGACACCGAGGAAAGCGCCCGCCGCATCACCCGCCGCGCCCTGTTCATGGGCGGCGCGATGGGGGCCATGTTCGCCGTCCTCGGCGTGCGGATGCGTTACCTCTCCGTGGAACAGGCCGATGAATTCCGCCTTCTCGCGGAAGAGAACCGCATCGCCATCCGCCTCATCCCGCCCGAACGCGGCAAGCTCTTCGATCGCAACGGCGTCCTGATCGCGGGCAACGAACAGAACTACCGCGTCACCCTCACCCGCGAGGATGCGGGCGATGTCGACCTCGTGCTGGCAAGGCTCACCAAGCTCATCCCCCTCACCCCCGAAGACATCGAACGCATCCGGCGCGACCTCGACCGCAACTCCGCCTTCGTTCCCATCATCGTCGCCGACCGGCTGGACTGGGAGGATTTCTCCAAGGTCGCCATGAACGCCCCCTCCCTGCCCGGCGTCACGCCCGAGGTGGGCCTCTCGCGCCACTACCCGCTGATCGAGGATTTCTCCCACGTCCTCGGCTATGTCGGCCCCGTCAGCGAACGCGACCTCGAGGAACGCCCGAACCCCGACCCCGTGCTGCGCCTGCCCGAATTCCAGATCGGCAAGATCGGCGTCGAACGCTGGATGGAGGAAACCCTGCGCGGCAGCGCCGGCAACAAGCGGATCGAGGTCAACCACGTGGGCCGCGTCATGCGCGAACTGGAACGCACCGACGGCACGCCGGGGCAGGATGTCCAGCTCACGCTGGATGCCCAAGTGCAGAACTTCGTGCAGGCCCGACTGGGCGAGGAAAGCGCCGCCTGCATCGTGATGGATGTGGAAAACGGCGACATCATCGCCTGCGCCTCCTCTCCCGGCTTCGACCCGAACCTCTTCGTGCGCGGCATCAGCCAGACCGACTATTCCGCCCTGATGGAGGATGACCACCGCCCGCTGGCGAACAAGACGGTGCAGGGCGCCTATCCGCCCGGCTCCACCTTCAAGATGGTCACCGCGCTTGCCGCGCTCGAGGAAGGCATCATCACCGCCGACAGCAGTTACAACTGCCCCGGCTATCTGGAATTCGGCGACCGCCGCTTCCATTGCTGGAAACGCGGCGGCCACGGGCGGGTGGACCTCGCCCGCTCGCTGGCCGAAAGCTGCGACGTCTATTACTACGAGATCGCGCAGAAGGTCGGCATCGACAAGATCGCCGAGATGGGCAAACGGCTGGGCCTCGGCATCCGCCACGACCTTCCCATGTCCGCCATCACCGAAGGCATCATGCCCAACCGCGCGTGGAAACAGGAACGCTGGGGGCAGGACTGGCGCATCGGCGACACGATCAACGCCTCCATCGGGCAGGGCTACGTGCTGGCCTCGCCCCTGCAACTCACCGTGATGACCGCACGCATCGCCACAGGCCGCGCCATATCCCCGCGCATCGTCCGCGCCATCGCGGGCCAGCCGGTCGAGGTCCCGCAGGCCGAGTCGCTGGGCCTCGATCCCGATGGCCTGCGCAAGATCCGCGAAGGCATGTACGAGGTGATGAACGCCCAGCGTGGCACCGCCTTCAGTTCCCGCATCGCCGACGAAACCATGACCTTCGCCGGCAAGACGGGCACCAGCCAGGTCCGCAACATCACCGCCGCCGAACGCGCGCGCGGCGTCATCTCGAACGACCAATTGCCGTGGAACCGCCGCGACCACGCACTCTTCGTGGGCTATGCCCCCTATGAAAACCCGCGCTATGCCGTAACCGTCGTCGTGGAACATGGCGGCGGCGGCTCCGCCGCGGCGGCCCCCATCGCCCGCGACGCCATACTGCGCGCGCTCCATGGCGACATCCCGCCCCTCACCGCCTATCCCGCTAACCAGCGCGGCCGGATCGAGACGGACCTGAACGCGCTCCGCGAAAAGCTGCGCGAGACAGGGCCCTCCGGCCCCTCGCGCGCCTGACCGGGGGGCTTGGCATGAGCTTCCTAGAATACCGCGTCAAGACGGTCCCCGGCGGGCTTCGCAAGGTGCTCTACCTCAACTGGCCGCTCGTCGTTCTGGTCAGCGCCGTCTCCGCCGTGGGCTTCCTCATCCTCTACTCCATCGCGGGCGGCAACATCGAGACATGGGCCGAACCGCAGATGAAGCGCTTCGCCGCCGGAATGGTGCTGATGTTCGGCGTGGCCTTCGTGCCGATCTGGTTCTGGCGCAACATGGCGGGGCTGGCCTTCGGCGTGTCGATCCTTCTGCTGCTGGCCGTGGAATTCTTCGGCGTCGTCGGCATGGGCGCGCAGCGCTGGCTGGATATAGGCCCCCTGCGCCTGCAACCCTCGGAACTCACCAAGGTCACGATGGTGATGATGCTCGCCGCCTATTACGACTGGCTCGACATCAAGAAGGTCTCGCGGCCCGTCTGGGTGCTGATCCCCGCCCTGATGATCATCATCCCCACCTTCCTCGTGGTGATCCAGCCCAACCTCGGCACCTCGCTCATGCTGTTGATGGGAGGCGCGGCGGTGATGTTCGCGGCAGGCGTCAGCATCTGGTACTTCGCCGCCGTCGGCGCGCTGGTCGTGGGGGCCGTGGTCGCAGTCTTCACCACGCGCGGCACGCCATGGCAATTCCTGCACGACTACCAGTATCGCCGCATCGACACCTTCCTCGACCCCTCCGCCGATCCGCTCGGCGCGGGCTACAACATCATGCAGGCCAAGATCGCGCTGGGGTCTGGCGGCTGGGGCGGCAAGGGCTTCATGCAGGGCACCCAGTCCCGCCTGAACTTCCTGCCGGAAAAGCATACCGACTTCATCTTCACCACGCTGGGCGAGGAATTCGGCTTCGTCGGCGCCGCCTCCCTCCTCATCCTCTACGGGCTCATCCTCTTCTTCTGCTTCACCTCCGCCATTCAGAACAAGGACCGCTTCAGCCAGCTCCTCATCATCGGACTGGCCGCGAACTTCTTCTTCTACCTCGCTGTGAACCTGTCGATGGTCATGGGCATGGCCCCGGTCGTCGGCGTGCCGTTGCCCTTCCTCTCCTATGGCGGATCGGTCATGCTCGTCCTGCTCGTGGCCTTCGGCCTGATCCAGAGCGCCCATATCCACAGGCCCCGCTAGCAGATGACCCTCACACTCCTCTTCGCCGCCTCCGACGCCAACTGGGCCGAATATGCCGCCCCCCTCCGCGACGCCATCGCGCAGGCGGGCCTCTCCGCCACCCTCACCCGCGAAGCCGCGCCGGACAGGGTGGATTACATCATCTACGCGCCCACCTCCCCCCTGCAGGACTTCTCCCCCTTCACGCGCTGCAAGGCGGTCCTGTCGCTCTGGGCCGGGGTGGAACGGATCGTCGGCAACCCGACCCTGACCCAGCCCCTCTGCCGCATGGTTGATCCCGCCCTCACGGAAGGCATGGTCGAATGGGTGGTGGGCCACGCCCTGCGCCACCATCTCGGCATGGATCGCCACATCGTCAATCCGGGCCGCCTCTGGGATCCCACCTGCCCCCCCCTCGCCCGCGAACGCCCGGTGACCATGCTCGGCATGGGCGAACTCGGCACCGCCTGCGCCCGCGCGCTGGCAGCCCTCAACTTCCCCGTCACCGGCTGGAGCCGGACCCCGAAACAGACGGGCGACATCCCCTGCCTCCATGGCGAGGACGGTCTGGCCAAGGCCCTCTCCACCGCGCAGATCGTGGTCACCCTCCTGCCCAAGACGCCAGAGACAGAAAACACCCTGAACGCCCGCACCCTTGCGCTCCTGCCCCGGGGCGCTGTCATCCTGAACCCCGGCCGCGGCGCGCTGATCGACGACGATGCCCTCCTCGCCGCCCTCGACAGCGGCCAGATCGGCCATGCCACGCTGGACGTCTTCCGCACCGAACCCCTGCCGCAGGACCATCCCTACTGGTCCCACCCCCGCGTGACGGTCACCCCCCACATCGCCGCCGACACTCGCGCCCCGTCGGCCTCCCGCGTGATCGCCGAAAACATCCGCCGCGGCGAGGCAGGGATCCCCCTCCTCAACCGCGTCGATCGCACCCGCGGCTACTGACGGCCCACTCACCTGCCCGATCCATCCGGCAGGACGGCGCGGGACCTCCGCGCCGGTTCCACATGTGACCGGCGCCCCTTCGTCTCGGCCCGGATACCCAATTCTCCAAACCGCCCCCACGGCAGGTTGAAACCCACCTGCCCGACCCGCGCGGTGTCGCCCGCACCAGTCCTCGCAAACACCCCTTCCACCTCCACCACCCACCGCAGCACCGCCAACCATCCCCGCCTTCCCACATCCCTGCAGGCACAGCCGGTCCCTTCGTCTCGGCCCAAATACCCCAAAATCCCACGCCGCCACCCCCACCCCCGGTCGCCTGTCGGCGCCCTCCCCCTCCTTCGGGGAAGGGGGTCATCCCGATCCCGGCGCGGCAGGTCGGTATCGGAACAGACGCCCCGCCCCGCCCCGTGCCCTTCTCGTCGCAAGGACAGGGGGCAGCGATGCGCTACGGAACGGGAATGGTGCTGGTCGTCGTCGCGGGGATCCTCTGGTCCACCCAAGGCCTGATCTTCCGCCAGATCCATGATGCGGGCACCTGGGCCACGCTCTTCTGGCGATCCGTCGGCATGATCCCCGTCCTCCTTGCCTTCCTCGTCTGGCGCGCGGGCGGCAATCCCCTCCCCGCCATCCGCGCCGTGGGCCTTGCCGGGGCGCTCGGTGGCCTCGGCCTCGTCGGCGCCTTCGCGGGTGCCATCTATTCCATCCAGTCCACCACCATCGCCAATGCCGTCTTCCTCTTCGCGGCCTCCCCCTTCCTCACCGCCCTCATCGGCTGGATCGCGCTGGGCGAACGCGTCCGGGCCGAGACATGGGCGGCCATGGCCGTCGCCCTTACCGGCATCTTCGTCATGGTCCGCAGCGACCTCTCCGCCGGGGCCATGGCGGGCAATGTCGCGGCCCTCCTCTCCGCCCTCGGCTTCGCCGTCTTCACCGTCACCCTGCGCTGGGGCAAGGTGGCCGACAGCCTGCCCTCGGTCCTCCTCGGCGGCCTCTTTTCCCTGATCGCCGGAGCCGTCATCGCCACCCGGATGGGCCAGACCCTCGCCGTCCCCACCCCTGACGCGCTCTGGGCCATGGCAATGGGGGGCGTCACCCTCTCGGGCGGGATGGTGCTCTACGAACTGGGCAGCCGCGTCGTCCCCGCCGCCGAATCCGCGCTCCTGTCGAATATCGAGGTGATGCTCGCCCCCCTCTGGGTCTGGCTCTTCCTGAACGAAACCGCCAGCCCCGCCACCTTCCTCGGCGGGGCGATCCTGCTCGTCGCGGTCACCATGAACGGCATCACCGGCGCCCGCCGCGCCACCGCGACCTGACACCCCCTGATCCTCTCCCGATCAAGAGACGCCGTTCCCCATGCAGAAAGGGAGGGCAGAACCGCACCAGCCCGCCAACACCGCCGCAGCCCGACGAAGCATCATCCGGGATACAAAGTCCCCCGCCGCCGCCGCGCCAAAGCCCATCAGACCGGGCGCGCAACTGGCCCCGTCCAACCCTAGCGATGCCGCCGAAAGAACCGCGACCGGGCGTATAGCTCTTCCAGCCGCTTCAGCCGCCCCTCCGTCGCCTCCCATGTCCGGTCCTGCACCGAGGCCAGCAGCGTCTCCACCAGAACCAGCAGCGACACCGTCGAATCCCAAGCGCTCGGCGCCTCGATATGGCAGGCCAGCACATGCCGCGCATGGGCGGCGGCGGGCGACAGCCAGCGGTCGGTCACCAGCACCACCTCCGCCCCCTGCTCCACCGCCAGTTCGGTCAGTTGCAGCACCGAATTCTCGTATCGGCGGATGTCGAAGACCACCAGCACATCCCCCGCCGCCATGTCCAGCAGCGCGGGCGGCCATGTGTTCGACATGCCCGAAAGCAGCGTCACATTGGGCCGGACATTCTTCATCAGCGTGACGAAATACTCCGCCATCGCATGGGTGATCCGCCCCCCCATCGCAAAGACCCGCCGCCCCGGATCGGCCAGCAGCGCCGCCGCCGCGTCGAATTCCGCATGGTCGATCTGCCCCAGCGTCGCCTGCAGATTCGCCACCACCGCATCGGCGAAACGATTCAGGATATGGGTATCCGGCACCCCGCCCGCCCAGCGGTCATGCTTGGCAAGCGGCGACACCAGCATCGCCTCCACCTCGCCCCGCAGCGCCTGCTGGTAATCCGGATATCCCTTGAACCCCAGCTTCTGGCACAGCCGCACCACCGTCGGGTTCGACACGCCCGAAGCCCGCGCCAGTTCCGTGATCGACCCCAGCGCCGCCACCGGGTAATGCGTCAGGATATGGCTGGCCAATTGCCGCTCGGCCCGCGTCAGGTCGCCCATCGCGGCGCGCATCCGGTCCTCGATCGTGGCAGTGGCATCCATACCCAAACCCCTTCCGCACGACCCCGTCAGCCAGCCCCCGGCAAGCTTGCCGAATTCCCGCGCATTCCGAAACAGAAAACTTTGTAACAGAAATTTCAACTCCGGAAAATTCTTGACAGAATGCCGCGTGACAGACCAGCCTTCCATAAAACAGGGAGATGACTCGCGCCATGATCGCGGGCGGCAACAAGGAAGCGGCGGCCTTTCCGCCCGTGGTCGAAAACGCTTCGGCCCGGGGGCGGGCCGTGATCGTCTGCGAACATGCCTCAAACCATATCCCGCCGCGCTGGGGCGACCTCGGTCTCACGCCCGACCAGCGCCGCGCCCATATCGCATGGGATCCGGGCGCCCTTGGCCTTGCCCGCGGCCTTGCGCGGCACCTCGATGCCGTCCTCGTCCATGCCCCGGTGTCGCGCCTCGTCTATGACTGCAACCGCGCGCCCGACATGGGCGGCGCCATGCCCGCCCGGTCGGAAATCCATGACATCCCCGGCAATGCCACCATCACGCCCGAAGAACGCGCCGCCCGCACCGCCGCCATCTACGTCCCCTTCCATGACGGCCTCCACGCCGTCCTTATGGACCGCATCGCCCGCGGCCTGCACCCGGCGCTGATCACCATCCACAGCTTCACCCCGGTCTATTTCGGCAAGCCGCGCGCGGTGGAATTCGGCGTCATCCACGATGCCGACGAGGCCCTCCCCCGCGCCATCCTTGCCGAGGCGCTGGCCCGCACCCCCCTCCGCGCGGAACTGAACGAACCCTATTCCGCCAAGGATGACGTGACCCACACCTTGCGCCTGCACGCCACCCCCTATGGCCTGCCCAATGCCATGCTGGAACTCCGCAACGACCTGATCGCCACGCCCGAGGCCGAGGCGCGGATGGCCGCCACACTCGCCCCCGTCCTCGCCGCCGCCATGGCCGCCCTTACCCCCGAACCCGTGTGATCCGCCCATGCCCCGCTTCGTGATCGGTTTCGTCAGATTGGTCGACCGCCTGAACTACGGCGTCGGGCGCTTTGCGATGTATCTGCTCTTCGTCCTCATGGCGGTCCTGATGTGGTCCTCCATATCGAAGGCCTTCTTCACGCCCTCGCTCTGGACGCTGGAAATGGCGCAATTCGTGATGGTCGCCTATTACATCCTCGGCGGCCCCTACGCGATGCAGAACGAGGCGCATGTGCGCATGGACCTCTTCTATGCCAAGCAGACCCCCGTCCGCCGCGCATGGTGGGACGGCTTCACCGTCTTCGCCCTCATCTTCTATCTGGGCGTGATGATCTGGGGGGCCGCCGAAAGCTTCGGCTATTCGCTGGGCATCCGCTGGACCGACCCCGACACCTCCTTCCTCGGCTGGTCATGGCCGCAGATCGGCCGTCTGGAACGTAGCCCGACGGCGTGGCGTCCCTATCTCTGGCCCATCAAACTCGTGATGCTCACCGGGTTCATCCTCATGTTGCTACAGGCGCTCTCGGCATTGGCGAAGGATATCGCCACCATCCGCGGAGAGACGATCTGATGCCCTATGAAATGATCGCCGCGCTGATGTTCTCGACCATGCTCCTCATGATGATGACGGGGCAGCGGGTCTTCGGCATCATCGGTTTCGTCGCCGTGGTGGCGGCCATCTCCCTCTGGGGGACGGGCGGGCACAATATGGGCTTCTCGGCCTCGATGAAGCTGATGAAATGGTATCCGCTCCTGTCGCTGCCCATGTTCGTCTTCATGGGCTACATCATGTCGGAAAGCCGTCTGGCCGATGACCTCTATCGCATGTTCCATGTCTGGTTCGGCCCGGTTCCGGGTGGCCTTGCCATCGGGACGATCCTGCTGATGGTCCTCATCTCGGCCATGAACGGGCTTTCCGTGGCCGGCATGGCCATCGGGTCCACCATCGCCCTGCCGGAACTCCTGCGCCGTGGCTATCAGAAGGAAATGGTCACGGGTGTCATTCAGGCGGGCTCCTCTCTTGGCATCCTGATCCCGCCATCGGTCGTGCTGGTGCTTTACGCCATGATCGCCCGTGCGCCGGTGTCCGAACTCTGGCTGGCGGGCGTCATCCCCGGCCTGATGATGGCCGCGCTCTTCATCGCCTACGTGGCGATCCGCTGCCGCCTGCAACCCGAACTCGGCCCCGCGATGAGCGCGGAGGAACGCGCCACCATCACCCGCGCCGACAAGCTCCACGCCCTGCGCGCGGGCGCCCTTCCCTTCATCATCTTCTTCGCGATGATGTTCCCCTTCATCTATGGCTGGACCTCGCTCGTCGAAAGCTCGGTCATCGGCGTCGCCGCCACCGTGGCGGCCGCCGTCATCAAGGGCCGCTTCAACGCCACCGTCTTCGAGGTGGCCACCCGCAACACGCTCTTCATTTCCTGCATGTTCATGTGGGTGATCCTCGCCGCGCTCTCCTTCGGCGCGGTGTTCGATGGGCTCGGCGCGGTGAAGGCCATCGAAAGCCTGTTCGTCGAAAAGCTGGGCTTCGGGCCGTGGACCATCCTCATCCTGATGCAGGTCAGCTTCCTGCTGATGGGGATGTTCCTCGACGACACGGCGATGCTCGTGATCGTGGCCCCGCTCTACGTGCCGCTGGTCGCCACGCTCGACCTTGGCATCCCGCCCGAAGACGTGCTGATCTGGTACGGTGTCCTCTACACCATCACCTGCCAGATCGCCTATCTGACGCCCCCCTTCGGCTATAACCTGTTCCTCATGCGGGCCTTCGCGCCCCCGGAAATCACGATGGGCGACATCTACCGCTCCGTCGTGCCCTTCGTGCTGGTGATGGTGCTTGCCCTCGGCCTCATCATGGCCTTCCCGGGCATCGCCTTGTGGCTGCCAAACCTGATCTATCCGAACTGAACCACCGATGCGGGGGCCCAAACTCCGCACCCAACAAGGAGATACGCAGATGACGACCTCAAGACGTTCCTTCCTCACCAAGGGCGCATTGGCCGGTGCCGCGACCCTTGCCGCGCCGACCGTGGTCCGCGCGCAGGCCCCCATCAAGTGGCGCATGCAGACCTATGCCGGGGCCGCTCTGGGCGAACAGGTCGTCAAACCCGCCGTCGACGCCTTCAACCGCATCGCCCAAGGCCAGATGGAGATCGAACTCTTCTACGCCGACCAGCTCGTCCCCACCGCCGAACTCTTCCAGGCGCTGCAATCGGGCACCATCGACTGCGTCCAGTCCGACGATGACTCGATGGCCTCGCCCACCGAGGTGACCGTCTTCGGCGGCTACTTCCCGCTGGCGCTGCGCTACTCGCTCGACGTGCCGGCGCTCTTCAACAAATACGGGCTGAAGCAGATCTGGGAAGAGGAATACGCCGCCGTCGGGGTGAAGCACATTTCCGCCGGGTCGTGGGACCCCTGCCACTTCGCCACCAAGGACCCGATCAACAGCCTCGCCGACCTGCAGGGCAAGCGCATCTTCACCTTCCCGACCGCAGGCCGCTTCCTCACGCAATTCGGCGTCGTCCCCGTCACGTTGCCATGGGAAGACATCGAGGTTGCGATGCAGACGGGCGAGCTTGACGGCATCGCATGGTCCGGCATCACCGAGGTCTATACCGTGGGCTGGTCCAACGTGACCAACTACTTCCTCACGAACAACATCTCGGGCGCATGGATCGGGCATTTCTTCGCCAACATGGACCGCTGGAACGAAATCCCGCCGCATCTGCAGGAACTGCTGACGGTCTGCTTCGAACAGTCCCACTACTACCGCCAGCACTGGTACTGGGCGGGCGAGGCCGACCTGCGCATCAACGGCGGCAAGCTGCAACTGACCACCATCCCGGACGAGGAATGGAAGACGGTCGAAACCGCAGCGCAGGTGTTCTGGGACGAGATCGCCGCCGAATCCGATGTGAAGGCGAAGGTCGTCGACATCTTCAAGAAGTATAACGAAACCATGGTCGCGGCAGGCCGCCCCTACCGTTTCTGACGCCACCGGCGGGGGGCGGCGATCCGCCCCCCGCACCCCCCTTGCTGCCCCGTTCCCGCCGTTGCGCCGGAGGCTGCGCGAAGATATGATCAAATTCCGCCGCACGGGCATCCGGCCCGCCCCGGCAAAGTGGAGATGTCCATGCCCACGGACCTGACCACCCTTCCCCTCTGCGGCGACTGCTGGCCGCGCAAGCCCGAATTCGGCGGTGCCCTCCGGCCCCAGCCCCCCACGGGGCGCGGCTGACCACCCGGTCAACCCCCCGTTTCCCCGGCCCGTCCAAGGGCCAGCACGACCCGTTTCAAGGATGAGGCCAAAGATGCCCGGAACCATGACCCTCGACGCCCTCAAGGAAGCCGTCTCGCGCGGCGAGATCGACACCGTTCTCGTCGCCAGCGTTGACATGCAAGGCCGCCTGATGGGCAAACGCTTCCACGCCGCCTTCTTCGTCAATGGCGGCCACAAGGAAACCCATTGCTGCAACTACCTCCTCGCCGTCGACATGGAGATGAACACCGTCCCCGGCTACAAATCCGCAGGCTGGGAACAGGGCTATGGCGACTATGTGATGAAGCCCGACCTCTCCACCCTGCGCCCGCTGCCATGGCTGCCCGGCACCGCGCTCTGCCTTGCCGACCTGCTCGACCATCATACCCACGAAGAGGTCGCCATCTCCCCCCGCGCCATCCTGAAGAAACAGGTCGCCCGCGCCCGCGCCATGGGGTTCGAACCCATGATGGCCACCGAACTCGAATTCTACATCTTCGAGAACGCCTACGAGAACCTGCGCGATCAGGGCTTCGCCAACCTCAAACCCATCAGCGCCTATAACGAGGATTACCACATCTTCCAGACCACCAAGGAAGAAAGCCTCATGCGCGACGTGAGGAACCACCTCTACGGCGCGGGCATCCCGATCGAGAATACCAAGGGCGAGGCCGACAGCGGCCAACACGAGGTGAACTACCGCTATTCCGACGCGCTGGACACCGCCGACAACCACGTCATCGTGAAACAGGGCGTGAAGGAAATCGCGCATCTGAAGGGCAAGTCCGTCACCTTCATGGCCAAGTATGACCACCGCAAGGCCGGTTCCTCCTCCCATGTCCACCAGTCGCTCTGGACGCTGGACGGCAAGCCCGCCTTCTACGACCACGATGACGCGCATGGCATGTCGGCCACGATGAAGCACTTCCTCGCGGGCCAACTTGCGCATGCGCAGGAAATCACCGCCTTCCTCGCCCCCTATGTCAACAGCTACAAACGTTTCTGCATCGGCCTCTTCGCGCCGACGAAAGCGGTCTGGAGCGCCGACAACCGCACCGCGGGCTTCCGCGTCTGCGGCGAACACACCAAGGCCGTCCGCGTGGAATGCCGCATCCCCGGTTCCGATGTGAACCCCTATCTCTGCTGCGCCGCGCTGCTGGCGGCGGGGCTTGCCGGGATCGAACAGAAACTGGAACTGGAACCCGAAATGAAGGGCGACATGTATGCCGCCCGGAACGCCCGCGAAATTCCGAAAACCCTGCGCGAGGCCGCCGACCGCCTGCTCGGCTCCAGCATGCTGCGCGCGGCCTTCGGCGATGATGTGGTCGAACATTACCACCACGCCGCGCAGTGGGAGATTTCGGAAACCGATCGCGTCGTGACCGATTTCGAACTCCAGCGCCTGCTGGAACGCGCTTAACGTAGGGCGGGGTTCACCCCGCCCGCCCCGAACCGATGGCGGGGTGAACCCCGCCCTACAAGGACGACGAATATGAAACCCATCCAACTCATCTCGCCGGTCGATGGATCGGTCTATCTCGAACGCATGCCGCTTTCCCGCGACGCGGCCTTCGCCGCCGCCGCCCGCGCCAAGGCCGCGCAAAAGGCATGGGCCGCCCGCCCGCTGGAAGACCGCATCGCGCTGGTCAAGGCAGGCGTGAAGAAGCTCAACGACATGTCGGCGGTGATCGTCGAGGAAATCGCATGGCAGATGGGCCGCCCCACCCGCTTCGGCGGCGAATTCGGCGGCGTGAACGCCCGCACGGAATACATGGCTGACATCGCGGCGGCGACGCTCGCTCCCCACATGATCGAAGACAGCGACAAGTTCCGCCGCTACCTCGCCCGTGAACCGGTGGGCGTGGTGTTCATCGTGGCCCCGTGGAACTACCCCTACCTGACCACGATCAACACCCTCGTCCCGGCCCTGATCGCGGGGAACACGGTCGTCCTGAAACACGCATCCCAGACCATGAAGGTCGGCGAACGCCTCGCCGAGGCGTTCCACGCCGCAGGCATCCCCGAAGACGTCTTCCAAAACGTCGTCCTCGACCACGCCACGACCGAAGCGTTGATCGCTGCCCGCTCCTTCGGCTTCGTCAACTTCACCGGATCGGTGGCGGGTGGCGTCGCGATGGAAAAGGCAGCGGCGGGCACCTTCACGCCCCTCGGCCTCGAACTCGGCGGCAAGGACCCCGGCTATGTCCGCCATGACGCCAATCTCGACGCCGCGGTGGATACGCTCATGGACGGCGCGATGTACAACGCGGGCCAGTGCTGCTGCGGCATCGAACGCATCTACGTCCACGAAAGCCTCTACGACGCCTTCGTCGAAAAGGCCGTGGCCTGGGTCAAGACGCTGAAACTCGGCAACCCCTTCGACGCCGAAACCACCCTCGGCCCGATGGCCAACAAGCGCTTCGCCGCCGTGGTCCGCAGCCAGATCGCCGACGCCATCGCCGCAGGCGCCAAGCCCCTGATCGACCCCGCCCTCTTCCCCGCCGATGACGGCGGCGCCTATCTCGCGCCGCAGGTCCTCGTCAACGTCGACCACTCCATGCGCGTGATGACCGAGGAATCCTTCGGCCCCGTCGTCGGCATCATGAAGGTCAAGGATGACGAGGAAGCCATCCGCCTGATGAACGACTCGCCCTACGGCCTGACGGCTTCGGTCTGGACGCAGGATTACGAAACCGCGCAGGCCATCGGCCAGCGCATCGAAACAGGCACCGTCTTCATGAACCGCGCCGATTACCTTGACCCCGCGCTCTGCTGGACAGGGTGCAAGGACACCGGGCGCGGCGGCAGCCTCTCCTATCTCGGGTTCCATTCGGTGACCCGTCCGAAATCCTATCACCTCAAGAAGGTCTGAACCCCATGACCCACAACGTTCCCAACCGGAACTGGTCCTACCCCACCGCCATCAAATTCGGCGTGGGCCGCGTCAATGAACTGGCCGACCACTGCAAGGCGGCGGGCATCACCAAGCCGCTTTTCGTGACGGACAAGGCGCTGGCCTCCCTGCCCATCACGGCCGAAGCGGTCGCGGTCCTGTCCAAGGCAGGGCTGGGCACGGCGGTCTTCTCCGACGTGGACCCCAACCCCAACGAAGGCAACATGGAAGCCGGCATCAAGGTCTACAAGGCTGGCGGCCATGACGGCGTGATCTGCTTCGGCGGCGGCTCGGCACTGGATCTCGGCAAGATGATCGCGCTGATGGCGCATCAGCGCGCCGACCTCTCGGTCTGGGATCTGGAAGACATCGACGACTGGTACACCCGCGCCGACAGCGCAAAGATCGCCCCCATCGTGGCGGTCCCCACCACCGCAGGCACGGGGTCCGAAGTGGGCCGCGCGGGCGTGCTGACCAATTCCGTCACGCACAAGAAGAAGATCATCTTCCACCCCAAACTCATGCCCGCCGTCACCATCTGCGACCCGGCCCTCACCGTCGGCATGCCGAAATTCATCACCGCAGGCACCGGCATGGACGCGCTGGCGCATTGCCTCGAGGCGTTCTGTTCCCCCTTCTACCACCCGATGTCCCAAGGCATCGCGCTGGAAGGGATGCGCCTCGTCTTCGAGAACCTCCCCACCGCCTACAGCGACCCCACCAACCTCGAGGCGCGGGCGCATATGATGTCCGCCGCCGCCATGGGCGCGGTGGCCTTCCAGAAGGGGCTGGGCGCGATCCACTCGCTCTCCCACCCCGTCGGCGCAGTCTACAACACCCATCACGGCACCACGAATGCGGTTGTCATGCCCATGGTGCTGGACTTCAACCGTCCCGCGATCGAGGCCCGCATCGAAAAGGCCGCCGCCTATATCGGCATCGCGGGCGGCTTCGACGGCTTCCGTCAGGCGGTGATGAACCTGCGCGCGACGCTGAACATCCCCGCCAATCTCACCGCGATGGGGGTAGAGGCGGCGCGTCTGGACGAACTCACCGAAATGGCGCTGGAAGACCCGTCCTGCGGCGGCAACCCGCTGGAAATGACGCGCGAGAACACCCGCGCGCTCTATCAGGCCTGCATGTAACACGCCCCGGCGCGCCCTTCCCTCCCCCGTCCAGACGGGGGAGGGTCAGGGAGGGGGTGACCACCTCTGTGCAGCAAAGCACGGTTAACCATTTTCTTCCCCTCCACTCTGCTCGAATTTGTATGAACACTTTGCGGTACAGTTTACGGCACAGAACCCGGCACAGGCAAAGCGGCCCGAACCGCCCCGAATTCCCGCCGGATCGCCCGAATTAACCGTTACCCGGAGCCCCCGAAGATGCGCCACATCACCACCGACATCGCCATCATCGGCGCCGGAGTCGTGGGTCTGGCCATTGCCGAACGGCTCATCACCGAAGGCCGTGAGGTGGTGCTGATCGACCCGCACCCGCCCGGCGAAACCGTCGCCGAAACGGCGGCAAGCTACGGAAATGCCGGGACAATCGCCGATTACGCCGTCCTGCCCGTCGGCACCCCCGACGTGCTGCGAAATCTCCCCTCCCTCCTCTTCGACCGCAACTCCCCCCTCGCCATCCGCCGCGCCGCCCTGCCCGCCCTCCTGCCCTGGCTCGCCCGCTTCGCGCTGCAATCCCTGCCCCGCGCCGCCGAACGCAACGCCCGCACCATCGCCGCCCTCCTCTCCACCGCCACCACCGACTGGCGCGATCTGGGTGCCCGCATCAGTGGCCGCGACATCCTGAAAAACCGTGGCTGCCTCTATGTTTACGAGACATCCGCAGGCTTCCGCGCCGCCGAACGCGATATGGCCTTCCGCCGCTCTCTCGGCGTCACGGTCGACCTCATCGACCCCGCCACCCTGCGCCAGATGGAACCCGCCCTGCCCGAGGTGGAGGGCGGTGCCGCCTTCTTCCCGAAGGCGGTCTTCCTCGATGATCCGGGCCGCATGATCGGCCTCCTCGCCGCCCGCGTCCGCGCCGAGGCCGAGATCATCGCCACCCGCGCCGACCGCCTGACCCGCCATGTCTCGGGCGTCTCCATCTCCGGCCCCGGCCTGCATCTCCATGCCCGCCGCGCCATCATCGCCGCTGGCGCCCATTCCCGCAGCCTCGCGGCACAGGCGGGCGACCGCGTGCCCCTCGATACCGAACGCGGCTACCATGTCGAATGGGCCATGGCGCAGCCCCCCGTCACCCGTCCCACCTGCCCCACCACGCGCGGCTTCTACCTCTGCCCGATGCAGGGCCGCCTGCGCGTCGCGGGCACGGTGGAACTGGGCGGCCTCACCGCGCCCCCCTCCCCCCATCGCATCGCGAAACTCGTTGAAGGCGCACGGGAAATCTTCCCCGACCTGCCCGAACCCGACCGCTCGTGGATGGGCTTCCGCCCCTCCATGCCGGACAGCGTGCCCGTCATCGGCCCCTCCCGCGCGGGGGGCGAAATCCTGCACGCCTATGGCCACGGCCATCTTGGCGTCTCGCTCGCCCCGGTCACCGCACGCCTCATCGCGGACCTCATCGCCGGGCGCAGCCCCGAGATGGACCTCGCCCCGGTCCTGCCCTCGCGGTTCTGATCCCGGCCACAGCGCCCGTTTCGGCAAGCTTCGGTTAAGCTTCCCGCTTGATCCTCGCCCCGGTCCGGGTGAGGAAGGACGCAGTCACGAGTGTATAGGTTCCCCATGTCCGCCCAAGCCCCCCAACGCCACGCCCTCGTCACAGGGTCCGCCGGATTCATCGGCTTCCACCTCTGCCAGCGCCTGCTTGCCGATGGCTGGCAGGTGACGGGCCTCGACGGGATGACGCCCTATTACGACGTCACGCTGAAACAGCGCCGCCACGCCCTCCTTGCCGACCATCCCGCCTTCACCCCGGTCGAGGGGATGCTGGAAACCCCCGGCCTCGTCGCCGACCTCGCGGCGGGCCGCGACTGCCTGATCCACCTCGCCGCGCAGGCCGGGGTGCGCCACTCCATCGACGCCCCGCGCAGCTATGTCACCGCCAACCTCATCGGCGCGCATGAGGTGCTGGAGGCCGCGCGCAGCGCGAAACCCTCCCACCTCCTCATCGCCTCCACCTCATCGGTCTACGGCGCGAACACGGCCATGCCCTATGCCGAGCGGCACGCAGCCGATCACCCCCTTTCCTTCTATGCCGCAACCAAGAAGGCGGGCGAGGCGATGGCCCATTCCTATGCCCATCTCTACAGCATCCCCACCACGATGTTCCGCTTCTTCACCGTCTACGGCCCATGGGGCCGCCCCGACATGGCGCTTTTCAAATTCACCAAGGCAATCCTCGCGGGCGATGAGATCGACATCTACAACCACGGCTACATGCGCCGGGACTTCACCTATGTCTCTGATTTAATTGAAGGAATCTGCCGCTTGATCGCCCTGCCGCCACGCGCGCCCGCAGGCCCCGCCGACAACCTCTCCCCTGTCGCTCCTTACCGGATCGTTAACATCGGCAACGGCGCCCCCGTCGGCCTGATGGAGTTCGTTCAGGCCGTGGAACAGGCGACAGGCCGCCCCGCGCGCAAACGCCTCCTGCCCATGCAACCCGGCGACGTGCCCGAAACATGGGCCGACGCCACGCTGATCGAGGCGCTCACCGGCCCCCTGCCCCGCACCGACATCCGCGACGGCGTCCGCCGCTTCGTCGACTGGTATCGCGATTACTACGGGGTCTAGGGCCCCGCCTCACAGCATCGCGGGCACCACCTGATCCGGCGGCCTATGCCCGTCGGCAAAGGTCTTGATGTTGATGATCACTTTCTCGCCCATCTCGATCCGCCCTTCGATCGTGGCCGATCCCATATGCGGCAGCAGCACGACATTCGGCAATTCCCGCAGGCGCGGGTTGATCTCCGCCCCCCGCTCATAGACGTCCAGCCCCGCCCCCGCGATCTCCCGCGCGCGCAGCATCCGCGTCAGGGCATTCTCGTCGATCACCTCCCCGCGCGAGGTGTTGACGATCACGGCAGACGGCTTCAACAGCTTCAACCGCCGCGCATTCATCAGGTGATAGGTCGATGGCGTATGCGGGCAGTTGATGGAAATCACGTCCATCCGGGCGATCATCTGGTCAAGGCTCTCCCACCACGTCGCCTCAAGCTCCGCCTCCACCTCCGGGCGAAGACGGCGGCGGTTGTGGTAATGGATCTGCATCCCGAAGGCCCGCGCGCGTTTCGCCACCGCCTGCCCGATGCGCCCCATGCCAAGGATGCCCAGCCGCTTGCCCCCGATCCGCCCCCCCAGCAGCGCCATGGGCGACCAGCCCGGCCATTCGCCCGACTGCATCACCGCCAACCCCTCCGGAATGCGCCGCGTGACGCCAAGGATCAGCGCCATGGTCATGTCGGCGGTATCCTCCGTCACCACGCCGGGCGTGTTGGAAACGAGGATGCCCCGCTGCCGCGCCGTCGCCACGTCGATATGGTCCACCCCCGCGCCGTAATTCGCGATCAGCTTAAGCCGGTCCCCGGCCTGCCCCAGAAGACCCGCATCGATCTGATCGGTGATCGTGGGCACCAGAACATCCGCCCGCTGCATCGCCAGCGCCAGTTCCTCGCGCGTCATCGGCAGGTCCGGATCGCGCAACTCGACGTCGAAGAGTTCCTTCATCCGGGTTTCAACCGGCTCGGGCAACCGTCGCGTCACGACAACACTCAAGCGGCCTGCGGGCATCGGCATCCTCCCTGCACTTCCAAATCCGTTCCCTCGGTGGCAAAGTGGCGGGAAGCGTGGGCAGGCACAAGCCCCCGAAGCAAGAGGTGCGCGCGACGACGCGGACCCGATGGGCAGTAAGGCCCCCTCCGGCCAACCGGATGCGGGCAAAGGACAGGCGGTTGTGATGACAGGTCGCGTAGGCTGGGCGCTGGCGGGTGTTCTTGTGCTGGGGGGCATTCCCGCCCTCGGGCAAGAGGTGACGCGGCCCATGCCGCGCCCCGATGGCCTCGTCCCCGCCGCCGCCCAACCCGCCCCGCCACCAGAGGCCGCCCCGCCGCTCGCCGCTCCGTCCCCTGCACCGGCGGCCACAACCCCGACGGATGGCACCGCTGCCGCCGCTCAGGCGGCATCCCCCACCTCCAAGGCCCCGCTCCGCGATCCGAACCGCGGCGCGGTCACCAACCTGCCCCTGCCCCGCTATGTCAGCCTGAAGGGCAACGAGGGCAACGCCCGCCGCGGCCCCGGCCTGACCCACCGCATCGACTGGGTCTTCACACGGTCCGGCATGCCCTTGAAGATCACCGCGGAATACGAGAACTGGCGCCGGGTCGAAGATGCCGAAGGCGTCGGCGGCTGGGTGCATTACTCGCTCCTCTCCGGCGTCCGCTCGGTCCTGATCGCCGCCGACATCGCCGAATTCCACAGCCGCCCGCAGGCCGAGTCCGAGGTGATCTTCAAGGCCGAACGCAATGTCGTCGGCTGGGTTCAGGAATGCGAGGCCGACTGGTGCCGCATCTCGGTCGACGGGGAACGGGGCTGGGTCGAGAAGGCTTCGCTCTGGGGCGTGGCTCCCGGCGAAGTGGTGGAATGATCCGATTGCGAGTCACTCTCGCTTGATCCCGGTGCAGGGGCTTTGATACCGGGCGGCCAACAGTCCGTCACAGTCCGAGTCCTTGCCATGTCCCTGCCCGAACAGACCCGCATGACCATCTCCGCCGGGATCGCCTCGGTCCTCGTGGCGGGCACTCTGGTGGGGCTGAAGCTCTGGGCGCTGGGCCAGACAGGCGCGCTTTCGGTCGCTGCCTCGCTTGCCGACAGCGCGATGGACCTGATGGTCAGCCTCGGCGCCATGGCCGCCATCATCTATGCCGCCAAACCCGCCGACGAGGACCACGCCTTCGGCCACAGCTCCGCCGAAGACCTTGCCGCGCTGGGGCAATCCATCTTCATCGTCATCGCGGCCCTCGCCATCGGCTGGGGCGCGGTCGACAGGCTCCTGTCACCGGACCCCACCCCGCTTGCCGACGAAGGCTTCGGCATGGTGGTGATGTCGATCTCCATCCTGCTGACCCTCGCCCTCGTGTGGTGGCAGGGCCGCGTCGCCCGCCGCACCGGCAGCAAGGTCGTCGCGGCGGATCGCCTGCATTACCTTGGCGACCTCCTGCCCAACATCGGCGCGATCCTCTCGCTCTGGGCCTCCAGCCGCTTCGGCCTTGCCTCCATCGACTCCATCGTTGCCCTCGGTGCCGCCGCGATGCTGATCCTCGGCGCGGTCAAGATCGGCAAGGGCGCATGGGATGCACTCATGGACCGCCGCGCCGATCCGGCCATCGTCGAGGGCATCGGGCGCATCGCCGAAGGCTGGCCGGGCGTGCATGGCTATCACGACCTCAAGACCCGCACCGCTGGCAGCCGCGTCTTCGTCAACATCCATATCGAACTGGACGGCGACCAATCCCTGCGCGATGCCCATTCCATCGGCGCAGGCCTCCGCCGCGCGATCCTCGATGCTTACCCGCAGGCCGATGTCATCGTGCACAAGGATGTTGCCCGCGACGCACAATCCCCCGGAACCGCACAGACGCATTGATCCCCATACAATCGCTCCATCGCCAACCGCTCTTGGCTGTGGCAATGTTGAAGTGGCCCCTTGCGCCCACGGGGCATGAAATTTATTATTCAACCGTATAATTCACGGGCACCCCATGACGTCTCAAGTCCTCCGCCGCCCCTATCGCCGCGAGGGCGAGGAAAAGCGCCGCGACGATCTGATCGCAGCGGCCATGTCCCTCGTCGCCGAAGGCGGGCCCGAGGCCGCCACCGTCCGCGCCATTGCCGCCCGTGCCGGGGTGACGCCGGGCCTCATCCGGCACTACTTCCAGTCGAAAGAGGAACTCACCCATGCCGTCTACCGGCAGGTGATGGAGGCCATGACGCACGAAGCGCTGCGCGCCGCCGCCGCCCAGCCGCAGGATGACCCGGTGGGTCGCCTTGCGGCCTTCATCGCCGCGAATTTCCGCCCCCCCGTGATGACCACCTTGCTGGTCGGTGTCTGGGCGGGCTACATGCATCTGGGCCGCAACGACCCCGTGATGCACGACATCCACGAGGCCACCTATCTAGGCTATCGCGACCGCCTGCAGGAACTGATCGCCGCCCTTCCCCGCCCGGCAGACCCCGCCCGCGACCGTCGCGAGGCCATTGCCTGCAATGCCCTGATCGACGGGCTGTGGATCGAAGGGGGCTCGCTGCCGGACAACTTCGACAGAGGCGAATTGCTGCGCATCGCGCTGGACGGCATCGGAGCGATGCTGGGCGTCCGCTTCCCCGCCTCCGCCTATTCCGACCTCCCAGACAGAAAGACCCACGCATGAGATACGCCCCCGTCACCGAACGCCTCGCCGGATTGGGCGGCGCGAAATGGGAGATCCATGCACTGGCCCGCCGCATGCAGGCCGCCGGTGAACCCGTGATCGAACTCACCATCGGCGAACCCGACGTCCCCACCCCCGCCACGCTTATGGAAACCGCCCATGCCGCGATGCTTGCCGGTCGCACGGGTTACTCCAACGGACGGGGCGAACCCGCGCTGCTCGCCGCCCTCTCGGCCCGCTACAGCGCCCGGCGCGGGCGTCCGATCGGCAAGGATCAGATCATGTGCCTGCCCGGCACCCAGACCACGCTTTATGCCATCCTCCAGACCTTGGTCTCCGAAGGCGACGAGGTGCTGGTGGGCGATCCCATGTATGCCACCTATGAAGGCCTGATCCGCGCCACCGGCGCCGCCGTCATCCCCGTACCGCTGCGCCCCGAGGCGGGCTTCCGGATGCAACCCGCCGATGTGGCTGCCCGCATCACGCCCCGCACCCGCGTCCTCTTCCTCAACAGCCCGCACAACCCCACCGGGGCGGTCCTCACGAAGGACGACCTCACCGCCCTTTGCCATCTCGCCGCCGCCCATGACCTCTGGGTCCTCTGCGACGAGGTCTACGAAGATCTCTGCTTCCCCGGCGTGACCTTCGCCTCCCCCCTCGATCTGCCCGAATTCGCCGACCGCGTCATCGTCGCCTCCTCCATTTCCAAATCCCACGCCGCCCCCGGCTTCCGCTCCGGCTGGTGCATCGGCCCGGCTGAATTCTGCGCCCGCCTCCTGCCGCTGTCGGAAACCATGCTCTTCGGCAGC
Organism: Tabrizicola sp. M-4; assembly: GCF_051132405.1. Lineage (GTDB taxonomy): Bacteria > Pseudomonadota > Alphaproteobacteria > Rhodobacterales > Rhodobacteraceae > Paragemmobacter. The sequence goes on from NZ_CP128606.1 coordinate 3,075,275, forward strand.
CAACCCTTCATCGCCGACATGACCGCCGCCGCCATCTCCGCCCCCTCCCCCGTCGCGGCCGAGATGATGGCCCGCTTCCAGCGCCGCGCCACCCTGATCCGCGACCGGCTCGACGGTGTGTCAGGCCTTCAGGTCCACATGCCGCAGGCGGGCATGTTCGCCCTGCTCGACATCCGCGCCACAGGGATGACCGGCGATGCCTTCGCCCGCGCCCTGCTGGCCGAGGCGAAAGTCGCCACCATGCCCGGCGAAAGCTTCGGCACCGCCCTCGCAGGCTGGCTCCGCCTCTCCCTCACCCAACCCGATGATCGCATCGCAGAGGCCTGCACCCGCATCGCCGCCTTCGCCGCAGCCCGGAGGATGGCGGCATGAGGACGGTCGGTCAGGCCCTCGTCGAAGGATTGAAGGCGCGCGGGGTCGAGGTGGTATTCGGCATCCCCGGCGTCCACACGATCGAACTCTACCGTGGCCTCGCCGGTGGCGGCATCCGCCATGTCACCCCCCGCCACGAACAGGGCGCGGCCTTCATGGCCGACGGCTATGCCCGCGCCTCCGGAAAACCCGGCGTTGCCTTCGTCATCACCGGTCCCGGCCTCCTGAACGCCCTCACCGCCATGGGTCAGGCCAAGGCCGACTCTGTCCCGATCCTCGTCATCTCCGGCGTCAACCGGCGCAACAGCCTTGGCAGGGGCCTCGGCCTCCTGCACGAACTCCCCGATCAGGCCGCCATGGTCCGCCCCCTCTGCCCCACCGAACGGCTGGAGGACCCCGCCGATCTCGAACCCTTGCTCGACCGGGCCTTTGCCAACCTCCTTACCGGACGTCCCGGCCCCGTGCATATCGAGATCCCGACCGACGTGATGCCACTGGCCGCGCCCGCGGCCCCCCGCGCGCCCCTTCCCACGCGCCCCGGTCCCGACGCAAAACAGATCGCTCAGGCAGCCCAACTGCTGAACGCCGCCCGGCGCCCCGTGATCCTAGCAGGCGGCGGCGCGCGCGGCTGCGATGCGGCCCTGCGTCAGCTAGCCGAAACCCTCGACGCGCCTGTGATCCTTACGGTGAACGCGCGCGGCATGCTGCACGCCCACCCGCTTTGCGTCCCCGGTTCCCCCTCGCTCGACGCCCCGCGCGATCTCATCCGGCAGGCCGACCGGATCCTCGCCCTCGGCACCGAACTCGGCCCCACCGATTACGACATGTATGTGCGCGGCGGCTTCCCCGATCTGTCCGGCATGATCCGCGTCGATGTCTGCGCCGATCAACTCGCCCGTCATCCGGCCGCGCTCACGATCAAGGCCGAGACGGCCCCCACCATCGCGGCCCTGCTTCCCCATCTCGCGGCGAAACAGGCCGAGGGCCCCTCCCGCGCCGCCACCGCACGCGAAAAGGCCCGTACCGAACTCGCACACCTCCATCCCGCCATGCCCTCCCAGCTCGCGATGGTCGAGGCGATCCGCACCGCCCTCCCCGGCGCGCAGATCGTGGGCGACAGCACCCAGCCGGTCTATGCCGCCAACCTCTTCTACGACCATGACCGCCCCGGCGGCTGGTTCAACGCCGCCACCGGCTTCGGTGCGCTGGGCTTCGGCCCCGGCGCATCCATCGGCGCGGCCATCGCCAATCCCGGCACGCCCACTGTCTGCCTCATCGGCGATGGCGGCCTGCAATTCGACCCTGCCGAACTGCGCGTCGCGGTTGACGAAAACCTTCCGCTCACCTTCCTCGTCTGGAACAACGCCAGCTACCGCGAAATAGCCGAGGCCATGCGCGACGCCCAGACCGAGATCATCGGCTGCAGCCCCAGCCCCCTGAACCTCGCCCCCTTCGCCGCCGCCTGCAACCTGACCTTCCAAAGCGTCCCCGAAGACCCCGCCGCCTTGCACGCCGCCCTTTCCGAACCACAGTCCGGCCCGCGACTGATCGAAATCCGCGTCACCTCCTGAGGCATTGGGCTTCGTCTCGGCCAAAATACCCTCGGGGGGTGCGGGGGGCGAAGTGCCCCCGCCATCCGAGCCGGAGCGCGGCACGCGCGCAGGCGAGAGGAAAGGCTTGCGCCGCGCCCTTCGCGCGGCGCTCCGATTGGCAGCATTTGCATTTGATCAAATTCCGCGCCATAAGCAGGGCAAAGCCCAGACGGACCCGACTCCATGACCGAGATCATCGCCGGCATCCCCCGCTCCAGACTTGATGCCATCGCCCGGCGCGAGGCGGACCGCTACGCCGCCTCCCGCCCAAAGGCCGCCATCGCGCTGCAACAGGGCGCGGGCCATTGGCTGAACGGCGTGCCCATGCACTGGATGGCCGATTGGCCCATGCCCCACCTGCCGCTGGTGGCCAAGGCGCAGGGCGCGAAACTCACCGATATCGACGGCCACCGGATCGACGACTTCTGTCTTGGTGATACCGGCTCCATGTTCGGCCATTCGCCACAACCGGTCGCCAAGGCGATCAAGGCGCAGGCCGCCCGCGGCCTGACCTACATGCTGCCGACCGAAGCCGCGATGGAGGCAGGCCGCCTGCTGACTGAACGCTTCGGCACCTTCCGCTGGCAGATCGCCACCACCGCGACCGACGCCAACCGCTTCTCCCTCCGCGTGGCCCGCGCCGTGACGGGGCGGCCCAAGGTCCTCGTCTTCAACGGGTGCTATCATGGCACGCTCGACGACACGATGGTGGAACTCGCGGGCGGCACCACCATCAACCGCGCGGGTCTCGTGGGGCAGGTGCAGGACCTGACCAAGGCCGCCATGGCCGTCGAATTCAACGACCTCGCCGCAGTCGAAGCCGCGCTGAAATCGGGCGAGATCGCCGCCATCCTCACAGAACCGGTCATGACCAATTCCTGCATGGTCCTGCCCGAACCGGGTTTCCACGCGGGCCTGCGCGCACTCGCCACGCAATATGGCGCCCTGCTGATCATCGACGAGACGCATACGATCTCCTCCGGGCTTGGCGGCTATACCGCCGTACATGGCCTGGACCCCGACATGTTCGTCGTCGGCAAATGCGTGGCTGGAGGTCTGCCCACCGCCGTCTGGGGCATGCGCCCCTCGGTGGCCGACCGCTTCGCCGCCTACAACGAGACCCGCGAGCCGGGCCATTCCGGCATGGGCACCACGCTTTCGGCCAATCCCATGCAATTCGCCTGTCTCACCGCCACGCTCGCCGAGGTGATGACGCCGGAAAACTACGCCCATATGGAAGCTGGCGCAGATCGCCTTGCCTCCGGTCTGTCCAAGGTTATCGAAACGCACAGGGCCCCTTGGCATGTCGTCCGCGTCGGCGCCAGGGTGGAGTTCATCTGCGCCCCCGGCCCCTTGCGCAACGGAACCGAGGCGCACCATGCCCACCAGCCCGAGGTGGAAGGCGTCGTCCACACCTCTCTGCTCAACCGCGGCTGCCTCATCGCGCCCTTCCACAATATGATGCTCGTCAGCCCTGCCACGACGGATCGCCAGATCGACCGCCTGATCGCGGCCTTCGACGACATCCTCACCGACCTCTTTCCCGGAAACGAAGAATGACCACGCAAAGCCCCTCCGGCTCATGCCGCGCCGAGGCCGAAGCCTTTCTCGCCGCCCATCCCGAAATCGAGGCCTTCGACATCGTCCTGCACGATTCGAACGGGATCGGGCGCGGCAAGATCATCCGTCGCCATGAGCTGCTTTCGCTTTACGACAATGGCCGCCATCTGCCCATTTCGATCCTCGGCCTAGACATCTGCGGCGAGGATGTCCATGAAACAGGCCTGATCTGGGATCAGGGCGATGGCGACCTGCGCGCTTGGCCCATCCCCGGCAGCCTCATCCCGCTGCACGCCACAAAGCCCGCGCGGGGCGAATTGCTGATGTCGATGTACGACCTCGACGGCAACCCCATGACCTCCGACCCGCGCCACGCCCTGCAACGACAGGTCGACGCGCTGGCCGCCGAAGGCCTGCACCCCGCGGGGGCCTTCGAGCTGGAGTTCTTCCTGCTGGCCAATGACCGTGGCCCCGATGGCAAGGTGCAACCCGCCCGCGACGTGCTGGACGGGCGCGGGTCGCACAAGACGGAAGTCTATTCCGTCGATCACCTGCACGGGATGCTGCCGCTGTTCAGCGACATCTACGCCGCCGCCGAGAAGGCCGGGATCAAGGCCGAGACGATGATCTCCGAATACGCGCCCGGCCAATACGAACTGACGCTGCACTACCGCACCGACGTGATGCAGGCCGCCGACGACCTGATGCGCCTGAAGCGGATCGTCCGCCTGCAGGCCCGCCAGCATGGCGTCACCGCCTGCTTCATGGCCAAGCCGGTGGAGAATTACGCCGGATCGGGGATGCATTTCCACGTCTCCCTCTGCGATGCCGATGGACGCAACGTCTTCATCGAGACGGTCGAGGGGCAATGGAACCCCACCCTTCTGCACGCCTTGGGCGGACTGCGCGCGACGATGGGCGAATCGATGCTGGTCTTCGCCCCGCATGCCAATTCATGGCGCCGCTTCGCCGCGCAAAGCTATGCCCCGGTCAGCCCAACCTGGGGGGTGAACAACCGCTCCGTCGCCCTGCGCATCCCGGCGGGCGACATCAAGGCGCGGCGCATCGAACACCGCCCCGCCGGCGTGGATGCAAACCCCTATCTGGTGGCGACCACGGTGCTGGCCGGCATCCGGCACGGCTTGAAACACCGCATCGATCCCGGCCCGGAAACAACCGGAAACGGCTATGCCGAGGCGCAGGATGCCCCCCCGATCCCGGTCGACTGGCGCTCGGCCATCGTCGCGGCACAGGGCTCCGCCTTCCTGAAAGAGGCGCTGGGCGAGGACATGCACCGCACCTTCACCGCGATCAAGGCCGCCGAATACGCGCGCGTGGCACGAACGGTGAGCGAGGTCGATTTCGACCTCTACCTCCACACCGTCTAACCCCTCAATCGCCGCGATTTTTCTGCGAAAAATCAAGCCCCGGCACAGCCGGGGCCGTCGAATTTTCGCAGAAAATTCGCCCTCTCAACTCAACCCGGAGTCCCGCGCGATCATGGCGGCATGGGTGCGGTTCTTCGCCCCCAGCTTTCGGCTCAGCGTCTTTACGTGAAGCTTGACCGTTACCTCCTGCAGATCGAGGTCGCGGGCAATCTCCTTGTTCGACTTTCCCTCGCAGATCCCCCGCAGCACATCCGTCTCGCGCCGCGTCAGGCTTTGCAGCGACGCCGCGATGGCCGGTTCCCGCAGCAGAAGCGAGATAGGAGCGAATACATCACCCGATGCCATCAGATGCACCGCAGCAATCATCGCCCGTGCCGCAAGCGTCTTCGGAACGAACCCTGCTGCCCCCGCCTGCAGGACAGCCTCGGCCAGATCGCGTTGCGCCGTTCCCGAGATGATCGCTATGGGCACGTTCGGTGCCGCGGCACGGGCGCGGGCCAGACCTTCCAGACCGCTCATCCCGGGCATCGTGTAATCCAGAAGCACCAGATCGAAACCCCGATCCTCTTCCAGCACCGCCAGCGCCTCTGGTAGGCTGGCCACGCAGCGGACTTGCTCGAAACCCTCGGCCACGAGAAAGGCCGCAAGCGTTTCCCTCACAAGATCATGGTCATCGGCCAGAAGAAGCCGCATCTGCCACCTGTCGCTGCCGGAACGGCCAACTGCACCGTCCAGCCCAGCATGACATGCGAAACACCTTGGAAAGCAAGGCCCTTCTGTCCTAGCCTCTGCGCAAGGTGCAGCCTGTTGCCAGGCTGCGCGACGCCGCAGGGCCGGGATCACAGGGAAAGGGTGCGGATTGGGGGGCATGCGCTGGGCACGGCAGGTTCGGCTGGGCACGATGGCAGGGCTTGCCATCCTCTGCCTCGTCGCGATCGGCCTTCTCGCCCATGAGGTGCGCTCGAAACTGACGGCGCTGCAACGCGCTTCGACAGACAATACCCAATGGGTCGTGATGCAGACCGAGGTGGAGATCCTGCGCCTGCAATCCGCCCTTCAGTTCGCCCGGACCGAACCAACGCCCGAGCACCTCGATGAGGTGCGCCGCTGGTTCAACGTCCTCTACAGCCGGATCGGCATGCTGGAGCAAAGCCCCCTTTACGCGCCCATGCTGACGGGGCCCGATTTCGCGCCCGAGTATGGCCGCCTGCGCGGCTTCCTCGACGATACCGTGGCAACCATCGACGCACCGGACCCGGTCCTTGCCGAAGCGATCCCCGCGATCCTCGCGCCCCTTCCGGATGTACGGGCCGCCGCGCGAACCCTTACGCTCAACGCCCTTTCGGAATTCGTGGCCCAGGCGGATCTCAACCGCGAGTCCATTTCCTCGACGCTGCTCAGGCTTGCCATGGTGACGGCGACACTTCTTTTCATCGTGGTCGGGGTCGCGGGCGTCCTTGCCGTGCAATTCCGTCGGTCCGAGACACAGCGCGCCGTGCTGCGGGCAACGGGCGCTCGACTGGCAACCATCGTCTCGGCCTCGGCCGACGGCATCGTCGTGACCGACCGGCAGGGGCGGATCCGTGAATTCAACCCCGCTGCCGAAGCCATCTTCGGCCTTTCGACGGAAGCGGCGCGCGGCAGGCACGTCTTCGAAGCGCTTTTTGCCGAAGGTGCAAACGGCCCACAGGCGCGCGACCTGATTGCCGCGATCCGCGACACCCCCACCCGTGCGGGCGAACCGCTGCGGATCGAGATCGATGCCCGCCGCGCCGATGGCACGGTCTTTCCTGCGGAAGTCTCCATCGCGCGCGCGCAAGTCCCCGAAGAAGGCCTCGTCGTCGCCTTCGTCCGGGACATCTCCCTCCGCCGCCGCGACGAGGCCGCCCTGACCCGCGCACTCGATCAGGCGCAGGCCGGAGAACAGGCCAAGGCAGAGTTCCTCGCCGTCATGAGCCACGAGATGCGCACCCCCCTCAACGGCTTGATCGGCTCGGTCGAACTGCTGCGGCACACCCGACTTTCACGCGAGCAGGCGGAACTTCTTTCGGTGATGGAGGCATCGGGCGAAATCCTCCTCGGACATGTAAATTCCGTACTTGATGTCTCACGCGCCGAGGCCGGTGTCGCCCTGCCCGAAAAGGCAAGTTTCAACCTCGATCGCCTGCTGGAAGAGACCGTCGCCAATCAGGCGGGGCTTGCCGCGGCCGGCGGCAACCGCCTGACTCTCTCTACTCTTTCCGGCCCGTTGGACTGGGTCACCGGTGATCGTGGCCGCCTGCGCCAGATCCTGCTGAATCTGATCGGGAATGCCGTGAAATTCACCCGAAACGGCGATATCGCCGTCGAGGTGGAGCGGCTGCAAACCCCTGCCCCGATGGTCGAATTCCGCATCTCCGATACCGGGATCGGCATAGCCGAGGAAGATCTGGACCGCATCTTCGACGATTTCGTCACGCTCGACTCCAGCTATGGGCGCAGCGCGGGCGGCACCGGGCTGGGCCTTGGCATCGCCCGTCGCCTTGCCCGTGCCATGGGCGGAGATATCGGCGTGGAAAGCCTGATGGGCGAGGGAAGCCTGTTCTGGCTGCGCCTTCCCCTGCCGATTGCCGCGGCGGAGCCCGCAGCCGTGACCGGGATCGATTTGCCGCATCAGGTTACAGGAGACGACGGTGGGGAAGTGCACTCAGATAGCGAAGGGGCGAAATTGCGGATCGAACCGCTTGATATCCTTCTGGTCGAGGACAATGCGATCAACCGCTTTCTGATGCGCCGCTTTCTCGAAAGCGCGGGGCACAGGGTGACCGAGGCGCATGACGGACAGCAGGCCGTCGACCTTGCCGCACAGACCGCCTTCGACGTCATCCTGATGGATATCTCCATGCCGCGACTGGACGGGGTATCCGCCACCCGCGCCATCCGCCGCGCGAAGGGGCCAAGCGCGCAGGCACGCATCCTCGCCCTCACCGCGCATGCCCTGCCACAGGAACAGGCGCAGTTTCGCGCGGTCGGCATGGAAACTGCCCTGACCAAGCCGGTAACGCGCGACGACCTTCTGCGCGCACTGCTCCCTTCCGGGTCCGGGGGCACCTTCTCTCCGGCCCCCGATGCGCGACAGAAGACAGAAACCTCGGCAGAGCCGCCGGTCCTTGACACCGACGCCCTAGATCAGATGCTGCGTCACCTTGGCCCGGAAACATCCCGTCCCCTGATCCAGCGGCTCGTGGTCGACGGTGACGGCATTCTTCACCAGATCGCGGCCCTCTCCCCCGATACGCAGCGTGACGAGATCGCGGCCCTGTGCCATCGCCTGTCAGGCGCTTCGGGGACCTTCGGCACCCGCGCCCTCAGGGAGGTGCTGGTTCAGGCGGAAACGGCAATCAAGACCGAGGACATGCCATCCCTGCTTCAGGCCTTGGAAGCCCTGCCCGCGATCTGGAGGGAGACACGCGCCCTGCTCTCTCAACAGCTGGGCACGGGCACGGAAACCACGGCCCTCCACATCGCAGAGCAGGGCTAGGCCGCCGCAGCAGGCCTGTCGCAGGTCTGACTTGCGGGCCCGCCGCTCTCAGCCCCGCGAAGCCTTCAGCGCCCGGCGCACCAGCCCCGGAACGCGCGCATCAAGGCCAAGCGGCGGCAGCACCCGCCCCAAGAAACCCGCCTCCTCTAGGGCAGCGGGCAGATCATCGATGACATGGCCACCGCGGGCCGCAAAGAAGGGCAGGACAATCGCGTCAGCCGGCAAACCCGCCGCCACTTCGGCGATGCGGGGACTCTGGTCGATGAACCCGACCTCCACCCGCGCAAGGCCCAGCTCGCCCTGCAACCGTGTCGCCACGTCCCGCGCCACCTCGGCCGGGGCGGGGCTGCGAAAACTGCCATGCGCCGCCACCAGAACCGTTGCCTCTCGCGCCACCAGCCCATCCACCAGCAACGCCTCCCGCACAACATCCACGGCAAGGGCCTGCACCGCCCCGTCCAGTCCGAAGGGTGGCAGCACCGTCCAGCGCGCGCCCCCTGCTTCGGCCAGTTTTTCCGGAAGATGTGTCCGGGTGAACCAGCCTCCTGCCATGAACAGCGGATAGACCAGCCCCTCCTCTCCCGCCTCCGCCACAGCCCGCGCAATTGCGCCGGGCTCGGCCAGCGTCGCCGCACGGACATGCCAGTCCGGCATCAGGGATTGCACCTTGGCCGCAAGGAAGGCGATCTCGGCCCCGGCGGGCGCAGGATCAGAAGGTTGACCATGCGCCACGATAAGGGCGGCGGGTTTGCGGGAAAGGTCGTTGCGCGGCATCATGCGCGGCATCTAGACAGGACGGCCATCGGGTCAAGCCTCCGGTCCCGTCAACCCCGGCAACGCGTCCTCGGTCAGCGCCGCGCGGCAATGGTCGACGAAAGCCGCGACCGCCCGCCGAGACGGGGAAGCCTGTGACAGGATCAGCCCCATCCGCATCGGCGGGCGGGTCGTCACCAGCGGCACGAAGACCAGACGCCGCCCATCCGGTGCCCGATCCGATCCCAGCCGGATGTTCGCGATGGAATAGCCGAACCCGTTGGCAACCATGGCCCGCATCACCCCCATATCACGCGTCCGTTCGGCAATGCGGGGCCGCAACCCCTCGGCCGTGAAGAAGGAAAGGAAGTAATCCGCACTGAAGGGCAGATCCAGAAGAACCATCGGCCATTCCGCCAGATCCTGCGCCGTGACGAAGGCCCGCGTCGCCAGCGCATGCTCTTCGGGCAACAGCGCATAGGGTGGCAGCGAAAGCAGGGGATGAAAGGCCAGATCACCCGGAATCTCAAGATCATAGCTCAGCGCAAGGTCGATGGTCGCGTGGCGCAGCGCCTCGATCAGCCCGGCATGGTCATGCTCCGACTGGCGAAACTCAACCTCGGGGAAGGCCTCGGCAAAGCCTCGACGCAGCCGCGGCAACACCACCTGCGCAAAGGTCAGCAGGCAGCCCACGGCAAGCGGCCCGCGCACCTGCCCGGTCAATTCGGCCGCACGGTCGTTCAACGCCGCCCCCGCCGACAGCACCTCGCGCGCGGCTTCGGTGAACTGCCGCCCCCCTTCGGTCAGCGAAAGCCCCTGCGCATGACGCCGAACGAAAAGCTGCAGGCCGAATTCCTGCTCCAGTTGCGAGATGGCCGCCGATATCGACGGTGACGAGACATGGCACCGCTCCGCCGCAAGCGCGACCGAGCCGCAATCCGCGACCGCGACAAGGTATTCAAGTTGGCGAAGCGTAAAGCGCAGCGGCATGGCACAAAAGCTAGACGCGCGGGGCCGCTTGCGAAAGCCCCATCCGCAGCATCATGCCCGCCGTTCCCCGCGCGCCGCACGGGTCGCTGCAATCACTCATCCCCCGGCACGCCATAGGACGGCGCATCGCGCGGATCACGGGCGCGCTGAACATAGGCCGCCATCTGCGGCGCATAGACCTCCCAGGCCCGCGCAACCGCCTCGATTGGCCGCGCCTCTTCCGACCAGTCGCAGCGCAACTCCGCCACCGGCCAGCTTTCGCGATCCACTATCAGAAGGCCCGCCGAATGCACCGGCCCCGCCTCGCCCCCGGCATCCCGCCCGGCGATGAGGGCGGCGATCAGGCGGTCACCCAATGCGCCACCTGCGGCCAGAAACCCCTCGACCATCGCCCCCGGCACCCCTTCATGCGCCAGCAGGTTGCCACCGGCAATCACACCCGGCCCCTCGGCGATCCCCCAACGGCCAAGGATGCGCGCACCGCAATGGCTGGCCGTGCGCCCCTGCCCGTCCACAACCATCAACTGCCGGTAGTCCACATGCGCGGCCCCGGCCACGACCGCCGCCATCGCGCCGGAGGCATCCGCCCCCCCCGCCAAACGCGCCAGAAGCGCGGGCCCCAGCGCGGGGTCGGTGATGTTCTGCGTCGCGGCCACGCCCACCCCTGCCCGCGCATGGGCACAGCGCGCCGCCACGGCGGGCGAGGAGGATGAGATCACCATGCCGAAGGCGCCGGTGTCGGAACAGCGGGCCAACAAGGAAAAAGTCATGCGTAACCTCGAAGAATAGGGCCTCGTCAGCGGTTCAGGGATCCGGGGGCCCGCATCTTCGTCTCGGCCCAAATACCCATGCGACAGGCATGCAAGGCGGTTCAGTCGGGAATGACAGCCGTGGCATCGATCTCCACCAGCCAGTCGGGCCGCGCCAGCGCAACCACGACCAGCCCGGTGCAAACCGGATGCACCCCCCGGATATACTCTCCCATCGTGCGATAGACAGCCTCACGATGGCGCACATCGGTTAGATAGACGACAAGTTTCGTCACATGCTCCATCTTCCCACCGCATTCCTCGACGAGTTGGCGGATGTTCTGCATGACCTTGTGAGTCTGTTCGACGGGGTCGTGACTTTCGATGTTCTTCGCCGTGTCCAGATCCTGCGGGCATTGCCCGCGCAGGAAGATCACTGTCCCCCGCGCGACGACGGCCTGCGCAAGGTCGTTGTCCAACTTTTGCTCCGGATAGGTGTCCTTGGTGTTGAACTTGCGGTGGCGGATATGGGCCATGGGTACTTTCCGTTGCATCTGTGGGATTTCGGCAGTCCGGAGGACGTTCCTGCGCCCCCGGCAGGGTCGGATCATGCCTCGTGCATCATCCGGGCGATGTATTGCGCGAATTCGAAATTCGGCCGCTCCAGATGGCTCAGTGGTCCGGGGGCGGACATACGGGCTAGAAGGCCGCGATAGACCTTCTCGGTGCAGCCCTTGTCCTCGACCTGCACATCGTCAAGCAGCGCCTTGACGGCAGCCAGATGGGCAGGTGCCTCGGGATCGGACATCCATGCTGCACTCATCCCGCCGCCGTAGAGCACCTTCACATGCCCCGGTCCGTCAGGCGTCAGGGAGAGATACCAGAAATAGCCTGGGGTCAGAGTGATTAGCAGGGCTGGATAGACTGCAAGCAGCCATGTGATCCGCCGCTCATCGCCTTGCAGGCGCGTGTCCGACGGATGGGCAAGTGCCAGCGGAACGGTGTCGTTCTTCACGATCCAGTGGTAGTTGAAAGACTCGGTCCCTTCGGGGCATTCCATCAGGGCAAGGTCGCAACTGCCCCCGATGGTGCCCGCATGGCAGACCGGCAGATGATAGCTTTCCATGAAATTCTCGGCCAGCACCTTCCAGTTCGTGGCCCAGCGAAATTCCTCGCGGAAGGTCTCGGCATAGTTGGCCATGTCCAGATGGCCGACCAGAGCCTCCACGTCGCGCAGGGACTGGTGCACGTCCGGCGCGTCGGGGTTGAGCGTCACCATGATCCAGCCCAACCAGTCGGTCA